>NZ_JBHWKO010000008.1:249787-299020 GCF_042731035.1 Streptomyces sp. NPDC059895
CAGACCTCCCGGCACCCGCCTGTCCCACGTCTCCGGCACCCGCCTGTCCCGCTCCTCCCGGCACCCGCCTGTCCCACTCCTCCCGTTCCCCTGTCCCGTTCCTCCTGTGCCACGCGCAACGCGCTACGCGCCACCGCGCCCTCCCCTTCCTTCTCCCTTCCACTGCCCGCATCCGTGTGTGGTCTGCGGTGCCCCCGAGCGCGACGCGGCCTGGCCGGTGTCTGGCGCATCATGGGCCGTGTGCGATTCGAAGCGATCACCTGGGAACGGCTCGGCGATACCCTCGCCGAGCGGCTGCGCGACCTGACCCCGGCCGACGGCAGTCCCTGGCCGCGGGTCGCCTTCGACGGCGCCCCGGCAGCCCGCCCCGGTGACCTCGCCGAACGCGTCGCCGAGGCGCTGCGCGTACGCGGCCGCTCCTCCCGTGTCGTCGACACCCACGGATTCCTGCGGCCCGCTTCCCTCCGTCTGGAACACGGACGCCACGACGTGGAGGCCTACCTCGACGGCTGGTTCGACACCGGTGCCCTGTGGCGTGAGGTGTTCGGCCCTCTCGATCCGGGGGGCGACGGCCGGATCCTGCCCGACCTCCGCGATCCCGTCACCGATCGCGCCACCCGCAGTTCCTACGTCCAACTCCCTCCCAGTGGAGTCATGTTGCTGCATGGCCCCCTCCTGCTGCGCCACTGGTTTCCGTTCGACCTGACCGTCCATGTCCTCCTCTCCCCGGCCGCGCTGCGCCGCCGCACTCCGGAGGGTGAGCACTGGACGCTGCCCGCTTTCGAGCGCTACGCCCAGGAGACCGATCCCGCGGCCACGGCCGACATCCTCGTCCGCGCCGACGATCCCCGGCATCCGGCGTGGAACGGGTGAGCGGAGCAGGCGAGCCGGGGCCTCAGAGCCAGCCGTTGCGCCGGAAGCCCCGGTACAGGGCCAGGCAGGCGAGGGATATCACGGCGATGACCATGCCGTAGCCGTATCGCCAGTGGAGCTCCGGCATGTGGTCGAAGTTCATGCCGTACACCCCGCAGACCATCGTCGGCACGGCGACGATCGCCGCCCACGCGGTGATCTTCCGCATGTCCTCGTTCTGGGCGACCGTGACCTGCGCGAGGTGCGCCTGGAGGATCGAGTTGAGGAGTTCGTCGAACGCGGCGATCTGCTCCGTGGCACGCATCAGGTGGTCGGAGACGTCCCGGAAGTAGGCCTGTATCTCCGGGTCGACCACCCGCACCGGCCGGTCGGCGAGGTCCAGCAGTGGCCGGCCGAGCGGCACCACCGCCCGCTTCAGCTCCAGGAGCTCGCGCTTGAGCTGGTAGATGCGCCCCGGGTCCACCCGCGCGCCCTGCTGGGCGAAGACCTCCATCTCCACCTGGTCGATGTCCTCCTGCACGGCGTCGATGACGCTGAGGTAGTCGTCGACGACATGGTCGGCGATCGCGTGCAGCACCGAGGAGGGCCCCTTGGCGAGCTGGGCGGGGTCGGCCTCCAGTTCCTCACGCAGCGGTCCGAGCGAACCGTGCCGTCCGTGCCGCACCGAGATGACGAAGTCCCGGCCGACGAACACCATGATCTCGCCGGTGTCGACCACCTCGCTGGTCGCCGTGAGCTGCTCGTGTTCGACGTAGCAGACCGTCTTGAAGACCGCGAACAGCGTCTCGCCGTACCGCTCCACCTTGGGACGCTGGTGGGCCTCGACGGCGTCCTCGGCCGCGAGTGGATGGAGGTCGAACAGGTCGGCGATGCCCGCGAACTCCTCGTTCGTCGGCTCGTGCAGACCGAGCCAGACGAAGCCGTGGCCGCTCTTGCGGACGCGTTCCACGGTGTCGACGAGGTCGCCGCCGACCGGAGCCCGGGCTCCGTCCTGGTACGACACGCAGTTCACCACCGAGGAACCCAGCGGGGAGCGGGCGGGATGGCTCAGGTCGACCCGTGTGCGCCGCCGAGCCAGCCGTGCCATCTTCCGCAGGCCACCGACCGTTCCCAGTCCGGTCACCTTCCGAAGATTCCCCGCCATGGTCATCTGGATCTCCTCGCGTACGTCTCCCCGTGGCGCGTTTCCCTGCGCCCTGGCGGGCCAGTCTGCCAGGCCCGAGCAGACCACGGGGAAGCCTGTGGGAAGGGGGCGTTCCGCTTTGTTCCCGCCTGTGGACAACCTGACGTGGGTCTGCCCGCGACAGGGGTTGCCATCCCTGCCGCGCCCCCTTTTCCGCACCCCCCGCCGTCCCTTCACGCCCTCGGCCGGCCGTCCCCGGGCCCGTGCGCACCGGCCGCGTCGACCGCCTCGGACAAGCCGGGCAACTGGGATGATCGACGTATGACGCGAACCGACGGGTACCTCCTCGACAACCGGCGGACCGAGGCGGGCGAACGCTTCGACGCCTTTGCCGACCTCTTCGACCCCACGACGTTCCGCCATCTCGAAGGCCTCGGTGTCGGGCCCGGCTGGCGCTGCTGGGAGGTCGGCGCGGGCGGCACCTCCGTGGTGTCCTGGCTGGCGAAGAAGGTCGGGCCGACCGGCAAGATCGTCGCGACAGACATCGACATCTCGCGGCTGACCCCGGTCGCCCGCCAGCCGGTGCAGGTTCGCGTCCACGACGTGGCGGTCGACGAGCCGCCGGGGGAGGGCTTCGACCTGGTGCACGCCCGGCTCGTGCTGGTTCACGTACCGGACCGGGACCGGGCCCTGCGGTCGATGGTCAGGGCCCTGCGCCCCGGCGGACGGCTCCTGGTCGAGGACGCGGACCCCGCCCTGCAGCCCTTGCTCTGCCCCGACGAACACGGTCCCGAACAACAACTGGCGAACCGGCTGCGGAACGGCTTCCGCAAGCTCCTGGCCGACCGGGGCGCCGACCTCTCCTACGGCCGCAGACTCCCACGCCTGCTGCGCGAGGCCGGACTGCGCCGGGTCGAGGCCGACGCCTACTTCCCGGTCACCTCACCCGCCTGCGCCGCCCTGGAATCCGCGACGGTCCGTCAGATCCGCGCGGACCTCGTCGCCACCCGCCTCGCGACCGACGAGGAGATCGACCGACACCTGGCCAACGTCGCCGCCGGAGCCATGGATCTGGCGACCGCGCCGATGATCTCGGCGTGGGGGAGGAAGGGGTAGGCGGCCGGCGCGGCCACGCGTGTCGGACGACGGCACACCCCGTCGCTCCCACCGGTCTGCCAGCCGGCGTGGCCGACAGGCGTGGCCGGGCCTCACCGTCGACATCGCAGCCGCGCGTAGCCGGGGCCGATGGCCGACGAGTCAGTCCGTGTGGCCACGCCTGGGGGCCGACGTCTCATCCGGCGGGGCTGGTGTCCGCCCTCTCTACCGCGTCATCGATCGTGCCATCACCCGTGGCCACCCGTGCCGTCGTCGCTCTGCCCGCCCCGTCCGGCGGGGGAAGACCTGCCGAAGGGCCTGTCGGAAGACCTGCCGGAGGGCCTCCTGGAAGATGTGCTGGAAGACCTGCCGGAGGGCCTGCCGAAGGACCTGCCGGAAGGCGTGTCAGAGGGCCTGCCGCCGAGGCCGGTTCGCGGTCGTCGCCGCGCGCAGGAGGTCTGCCGCCCACCCGCTCCACCGCCCGCGCGCCCGCCCGGCATCCCTCGGCCGCCGCGTCGCCGGGCTCGGCGCCCACGAGCAGGGCGGCGAGAAACGCGCCGGTGAAGGCATCACCGGCTCCCGTGGTGTCCCGGGGTGTCGCGGGGACGGCGGGGACGCGGGCGGTGACGGCGCCGTCGCGGGCGACCAGTGCGCCGTCAGCCCCCTGCTTGGCCACCACCAGCGGAACGTGACGGCTCAGTTCGGCCGCCGCGTCCGCTCCGTCGGGCCACCCGGTGAGCAGACACGCCTCGTCGCGACTGGGCAGCAGCACGTCCACCCCCTTGACGAGCCCGAGGAAGCGTTCCGCACCCAGCTCCGTCAGGAACCCGGCCGACGCCGGATCGAGGCTCACCGGCACCCCACGCGCGCGTGCCGAGGCCGTCGCCGTCTTCACCAGCGCGCGCCCGGACGCGGAGAACAGCAGGTAACCCGATAGATGCAGTCGGCCCACCCCGTCGAGCAGGGAGTCCGACCAGTCGCCGGGTCCGAGCCGCAGGGATGCGCCACTGTCGGTGAGGAACGTCCGCTCGGCCGCGGCCCCCGTGTCGACCAGGCAGATCACCGTCCCGGTCGACGCCTCGGGGTCGACGACGAGCCGGGGCCGCACCCCACAGCCGACCAGCTCCCGTTCGTGCCAGTCCACCGCGTCCGCACCCACCCGCCCGAGCAGTCGTACGTCCGAACAACCCCAATGCGCGGCCCAGCAGGCCACGTTGGCCCCCGCCCCGCCCGGCAGCGTCCGGATCACCGCCGCGGTGTCCGTCCCCGACGCCAGCGGCCCCCGGTGCCGCGCCACGACGTCCGTCACGACATCCCCGACGACCAGCAACGCCCCTCTCCGCGCCCCCGGACCCACCGCGCGGGCACCCTCGCTCACGCCCCCGCCCACGCAGCGGCGATCCGCCCCGCCAGCCGCACGTTGCCGCGCACCGCTGCCAGATTGGCCCTCAGGGACGCGCCGTCGGTGTGCCGGACCAGGTAGTCGAGCAGGAACGGCGTCACGGCCTGACCGGTCACGCCCTCCTCCTCGCACGCTTGCAGCGCGGCGGCGAGCACACGCGCGTGCAGCTCCGGATCCAACTGCTGCTCCTCAGGGACCGGATTGGCGACAATCAGCGCCGACTCCGGTTCGATCAGCGTGTCCTGAGCACGCATCACATTCGCCACTTGGTGCGGACTGTGCAGCGTCCAGTCCACGGGATGGCCCGAGTCGGAGAGGTAGAAGCCGGGGAAGCGGTCCGTGCCGTACCCGGCCACGGCGACGCCCAGCGTCTCCAGCCGTTGCAGGGTCGCCGGAACGTCGAGGATCGACTTCACCCCGGCACACACCACGGTGATCCGCGTGCGCGCCAGCAACCCAAGGTCGGCCGACTCGTCCTGGGTCGTCGTCCACTCCCGGTGCACCCCGCCGAGCCCGCCCGTGGCGAACACCCGTACACCCGCCGACGCCGCCAGCAGCGCGGTAGCCGACACCGTGGTCGCCCCGCTCGCGCCCAGGGCGACCGCGAGCGGCAGGTCGCGGTGGCCCAGCTTGCGGATCCCGTCCTCGTTGGCGACCCGTTCCAGCTGTTCCTTGTCCAGGCCGACGTGGGGCCGCCCGTCCAGTACGGCGATCGTCGCCGGTACGGCACCCTCCGCGCGTACGACCGCCTCCAGCTCCAGCGCCACCTGCAGATTGCGCGGACGGGGCAGCCCGTGGGCGATGATCGTGGACTCCAGGGCCACCACGGGTCGACGCGCGTCGACCGCCTCCCGCACCTCTTCCGACACCACCAGCACCACGTGCCCGCCTCCTGTCCGTCGGTCTTCCCTCATTCCTGGCGGGCGGCGCACCCGGTCAAACCCTTGCGCCCGCTGGGGAACGACACGAGCCTGAAGGCATGACGGACAACACGACACGCCTCGACCACGTCGTCCTATGGGTGCGCGACCCGCTCGCGTCAGCCGACTTCTACGACAGGACCGTCGGGCTGGAAACCGTGCGCGTCGCCGAGTTCGCGGCGGGCGAGGTGCCGTTCCCGTCCGTCCGCGTCAACGACGAGGCGCTTCTCGATCTCATGCCCCGGACAGCGGCGGAACGCATGACCATGCTGCCCGGGTCCGCGGACAGTGCCGGACACCCCGTGAACCACATCTGCCTCGCCCTTTCCCGGGCGGCCTTCGACGCGCTCGGCACCCGCCTGGCCGACCACGCCGTCCCGTCGTCGGAGATCTCGCACGGTTCCTTCGGCGCCCGAGGCGACGCGACCCGCAGCTTCTACTTCCGTGATCCGGACGGCAACGTCATCGAGGCACGGCACTACGACTGACACCCCCGGTGCCACGCCCGCCACCTCCACTGCCCCGCGACCTCCACTGCCCCGCCACAGTCACCGCCCCGCCACCTCCACCGACCCGCGCCCGGCCTGCCGCGCACACCACGCCTGCCACTCGCATGACCGGCCCGGCCGCCGACCGCCAGCCGCCGTGGGCCGCCGGCCGTCAGGGGCGCCGCCCGGCCGTCAGGGACCGCCGGACCGCAGGCTCCGCCCGGCTCAGAAGAGCGGCTCCGGCAGTACGCCTTCCAGGGCGAGCAGCTTCCGCTTCGCCTCCAGACCGCCCCCGAAGCCGCCGATCCCGCCGTCGCTCTCCACGACCCGATGGCAGGGCACGACCACCGGCAGGGGGTTGGCGCCCATCGCCATCCCCACCGCCTGCGCGGCCCCCGGCTGGCCCACCCGCTTCGCCAGCTCGCCGTAGCCGACGACCGCCCCGTACGGGACGCCGGAGGCGAGTTCGTGCAGGACCTGCCGGTTGAAGCCGGAGATCAGCGACCAGTCCAGGGGCAGTTCGAAGGCGCGCCGGGAACCCGCGAAGTAGTCCTCGACCTGACGTATCACCTCGGCGAGCAGGGGGGAACCGGGCGCCTCGGCCGGCTCGGTGCCCAGCCGGGCAGCGAGGCGGCCGAGCGCCTTGTCACGCACCGCCTCGGTGGCGTGGAACACGACGTTGACCAGGCCCTCGCGGGTCGCGGCCAGCAGCAGCGGACCGATGTCGGTACCGACGACGGCCCACACGACCTGCTGCTCGTACTGCCCATGGCTGTTCATGCCCCCACCGTACGGCCCGCCACTGACAACGCCCCGGACGGTCGCACCGGGAGCGGAGGGCGGCGGGGGACGTCAGGGGTGCGGCAGTGCCTGTTGGACCACGTCGGGCCGGTTCGTGATGATGCCGTCGACGCCGTATCCGGCCACGACGCGGGCGACGGAGGCGTCGTCGACGGTCCACACGAAGACCCCCAGCGGCTTGCCGTGCGGACCCGTGACCGCGTGCACGGCGGACACGTAGTCCTGGGAGAGAGACGTGTACGAGGGGTTGATCAGGTCGGCGAACCGCGCGTGGTCGGACAGGTCCGCGACCGAGGGCCGGCCCAGCAGCCCGGTGGTGACCGCCGGCTTCAGATCGTGGACGGCCTGCAGACTCCCGGCACTGAAGCTCTGGACGACCAGCCGGCCGTCCAGGTGTCGCCGGTCCAGCCACCCCTCGTTGCCCAGCACCTTGAGAGTGTCCCGCTCGATCCCCGGATACAGCTGAGGGTTCTTGATCTCCAGCAGCAGGCTCTGACGGTGACGCTCGACACGGCGGACGAACTCTGTCAGCGTCGGCACGCGCGCGCCCGCGTACGCGGAACCGAACCAGCTGCCCGCGTCGAGCCGCGCGATCTCGGCCGCGGTGAAATCCTTCACCTGCCAGGGGGCGCGCTCCGGGAAGACCTCCTCGACATCGGTCGTCCTGCGGAGGCTGTCGTCGTGGACCACCACGAGTTCGCCGTCCTTCGTGCGCTGGACGTCGTTCTCCACCCAGCGGACGCCCATGCCGGCCGCCGCGTCGACGGCGGCCAGGGTGTTCTCGGGAGCCGCGGCGGACGCGCCCCGGTGGGCGATCACCTCCGGCCGGGCGCCGACGCCCCGCGCGTCGTGGACGGACAGCAGCAGGACGACGGCGCCCACCAGCGCGGTCGTCGTGGCGGCAACTACGCGCGCGTACATGCGCACTCCTCGCGTTCGGGCGGTCACGTACAGATCACTCTCGCAGCAGACACTCCACGGCGGAGGAACGCACGACGGCCACGCGAACGACAGGAGAAGCCCGGGCCCCTCACTTATGCCGCACATGTGGGGCAGGGGCGTGTTTCTTTGCCGGAAAATCGTTCGACCATTCCGGTGGCAGTCATACTCTCTGCGTCACCCCCGGCCACTCGCGCCGTCCGGGGAGGGGTGCGCGTTTCAAGGACATCCAGCAACAGGGCGGAAGGGCAACCGCGCATGCACGGCACGGTCGACGGATTCAACTACGGACTCGTCACACCGCTGGTGGCCTACGTGATGGCCTGCCTCGGTGGCGCACTGGGACTGCGGTGCACCACCAGAGCCCTCCTCGTCGCCCACTCCTGGCGCCCCGGATGGCTCGCCCTGGCCTCCGCGGCGATCGGCTCCGGCATCTGGACCATGCACTTCATCGCGATGATGGGCTTCACCGTCGCGGACGCCCCGATCCACTACGACAAACCGATCACCTACGCCAGCCTGGCCGTGGCCATCGTCATGGTCGGCGTGGGGATCTTCATCGTCGGCTACCGGGGCGCGACCGGGACCGCGCTGTTCACCGGGGGCACGATCACCGGCCTGGGTATCGCCTCGATGCACTACCTGGGCATGGCCGGCCTGCAACTCGACGGCAAACTGGAGTACGACACGCTCACCGTCGCCGCCTCCGTCGCCATAGCCATGGCCGCCGCCACCGCCGCCCTGTGGGCCGCGGGCCAGGTCAGGGGCCTCCTGTGGAGCGTCGGCGCCGGCCTCGTCATGGGGCTGGCCGTCTCCGGCATGCACTACACGGGCATGGCCGCCGTCAGCGTCCACCTGCACGCCACCGGCGCGCCGACCCAGGGCGACTCACCCGCCGGCCTGCTCGCCCCGATGCTGATCGGTCCCCTCTCCTTCCTCTGCCTCGCGGGAGCCGTCGTCCTCTTCGACCCGCTGATGGTCATGGGCAAGCCCGACTGGACTCCCGCCGAGCACAAGCCCGGCGTTCCCGCCCACGCCCAGGTCCCCCGCCCCGCCCGCCGGACCCCTCTCCGCACCCGCCGCGGGATCGCCCACCACGAGCCCCGGACCCCGCAGAACCGCTGACCGGACCCCGTTGTCAGTGGGGGGTCGTACGGTGGATGGCATGCGGCCCGTTTCCCAGATCGAACGCACGGTGGCGCCCTTCGAGGTCGTCAGCCCCTACCAGCCCAGCGGCGACCAGCCGGCGGCCATCGCCGAGCTGGCCAAGCGCATCGAGGCCGGCGAGAAGGACGTCGTCCTCCTGGGCGCGACCGGCACCGGCAAGTCCGCCACCACCGCGTGGATGATCGAGAAGCTTCAGCGCCCCACGCTCGTGATGGCGCCGAACAAGACGCTGGCCGCCCAGCTGGCGAACGAGTTCCGCGAGCTGCTGCCGAACAACGCCGTCGAATACTTCGTCTCGTACTACGACTACTACCAGCCCGAGGCGTACGTTCCGCAGTCGGACACCTACATCGAGAAGGACTCCTCGATCAACGAGGAGGTCGAGCGCCTGCGCCACTCCGCGACCAACTCGCTGCTCACCCGGCGGGACGTCATCGTGGTCGCCTCGGTCTCCTGCATCTACGGCCTCGGTACGCCGCAGGAGTACGTGGACCGCATGGTCCCCCTCAGGGTCGGCGAGGAGATCGACCGGGACGAGCTGCTGCGCCGCTTCGTGGACATCCAGTACACGCGCAACGACATGGCCTTCACCCGCGGCACCTTCCGGGTGCGCGGCGACACGATCGAGATCTTCCCCGTCTACGAGGAGCTCGCCGTCCGCATCGAGATGTTCGGCGACGAGATCGAGGCACTGTCCACGCTCCACCCGGTCACCGGCGAGATCATCAGCGACGACGAGCAGCTGTACGTCTTCCCGGCCTCCCACTACGTCGCCGGCCCCGAGCGCCTGGAGCGGGCCGTCAACGACATCGAGAAGGAGCTGGGCGAGCGCCTGGCGGAGCTGGAGAAGCAGGGCAAGCTCCTGGAGGCCCAGCGGCTGCGCATGCGTACCACCTACGACATCGAGATGCTCCGCCAGATCGGCTCCTGCTCCGGCGTGGAGAACTACTCGATGCACTTCGACGGCCGCTCGCCCGGCTCCCCGCCGAACACCCTGCTCGACTACTTCCCGGACGACTTCCTGCTCGTCATCGACGAGTCCCACGTCACCGTCCCGCAGATCGGCGCCATGTACGAAGGCGACGCCTCCCGCAAGCGCACCCTCGTCGACCACGGCTTCCGCCTGCCCTCCGCCCTCGACAACCGCCCCCTGAAGTGGGAAGAGTTCCAGGAGCGCATCGGACAGACCGTCTACCTGTCGGCGACGCCCGGCAAGTACGAGCTGTCGCGCGGTGACGGCGTCGTCGAGCAGATCATCCGCCCCACCGGCCTGGTCGACCCCGAGGTCGTCGTCAAGCCCACCGAGGGCCAGATCGACGACCTGGTGCACGAGATCCGGACACGTGTCGGCAAGGACGAGCGCGTCCTGGTCACCACCCTCACCAAGAAGATGGCCGAGGACCTCACCGACTACTTCCTGGAGCTCGGCATCCAGGTGCGCTACCTCCACAGCGATGTCGACACGCTGCGCCGCATCGAGCTCCTGCGCGAGCTGCGCGCCGGCGAGTTCGACGTCCTGGTCGGCATCAACCTCCTGCGGGAGGGCCTCGACCTCCCCGAGGTGTCCCTGGTGGCCATCCTCGACGCCGACAAGGAGGGCTTCCTGCGGTCCGGTACCTCGCTGATCCAGACCATCGGCCGCGCGGCGCGCAACGTCTCCGGCCAGGTCCACATGTACGCCGACAAGATCACCCCCGGCATGGAGCGGGCGATCGAGGAGACCAACCGCCGCCGGGAGAAGCAGATCGCCTACAACAAGGCGAACGGCATCGACCCGCAGCCCCTCCGCAAGAAGATCAACGACATCGTGTCCCAGATCGCCCGCGAGGAGGTCGACACCGAGCAACTGCTCGGCTCGGGCTACCGGGCGCAGAAGGACGGCCGCGGTACCAAGGCACCCGTGCCCGCCCTTGGCGACAAGGCGGCCAAGGGAGCCAAGTCCGCCAAGTCCGCCAAGGGTTCGGCCGCGCGGGGCGTCCCGACCGACCGCCCCGCGGCCGAGCTCGCCGAACAGATCGAGCAGATGACGGAGCGCATGCGGGCTGCCGCGGCCGACCTCCAGTTCGAGGTCGCCGCCCGGCTTCGTGACGAGGTCTCCGAGATGAAGAAGGAACTGCGCCAGATGAAGGAGGCCGGCCTGGCCTGACGGACCACGCGCGCCCGGGCGCCGTACGCACTGTGTTGCAAGAACGACACAAAGTGCGGTCTCGGGTACGGCGCTGTCAGTGCCCTTGCGTAGGGTTTTCGTCAACCGCGGGTCCGCGGCAACAGGGGACAGTCCGAGAGGGGAATCAGCGCGTGACCGTCAACATGACCAAGGGTCAGGCCATCAGTCTGCAGAAGAACGACGGGGGCAGCCTGACCGCGGTGCGCATGGGTCTCGGCTGGCAGGCGGCCCCCCGGCGCGGCCTGTTCGGCTCCCGCACCCGGGAGGTCGACCTCGACGCCTCCGCCGTCCTGTTCGCGGACAAGCAGCCGGTCGACGTCGTCTTCTTCCGCCACCTGGTGAGCGACGACGGCTCCGTCCGCCACACCGGTGACAACCTCGTCGGCGGCGTCGGCCAGGGTGGCGACGACGAGGCGATCCTCGTCGACCTGGCCCGCGTCCCGGTCCACATCGACCAGATCGTCTTCACCGTCAACTCCTTCACGGGCCAGACGTTCCAGGAGGTGCAGAACGCGTTCTGCCGTCTGGTCGACGAGACCAACGGCCAGGAGCTGGCCCGCTACACGCTCGCAGGTGGCGGCGCCTACACGGCCCAGGTCATGGCCAAGGTGCACCGCGTCGGCAGCGGCTGGAACATGACCGCCATCGGCACCCCGGCCAACGGTCGCACCTTCCAGGACCTGATGCCCGCCATCCTGCCCGTCCTGTAGGACCCGGCCAGGACGGGCGGGACACCACGACACCACACGCGACACAGGGGGACGACAGGCGATGACGGCCGAGCTGGTGCGGGGGCAGAATCACCCGCTCTCCCAGATCCGCCTCGAGGTCAGGATCTCGGCCGGAACGCCGATCGTCGCCGGGGCCACGCTCGGCGACGGCAGCGGCAGGATTCCCGGCGCTGAGTGGGTGGCCCACCCGGGCGCGCCCACCCTGCCCGGCCTCGAGGTGTCCCGGCAGGCGGCCGCCGATCACCGCCTCGCGGTGGATCTGGACGCCGTCGCCGCGGACGTGCAGCGTGTCAGCATTCTGCTCGCGCTGCCCTCGGGCGTCGGCGGACCGATCAGCTTCGGCTCCGTCGCGGCCCCCTTCGTCGCGGTCACCGGTCTCGACGGCACCGAGGTCGCCAGCTACACCATCACCGGCCTGGACGCCGAGTCGGCCGTTGTCGCCATGGAGCTGTACCGGCGCCAGGGAGCCTGGAAGGTGCGCGCGGTCGGCCAGGGGTACGCCGGGGGCCTCGCCGAGCTCCTCACCGACCAGGGCCTGACGCAGGCACACGAGCTCGCGGCCGGTATCCAGGAGGCCGTGGCGCTGGGCGGTGCCCGTTCGGTGCCCGCCCCACCGCCGCGTACGACGGACGGCGACCGCTCCCGGCAGACGGCCGCTTCCTCCCTCGGCCAGGACCAGAGCGGCTCCCCGTACGGCGCACAGGCCACCCAGGGCGCCACCGGCCCCCCTGCGGGAACCCCCGGTCAGGGTCCCGGCACGCCCGGCTCCTCGGACCCCGCGGCGGGCCTCCCGACGAGCTCCGCGCAGGCCGACCCGTCGGCCGCCACCCAGCCGTCGGCGCCGTCGGCGCCCACCACGGGTGGCCCGATCGACTACAGCCACCCGCGCCGGCGCACCACCGCCCCACCACCGGCGCCCACCGCGCCCCCGGCCCAGCCCGGGCAGCCGACGCAGCCCGTCGCCGGGGACGCGACCGGCTGGTCCATGGAGGAGCGGCTCTACAACCAGGTCTGGGGCATGTTCGAGGATCTGGCGCGCACCACGGCCGCGTACCGCAGTGCCGTCGACTTCGCCGACACCCGTCGCGAGAACGAGCTCGACCAGGTCCTGTCCGATCCGCGCAGCCGCATCGGAGGCCAGGCGGACGCCGCCCGCGAGGCGGCCCGCGCCAAGTACGCGCAGCTCGTCGAGCAGGCCCAGCAGGCACTGGACCGGGATCTGGTCCAGCTCACCGCCGAGGCCGATGTCGTGGAGCCGGCACTGCCGCCCGCGTACGCGCGCTGGGACAACCCGGTCTGGCACGCCTACCGCGTGCCCATGGAGATGCCCATGGCCCTGCGCCTGGGCGACCTCCACCTGCCCGAGAGCGACCGGCTGCGCATCCCCCTGCTGATGCGGCTCCCGCTGGAGCGCGGGCTGTGGATCGACAGCGGAAGGACGGGATCGTCCGACGGCTCCTTCGCCGATTCCCACGAGCTGAGGCGCCTCGCCATGGAGTCGGCCGTGGCGCACACGGCCCGCCTGCTGGCGGTCCATCCCGCGGGCGAGTTCACCGTCCACGTCGTCGACCCGGCCGGCTCGGGCGCGCAGGCCCTCGCCCCCCTGGTGCGGACCGGTGTGCTCGCGGGTCCGCCCACTGTCGGCGCGGCCGGTGTGGCGGACGTCCTGGGCCGGCTCACCCAGCGCGTGGACCTGGTGCAGATGGCCGTCCGTGGAGGCGCGGCCGACTCGCTCCCACCCGGCTTCGACACCTCCCAGCAGCTCCTGGTCGTCAACGACTTCCCGCACGGCTTCGACGACCGTGCGGTCAACCAGCTCCGCTACCTCGCGGACGAGGGCCCCGCCGTCGGTGTCCATCTGATGATGGTCGCCGACCGGGAGGACGCCGGCGGTTACGGTCCGTTGCTGGATCCGCTGTGGCGCGGGCTGATGCGCTTGACGCCGGTCCCCGACGACCACCTCGCCGACCCCTGGGTCGGGCACGCCTGGACGTACGAACCGGCGCTCGTGCCGTCCGGGAGCCAGGTCCTCGTACACGTCCTCACCCAGGTCGCCACAGCTCGCCGTACCTGGTCGCGATAACCGCTCCACAGCTTTCCCAAGCACCCGCAAAGGCGCTCTGAGCAGCGACTTTTGGTTTTCCTTTACCAAGTACTTTACCAATCCTTGGTGATTCGGGTACTGTTTTCCGTACGGAGGGGAGTACTCCCTACCTGCTGCGGCGTACCCGTCAATACGGATCGAGTCAGGTCCCGGGGCGTCGGCCCGTGCGGTCCCACGCGTGCTGTGAGCCGGGACCCGGGGTGGAAGAGACCTCCGGCAGCGCAACGACGCTGACTACCTGCCGTTACGTACTGCCGGAGGCGCAGTGGATGTTTCCATGACCCTGTGGGTCCTGACCATCGTGGGCCTGGCCGCCCTCATCGCGGTCGACTTCTTCATCGGCCGCAAGCCGCACGACGTGTCCATCAAGGAAGCCGGCATCTGGACCGTCGTCTGGATCGCCCTCGCCGGACTGTTCGGGCTCGGCCTGCTGTTCTTCGGTGGAGGCCAGCCCGCCGGAGAGTTCTTCGCGGGCTTCATCACCGAGAAGTCCCTCAGCGTCGACAACCTCTTCGTCTTCGTCCTGATCATGGCGAAGTTCACGGTCCCGTCGCAGTACCAACAGCGGGTCCTGCTCGTCGGCGTCCTCATAGCCCTGGTGCTGCGAGCCATCTTCATCGCCGCGGGTGCCGCGATCCTCGCCAGCTTCGCGTGGGTGTTCTACCTCTTCGGCGCCTTCCTGATCTGGACCGCCTGGAAGCTCATCCAGGAGGCCCGGGCCGACGAGGAGGACGAGGAGTACGAGGAGAACAAGCTGCTCAAGGCCGTTGAGCGCAAGTTCGGTGTAGCCGACCGCTACCACGGCACCAAGCTGTGGATCGAGCAGAACGGCAAGCGGGTCATGACCCCGATGCTCGTGGTCATGCTCGCCATCGGCACCACCGACGTGCTCTTCGCGCTCGACTCGATCCCCGCGATCTTCGGTCTCACGCAGGACCCGTACATCGTCTTCACGGCGAACGCGTTCGCCCTGATGGGACTGCGGCAGCTGTACTTCCTCATCGGCGGCCTGCTGAAGAAGCTGGTGCACCTGAGCTACGGCCTGTCCGTCATCCTCGGCTTCATCGGCGTGAAGCTGGTGCTGCACGCGCTGCACGAGTCCGGGGTCCACGTTCCGGAGATCAGCATCCCCGTCTCGCTCGGCGTCATCTGCTCCGTGCTGATCGTCACGACGATCACCAGCCTGCGGGCCTCCCGGAAGCAGGCGGCGGCCGAGAAGGCACAGCACGGGAGCGAAGGCGCTCCGAAGGACAGCCTCGACGTCTGACCTCGGACGACAAGGCGACGACCATCGGGAGCGGTGACCGGCGCACGGCCGGCCATCGCTCCCGGCCGTTCGCCGCCGGCCTCATCGCTCGACGACCGAACCAGCGCGACCAGGGAGCGGCCGTATCAGCCAGGAACCAGACGCACGGACCGGACATGCGAAGCCCGTACCGCTCTGCGACGATCGCAGCATGATCGCTTGGCTCAGGCCGCTCACGAACCGGTGGACGTCCCTCGTGCCCGTGCTCGCGGTCGTCCTGCTGGCCTTGACCTGGGGGCGCGACCTGTCCGGCCCGGTCGTCGCCCTGGTGACCGTGGTCCTCGCCGGAGCCGTCCTGGCCGCCGTACATCACGCGGAGGTCGTCGCCCACCGGGTCGGCGAACCGTTCGGCTCCCTGGTGCTCGCGGTGGCCGTGACGATCATCGAGGTCGCCCTGATCGTCACCCTGATGGCGGACGGCGGCGACAAGAGTGCGACGCTCGCCAGAGACACGGTCTTCGCCGCCGTGATGATCACCTGCAACGGCGTCGTGGGGCTGTGCCTGCTCGTCGGTTCGCTGCGCCACGGCACGGCGATCTTCAATCCCGAGGGCACCGGAGCCGCCCTCGCGACCGTCGCGACCCTGGCCACGCTCAGCCTGGTCCTGCCGACCTTCACCACCAGCAAGCCGGGACCCGAGTTCTCCTCCGTCCAGCTCACCTTCGCCGCGCTCTCCTCACTGATCCTCTACGGCCTGTTCGTCGCGACCCAGACCGTGCGGCACCGCGACTACTTCCTGCCGATCGCCCGGCAGGGCGGCGTCATCACCGCGGACGACCACGCCGACGCCCCCTCCTCCCGGACCGCCCTGATCAGCCTCGGGCTCCTCGGCATGGCCCTGATCGGCGTGGTCGGGCTCGCCAAGGGCGTCTCACCCACCATCGAGTCCGGTGTGGAGGCAGCCGGCCTGCACCACGCGGTGGTCGGTGTGATCATCGCCCTGCTCGTGCTGCTTCCCGAGACCATCGCCGCGCTGCGCTCCGCCCGGCGCGACCGGGTGCAGACCAGCCTCAACCTCGCGCTCGGCTCCGCGATGGCCAGCATCGGCCTGACCATCCCCGCCGTCGCCCTCGCGTCCATATGGCTCTCCGGCCCGCTCGTCCTCGGCCTCGGCGCCACCCACATGGTGCTGCTCGCCCTGACGGTCGTGGTGGCTTCCCTGACGGTGGTGCCGGGGAGGGCCACGCCGCTCCAGGGCGGAGTGCACCTGGTCATCTTCGCCGCCTATCTGGAGCTCGCGATCAATCCGTGAGGCCGGTCAGCACACCCGGACGCGCCCACAGATGCCGGCCGCCCGCCTCACCCCGCGGCCGCCTCCGTCTCCGTGTTCGCGGTGGCGCCCGTCGCCGCCACCGGCGTCGGGCGGGTCTCCGGCAGCAGGGCGAAACAGCCCAGACTGAGCAGCGCGACGCCCGTCAGATAGGCGCCCACACCCCACGGCACCCGCCCCGACTGTTCCGCCAGGGCCGTGGCCACAACGGGCGTGAGCGCGCCACCGAGGACCCCGCCGAGGTTGTAACCGACGGCCGCACCCGTGCAGCGCACGCGCGGCTCGTACAACTCGGGCAGATACGCGGCGATCACGGCGAACATCGTGACGAACGCGATCATCGCCCCCAGGCAGCCCACGAACATCGGCAGTGGCCGGCCGGTCGACAGGAGCGCGACCATCGGGAACATCCACACGGCGGCCGCCGCGCACCCGGTGAGGCACAGCGGCCGTCGGCCGAGACGGTCACCGAGCAGGGCCGCCAGGGGCGTCAGCGCACCCTGCACCACCATCGCGGCCAGGATGCAGCCCAGCATCACCTCGCGGCTCACCCCGAGCCTCTGCGTGGCATGGGCGAGCGACCACGTCGTCACGGTGTAGAAGATCGCGTACCCGACGGCGAGCCCGCCCGCGGTCAGCAGGACGAGCCGCCAGTGGGAGCGCACGACCTCGGCGAGCGGCACGCGCGCGTGGTCGTCGATCTCCAGGAACCGCGGACTCTCGGGAAGCGACGACCTGAGCCACAGCCCGAGCACCGCCAGCACCCCGGCCGCCCAGAAGGGCACCCGCCAGCCCCACTGAGCGAACTGCGCCTCGGTCAGCGCCGCCGACAGGGCCAGCACCACCCCGTTGGCGAGCACGAACCCCACCACGGGCCCCACCTGGGGGAAGCTCGACCACAGTCCGCGCCGCTCGGCGGGCGCGTGCTCGACGGCCAGGAGGACCGCGCCACCCCACTCGCCGCCCAGCCCGAGCCCCTGCAGGAACCGCAGCACGAGCAGCAGCACAGGAGCGGTCGCCCCGATCGAGTCGTACGTCGGCACGCACCCTACGGCGACCGTCGCGGCGCCGGTCAGCAGGAGGGAGACGACGAGCACCGGCCGCCGTCCGTGCCGGTCCCCGAGATGCCCGAAGAGCACCGACCCCAGCGGCCGTGCCACGAAACCCACGCCGAACGTCGCGAAGGCGGCCAGCGTCCCGGCGAGCTGCGAGAACGTCGGGAAGAACAGCGGCCCCAAGACCAGCGCGGCCGCGGTCCCGTAGACGAAGAAGTCGTAGAACTCGATGGCGGTTCCCGCGAGCGAGGCGGACGCGAGCCGCTTCATGGAGGGCGCGGTCACGGTGCGTACGTCGTGCATGACGCGTCAACTACCCGCCGTCACGCGGGGTTACGGGGGCGTGCGGCAGCACACGCCGTGGCGGTCGGCTCAGTAGGTGACGGTGATGCGCCGTGCGGGCCCGTCGACGCGGACCGTCCCGCCGTAGGGAAGGACGAGCTGCGGATCGGTGTGGCCGAAGTCCACGTCGAAGACGGCCAGGGTGTCAGGGGCGTACGCCCGCAGCGCACGCCGCACCGCTTCGCGCTGATCGGCGGCGTACCGCGCGCCCTCCTCCGCGCTGCTGGGACGCTCGAACGACCAGGTCTTGGCGCGGCCCATCAACAGTGCCGGGAAGCGCCGCAGCAGGCCGCGCTCGCCCATGTTGCGGAGGATCCGGAAGACCTCCGTGGCGCTGGGCAGCTCCTCCGAGGTCTCCAGGAACAGCACGCCGCCGTCGTACACGGACAGGTCGGGCGCGATCTCCCGGTCGGCCATCAGCAGCCAGGAGAGGATCTCCAGGTTGCCGCCCCAGCTGCGGCCCTCCACCACGCGGTCGGCGTTGTGCCAGGTCCATCCGGTGCCGGGCCGGGTCTCCGGCTCCGTCTCGAACGTCGTGGGGTCGGCCCAGTCGCGGTTGACGTCCGTCCAGCGTTCGGCGGGCCGCAGGTCGTACGCGCCGGAGGTGAACAGCGCCGCCCGGAGGGAGTCCGCGGTCAGCCTGTCCATGGCCACGGGCCGGCCGAGCTGCACCATCACACTCGCGCCGTGATAGCCGACGATGCCGGTGTTGTACAGGTAGGCGAGCAGGTTCGTGTTGTCGCTCGTCCCGAAGAACGGCTTCGGGTTCGCGCGGAGGATCTCGCGGTCCAGCAGCGGCAGGACGGTGATCTGGTCGTCGCCGCCGATCGACGCGATGACCGCTTTCACCTCGGGGTCGGCGAACGCCGCGTGGATGTCGTCGGCCCGCTGCTGCGCGGTCGCCCCCATCGTCCGGGTCGTCGGGAACTCGACCGGCTCCAGGCCGAACTCCTCGCGCAGCCGCCGCAGACCCAGTTCGTAGGGGCGCGGGAAGAGTCCGGGCAGGCCGGCGGCCGGCGAGAGGACGGCTATGCGGTCGCCGGGCGAGGGCTTGGGCGGGTACGAAGGGGTCGTCATGCCGGGAGGGTACGGCCTGCTGCCCCGCGGTCTCACCGTGATAAACCGGGGGCGAGCAGCGGTCCCCGACGGACCGCCCCGTCGAACGGACCGGAGGAACCGTGCCCCGCACCCTGGCAGACGCCCCGATCATGATTCTCAACGGCCCCAATCTGAACCTCCTGGGGCAGCGCCAGCCCGAGATCTACGGGGCCGACACCCTCGCCGACGTCGAGGAGCTGTGCGTCAAGGCGGCGGCCGCGCACGGGGGCACGGTGGACTTCCGGCAGTCCAACCACGAGGGCCAGCTGGTCGACTGGATCCACGAGGCGCGTGTGAACCACTGCGGCATCGTGATCAACCCGGGTGCCTACTCGCACACCTCGGTCGCGATCCTGGACGCGCTCAACACCTGCGACGGCCTGCCCGTGCTGGAGGTCCACATCTCCAACATCCACCGGCGCGAGTCGTTCCGGCACCACTCGTACGTCTCCCTGCGCGCCGACGGCGTCATCGCGGGCTGCGGTGTGCAGGGGTACGTGTTCGGCGTGGAGCGGGTCGCCGCGCTGGCGGGGCCGGCGCAGGCGGACGCGTAGCCCGCCCGCCGGTGTAAGCCGCGCCGTCCAAGCGCCCGCCCCTTACAGGCGGCCCGCCTCCACGATCCGCCGCAGGAAGCGGCGGGTGCGTTCCCGCCGAGGATCGCCGAAGACCTGGGCGGCGGTGCCGCGTTCCAGCACCACACCTCCGTCCAGAAAGCACACCTGGTCGGCGACTTCCCGGGCGAAGCCCATCTCGTGCGTGGCCAGCACCATGGTCATGCCGTCGCCCTTGAGGTCGCGGACGACGTTCAGGACCTCGCCCACCAGCTCCGGATCGAGGGCCGCGGTGATCTCGTCGAGCAGCAGCAGCCGGGGGCGTACGGCGAGGGCCCGCACGATGGCGACACGCTGCTGCTGGCCGCCGCTGAGCCGGTCGGGGTACTCGCCCGCCCTGCCGCCGAGACCGAGCCGCTGCAGGAGCTCCCGCGCGCGTTCCTCGGCCTCGGCGCGGCCGACGCCGTGCACGCGGCGCGGGGCGAGTGTGATGTTCTCCAGCACGGTCATGTGCGGGAAGAGGTTGTACGCCTGGAAGACCACGCCGATACGGCGCCGTACCGCGTCCTGGTCGGCGCGCGGGTCGGTGATCTCCTCACCGTCCAGCCAGATCGCCCCGTCGTCGATGTCCTCCAGCAGGTTGGCGCAGCGCAGCAGGGTGGACTTGCCGGAGCCGGAGGCGCCGATCAGCGCGGTCACCGTGTGCGGGGCGACCTCCAGATCGACGTCCCGAAGGACGACGGAACCGCCGAAGGTCTTGCGGACGGACTCCATCCGCAGCACGGGCGGGCCGTCGGGAGGAGCGGGCGGACCGCCGGGCCGTGCGGACGTGTCGCTCATGTCGTTCCTCCCTGGGCCCGCTGACGGTCCATCCGGGCCGTCACCCAGTCCGTGAACCGCGTCATCGGGATGGTCAGCGCCACGAACACCAGACCCGCGACGATGTACGGCGTGTAGTTGAGGCTGCGCCCCACGATGATGTCCGCGGCGCGCACGGCGTCGATGGCGCCGCCGATCGACACGAGACCGGTGTCCTTCTGCAGGGACACCAGGTCGTTCAGCAGCGGTGGCACCTGACGGCGCACGGCCTGGGGGAGCACGACGTACCGCAGGGCCTGCCGGTTGGTGAGGCCCAGCGAGCGGGCCGCCGCGCGCTGCGAGGGGTGGACGGACTCGATGCCCGCGCGGAACACCTCGGCGACGTAGGCCGAGTACGTCAGGGTCAGTGCCGTGCCGCCGAGCAGAACCGGGTCGACGGTCACCCCCTGCAGACGCAGCGCCGGGACACCCAGCACCACGATCATCAAGTTGATGATCAGCGGCAGTCCGCGGAAGAAGTCCGTGTACGCCGCCGCCAGCACGCGCAGGGGGAAGAAGAGGGGGCCGCGCAGGGTCCGGGCCACGGCGATGAGCATGCCGAGGACCAGCACGGCGGCGCCGCAGACGAACAGCAGGCGGACGTTCAGCCAGAGCCCTTCCAGGACCTTCGGGAAGGCCTCGCGCGCGTACCGCCCGTCGAAGAACGTCTCCTTGGTGCGCGGCCAGCCGGGCGCACCGACGACGATCAGATAGAGCGCGACGGCGGTGACCAGGGTGGACAGCGCGGCGATCGCCGTGGCGCGGCGGGCGCGCGTGCGCCGGTAGCGCTCGCGCTCCAGCCGCCGCTGCGAGGGGACGTACCCGTGGCCGGGCCCCTCCTTGCCGCTCTCGGGCACGTTGCGGCTGTCGTCCGCGCCCTCCGGGCCGGACTCCTCCTCGGTGACCGTCACTTGAGCACCGGGGCGTCGACGGCGTCGGAGAGCCACTGCTGCTCGATCTTCGCCAGGGTGCCGTTCTCGCGGAGGGTGTCGACGGCGGCCGTCACGCACGAGGTGAGCGCGCTGCCCTTGTCGAGCACCAGCCCGAACTGCTCCGGCGTACCGCCCTGGTTCTCGAACTGGCCGACGATGGTGCCGTCGGTCACCTCGGCGGCGGTGATGTAGAAGGCGGTCGGCAGGTCGGTGACGATGGCGTCGACCTGGCCGTTCTTCAGCGCGGACTTGGCCTGGTCGTTCTTGGCGTAGACGGCGGCGTCCCGCGTCGGCTGCACGACGTCGTCGACGTAGTTCAGGCTGGTGGTGCCGACCTGGGCGCCCAGCTTGAGACCCTTGAGGTCCGCGATGCTCGTCGCGCTCGCGGCCTTCGTGCCCTTCAGCGCGACGACGGCCTGGCGCACGTCGTAGTAGCCGGACGAGAAGTCCACGGCCTTCTTGCGTTCGTCGCTGATGGACACCTGGTTGATGTCGAAGTCGAAGGTCTTCTCACCCGGCGCGAAGGCCTTGTTGAACGGCACGCTCTGCCACACCACGGCGTTCTTGTCATAGCCGAGCCGCTCCGCCACGGCGTAGGCCACCGCCGATTCGAAGCCCTGGCCGTTGGCGGGCTTGTCGTCCTTGAACCACGGCTCGTACGCGGGCGAGTCGGTGGCGATCGTCAGCTTGCCGGAGGTCTTGGTGGCCAGTGTGCTCTTGGCGCAGGTGCTCCCGGCCGAACCGGACGGCGCTGCGGCCGTCTTGTCCTCCGGCTGCGGTGCGCAGCCGACTGCGGTGGCGAGGAGGACCGAAGTGACGCCGGCGGCGGCGCGGCGCAGGACACGAGGGGCAGAAGGCATGGCGGGAGAGTGGCAGCGAATGCCGTGTTTGTCGAGATCACATCAGCGACTGTCCACCCTGTGGGAACGGGTGTTGCAGCCGTGTGACAAGGGCCTACGCGAGTGCCTGGTTCGCCGGGCGAGGGCGCGGAAGGACCGGCGGCCCATGCCGTGCGGGAGCCGTCGTCCCGCGCGGGGCTGCCACCGGTCGGCCGCGCGGGCAGATGCCGGGGAGCGCGCGGCGGGCGACAGCGCGTGCACGTAGTTCACGCGGGGCGCGCATGAGACGGCGAACGCCCCCTGTGCGGGTACTGCGCGAGTACACAGGGGGCGTGCGCCGTCGCGGGGGCGGCGGGTAGGCCCGCGCGACGGCGCGGGTACGCAGACCGGACGACGCCGCGGGCGTGCAGGCCTGTAGGACGCCGCAGGCGTGCAGGGCGGCTCACCAGCCGCGCGCGTGCCACTCCGGCAGGTGCGGGCGCTCGGCGCCCAGGGTGGTGTCGTTGCCGTGTCCCGGATAGACCCAGGTCTCGTCCGGGAGCACACCGAAGAGCTTCGTCTCGACGTCGTGGATCAGGCTGGCGAAGGCCAGGGGGTCCTTGCGGGTGTTGCCCACACCTCCCGGGAACAGGCAGTCGCCCGTGAAGACGTGCGGGTGCCCGTGCGGGTCGTCGTAGACGAGGGCGATCGAGCCCGGGGTGTGGCCGACCAGGTGGCGTGCGGTGAGCTCCACGTTGCCCACCCGGACGACGTCGCCGTCGACGACGGGGACGTCGGTCGGCACGGGGATGCCCTCGACGTCGTCCCGGCCGGCGTACGTACGCGCGCGCGTGGCCGCCACGACCTCGGCGAGCGCCTGCCAGTGGTCACCGTGACGGTGGGTGGTGACGACGGACGCGATGCCGTCGTCACCGATCATGCCGAGGAGCGTGTGCGCGTCGTTGGCCGCGTCGATCAGCAACTGCTCGTCCGTGGCCCGGCAGCGCAGCAGATAGGCGTTGTTGTCCATCGGGCCGACCGCGATCTTGGTGATCATCAGGTCCTTGAGCTCGTGCACGTCGGCCGGGCCGCCGACCCTCACCTCTCCGCTGTACGTCATGACGGCAGCCTATAGCGGCGGGAGGGCCGGGAGGGGACCGCCGTCGACGGCCAGGGCCGAGCCGTCGCGGCGTCCGGCGAGCCAGCCCAGGAGGTCCGCGCGGGGCCCCGTGACGGTCACCTCGGGAACGCCGGCCTCCCGGCCGGTGTACCACGCGTGCGTGCCGTCCGTCAGCCGGGTCGGCGGCACGTCGGGATGTCCGGTGAACCGCTGCGCCAGTAAGTCGATCTCCCGTTCGGTGAACTCCGCCGACAGGTCCTCCAGCTCGTGACCGATCCCGAGGTCCACATGGTGCAGCTCGACCTCGATCCACCGCCGGAACGGCACCCGGGCCGCCGAGTCGGTGATCCCGCCTCGCAGCTCGACCGTTCGTGACCAGTCGGCGGGTGCGGCCCCCGCCTCCAGGAAGCGGGCCGTGCTGTCCCGGATGTCCGCGAGCTGGACCCGCAGCGGGCGGGGGGCGTCCCGCTCGATGTCGGTCTCCCGGGTCTCTTCGGAGGCGTACATGGGCCGGCCCTGGAGAACGTTCACCAAAGCGTCGGCGTTGCGTGCCAGGTGGGCGAGGACGTGTCCCCGGCTCCAGCCCGGCAGTCGTGACGACTCGGTCACTGCCGCGTTGTCCAGCTCGGCGACCGCGGTGAGCAGCCGCTCCGTCGCTTCACGTACAGACCGCAGGTCATGAGCGTGATCAGTCATGGTGCTGACCTTAACTCCGCTCCTCCTTCGGGTGAAGATGGCGGACCGCGCCCGTAAATCGAATGCGCGTGCTATATGGTCGGTGGCGGCATCGGGCATGCTGGAAGGCCGGGGATTGTTGTCATCCGGTGAATCCCGACCGGCGCTGTCAGTGGCTCCCCCTAGTCTGAGGAAGACGGGGGCCCCGCCCCTGTCACTTCTCTCAAGAAAGGTGCGGACCGGCGTGGCCGACCGTCTCATCGTCCGTGGCGCGCGCGAGCACAACCTCAAGAATGTCTCGCTCGACCTGCCGCGCGACTCGCTCATCGTCTTCACGGGCCTGTCGGGGTCGGGCAAGTCCTCGCTCGCCTTCGACACGATCTTCGCCGAGGGCCAGCGGCGCTACGTGGAGTCGCTCTCCTCGTACGCCCGCCAGTTCCTCGGCCAGATGGACAAGCCGGACGTCGACTTCATCGAAGGCCTCTCCCCGGCCGTCTCCATCGACCAGAAGTCGACCTCGCGCAACCCGCGCTCCACGGTCGGCACCATCACCGAGGTCTACGACTACCTGCGTCTGCTCTTCGCGCGCATCGGCAAGCCGCACTGCCCCGAGTGCGGCCGCCCGATCTCGCGCCAGTCGCCGCAGGCCATCGTCGACAAGGTCCTGGAACTGCCGGAGGGCAGCCGCTTCCAGGTGCTGTCGCCCCTCGTGCGCGAGCGCAAGGGCGAGTTCGTGGACCTGTTCGCCGATCTGCAGACCAAGGGCTACTCCCGCGCGCGCGTGGACGGCGAGACGGTCCAGCTCTCCCACCCGCCCACGCTGAAGAAGCAGGAGAAGCACACCATCGAGGTGGTCGTCGACCGCCTCACGGTCAAGGAGTCCGCCAAGCGCCGGCTCACCGACTCCGTGGAGACCGCCCTCGGGCTGTCCGGCGGCATGGTCGTGCTCGACTTCGTCGACCTCCCCGAGGGCGACCCCGAGCGTGAGCGCATGTACTCGGAGCACCTCTACTGCCCGTACGACGACCTGTCCTTCGAGGAACTGGAGCCCCGCTCCTTCTCCTTCAACTCGCCCTTCGGCGCCTGTCCCGAGTGCACCGGCATCGGGACGCGCATGGAGGTCGACCCCGAGCTGATCGTCCCCGACGAGGACAAGTCCCTCGACGAAGGGGCCATCCACCCCTGGTCGCACGGCCACACCAAGGACTACTTCGGCCGCCTCATCGGCGCCCTCGCGGACGCGCTGGGCTTCCGGACGGACATCCCCTTCGCGGGCCTGCCCCAGCGCGCCAGGAAGGCGCTCCTGTACGGCCACAAGACCCAGATCGAGGTCCGCTACCGCAACCGGTACGGCCGCGAGCGCGTGTACACGACACCCTTCGAGGGCGCCGTCCCCTTCGTCAAGCGCCGGCACAGCGAGGCCGAGAGCGACGCCAGCCGCGAGCGCTTCGAGGGCTACATGCGCGAGGTGCCCTGCCCCACCTGCGAAGGCACCCGCCTGAAGCCGATCGTCCTAGCGGTCACGATCATGGAGAAGTCCATCGCCGAGGTCTCCGCGATGTCCATCAGCGACTGCGCCGAGTTCCTGGGCGAGCTGAAGCTCAACGCCCGCGACAAGAAGATCGCCGAGCGTGTGCTCAAGGAGGTCAACGAGCGGCTGCGGTTCCTGGTCGACGTCGGCCTCGACTACCTCTCGCTCAACCGCGCGGCCGGCACGCTCTCCGGCGGCGAGGCCCAGCGCATCCGCCTGGCCACGCAGATCGGCTCCGGCCTCGTGGGTGTCCTGTACGTCCTCGACGAGCCGTCCATCGGCCTGCACCAGCGCGACAACCACCGGCTGATCGAGACCCTCGTGCGGCTGCGCGACATGGGCAACACGCTCATCGTCGTCGAGCACGACGAGGACACCATCAAGATCGCCGACTGGGTCGTCGACATCGGCCCCGGGGCCGGCGAGCACGGCGGCAAGGTCGTCCACAGCGGCTCCTACAAGGAGCTGCTCGCGAACGCCGAGTCGCAGACCGGTCAGTACCTGTCCGGCAAGAAGGCCATCCCGCTGCCCGACGTACGGCGCCCGCGCGATCCGTCCCGGCAGCTCACGGTCCACGGAGCCCGGGAGAACAACCTCCAGGACATCGACGTCTCCTTCCCCCTGGGTGTGTTCACCGCGGTCACCGGCGTGTCCGGCTCCGGCAAGTCGACGCTGGTCAACGACATCCTGTACACCCACCTGGCCCGCGAACTGAATGGCGCGAGGAACGTGCCGGGACGGCACACGCGTGTGGACGGCGACGACCTCGTCGACAAGGTCGTCCACGTCGACCAGTCGCCCATCGGCCGCACCCCCCGGTCGAACCCCGCCACGTACACCGGAGTCTTCGACCACATCCGCAAGCTGTTCGCCGAGACGACCGAGGCGAAGGTCCGCGGCTACCTGCCCGGCCGCTTCTCCTTCAACGTCAAGGGCGGCCGCTGCGAGAACTGCTCGGGCGACGGCACGATCAAGATCGAGATGAACTTCCTGCCGGACGTCTACGTCCCGTGCGAGGTCTGCCACGGCGCCCGCTACAACCGGGAGACCCTGGACGTCCACTACAAGGGCAGGTCCATCGCCGACGTCCTGAACATGCCGATCGAGGAGGCCACGGAGTTCTTCGAGGCCGTTCCCGCGATCGCCCGGCACCTCAACACCCTCAAGGACGTCGGCCTCGGCTACGTCCGGCTCGGCCAGTCCGCGACCACCCTGTCCGGCGGTGAGGCGCAGCGCGTGAAGCTCGCCAGCGAGCTGCAGCGGCGTTCCACCGGCCGCACGGTCTACGTCCTGGACGAGCCGACCACGGGTCTGCACTTCGAGGACATCAGCAAGCTCCTCAAGGTCCTCGCCGGCCTGGTCGACAAGGGCAACACGGTCATCGTCATCGAGCACAACCTCGATGTGATCAAGACCGCCGACTGGGTCGTGGACATGGGCCCCGAGGGCGGTGCCGGCGGTGGCCTGGTCGTCGCCGAGGGCACACCGGAGGAGATCGCCGGGGTCCCGGCCAGCCATACCGGCAAGTTCCTGCGGGAGATCCTCGGAGCCGACCGCATCAGCGACGCGGCGCCGGTGAAGCCGACGCGCGGGACCGCGGCCAAGAAGACGGTCGCGGCGAGGTCGACGGCGCGGAAGACGGCGTCCGCCACGACGTCCGTCAACAACGCGGCGACGAAGAAGGCGGCCTCGGCCACCAAGAAGGCGACGCCGGCGAAGAAGACGGCGCGGGCCCGCAAGGCCTGACCGAGCCGTGCCCGACCTCCGGCCGAGCACAAGCAGCCGACCATAGCCGACAGAACATGGCAGCTTCTGAACAGTCCTGAAAACAACGGATGTTCCGGAAAGGACACGGCGCCCCGCGGGAACTCCCCGCGGGGCGCCGTCCGTTCCACCATCAGCCACCCTGGCCCTGCGTCCGAGGACCGCGGGGCCGGCCGCACCTTGACAACACCACCGAGGAAACAGAACCAGAAGTCCGGTCAGGGGCGGTCGCGCCCAGGGAGCGGCTGATGCACACCGGCCGTCCGGGATCCCCGGCCGGTGGACGCAGGCCGCTCCGCCACCCGCTACGGCTCGCCGACTTCGGCTGCGTACGGCGGCTCGGCGCCCGCCCGGGAGCAGGTGACCGCCGCGGCGCGGGCCGCGAACCGCAGCAGCCGCTCCCAGCCCTCGCGGCCCAGACGCGCGAGCGCCGCCGGAGACAGCGCGTCGCGCGCCGACAGACCGTGCAGAAGAGCCGCGTTCACGGTGTCGCCGGCGCCGATGGTGTCCACCACGTCGACCTCCTCGCCCGGCACCGGATACACCGCGCCGTCCCGGGTGAAGGCGGTCAGCCCGTCGCCGCCGTGCGTGATCACGACGGCCGCCGGGCCGGCGGACAGCCACTCGCGAGGGGTGCCGCCCAGCCAACGGGCGTCCTCCTCCGACAGCTTCAGCAGGGACACCGAGGGAAGCCAGCTCTTGAAACGCGCCCGGTAGGCGTCGGCGTCCGGAATCAGCCCCGGCCGGATGTTCGGGTCCAGCGCGGTGAACAGGCCCTGCGCCGCGGCGGTCCGCATCAGCTCCTCGTAGGCGCTCGCGCCCGGTTCCAGGACGAGCGAGCAGGTACCGAAGGACACCGCCCGCGTCCCGGCGGGCAGTGTGACCGGGGCGGTGAACAGCCGGTCGGCGGTGCCCTCGACGTAGAAGGAGTAGGCGGCCGAGCCGCTCCCGTCGATCGTGGCGACGGCGAGGGTGGTCGGTTCCGGACCGCGCGTCATCGCCGACACGTCCACGCCTGCCTCCCGGAGTCCGGCCAGCAACGCCTCGCCGAAGGCGTCGGAGGAGGCACGGGAGCAGAAGGCCGTCGGGGAACCGAGCCGGCCGAGGGCCACGGCCGTGTTGTAGGGGCCGCCACCGAGGGCGGGCCGCAGCGGGGCGAGGGCGCCCGTTCCTTGCGGTACCAGGTCGATCAGGGACTCACCTGCGACGACGATCACGGGGCGGTTCCTTTCTCGGACGGCTCGGACGGCCGGTCCGTGTCGCAGCCGCACGACGTGCGGTGCACGAAGGTGCAGGGGAGCCGCACGGTCCGGGCGGACCTGTCGGGTGCGGCGATTCGTTCGAGCAGGACGCGGACGGCCTGGACGCCCATGTCCTTGCTGGGCTGGGCGATTGCGGTCAGCCGGGGTGAGAACAGATCCGCCCAGGCGAAGTCGTCGAAGCAGCACAGCGCGAGGTCGTCGGGCACGGTCAGACCCCGGGCGCGCAGTTCGCGCAGGGCACCGAGGGTCATCGCGTTGTTGCCGGTGACCAGGGCGGTCGGCGGGGTGGCCAGGGACAGCAGGGCGGCGGTGGCGCGTTCGGCACCGGCCGACGCGGAGTCACCGTGCACCAGGAGGCGCTCGTCGCAGGGCAGGCCTGCGGCCGCCAGAGCGCGCCGGTAGCCGGTGATCCGTTCGGCGGTGGTGCTGAGGCCGGGCAGGCCGGCGATGAACGCGATGCGCCGGTGGCCGAGTCCGGCGAGATGGGTGACCAGCCGGGCCGTGGGTTCGGTGTTCTCGGCGCAGACCTGGTCGAAGCGGGGTGTGCCGTCGGCCGGGGCGTCGGTGATCCGGTCGAGGAGGACCGTGGGCACCCTGTGGCGGGTGAGGTAGGCCAGGAGCCCGTCCGGGGCCGCCGACGGCGCGACGATCATGCCGTCCACGCGCCGCTCGTGCAGGAGCTGGACGACCTTCCGCTCGTGCGCCGGGTCGTCGTGCGGATCGGCGATCAGCAGGCTGTACCCCTGCTCCAGGGCCGCGGCCTCCACCCCTTGGAGGAGCTCGGTGAAGTACGGGTTGCTGATCGCCGACACCGCGAGCCCGATGGAGCGGGTGCGGGAGGTCACCAGGGAGCGGGCCAGGAAGTTGGGCGTGTAGCCGAGTTCCTCCACGGCGTCGAGGACCGCCCGGCGGGTGTGGGGGAGGACCGGGCGGGTCTCGTTCAGCACATGGGAGACGGTCGCCACGGAGACCCCCGCGTGCCGTGCCACGTCGGCCATGGTGGCCAATGACTCCCCCTCCGTCGCCTGCGGCGGTGCCGTTTCTGGCGGGAAGGTATCCCATCCGGAGAGCCGCGTAAACGCTTGCGCAAGCGTTTACCCCCCACGCAACCCCTTGCGATCCCACACAACCCGCCGTCTGCTCGCACCACCCCCGGCGATATCGTGCGCGTGTTCCGAGGCGCCCACGCCCCCGCGCCCGGCCGCTGCGTGCGTGACGTCCGGGCCGGTACCGAAGGCGCTGCCGCTCGGAGCCCACCGCCCTGCCACCTCCGACCAGTGGAGCCCCGATGCCCGGCCGACCCTCCGCGAGCCGCCGTACCGTCCTGCGAGGAGCGGCCCTCGCGCCCGCCGCCAGGCTCACGCCGGCTCTGGCTCTCGCGCCCGCCGCGGGGCTCGGTCTGGCCGCCTGCGCGCCGACCGGCGAAGCCGCGGCACCGCCCACGCCCACCGCTGCGGTGGAGCTAGGCGCGGACAGCGAGGTGGCGCCGGGGAGCGCGAAGCTGTACCGCGACCACAACGTGGTGGTCAGCCGGTCAGGGAACGGACAACTGAAGGCGTACAGCTCGGTCTGCACACACGCGGGGTGCCCCATCAACAGACTCGACCGGACGACCCTGATCTGTCCCTGCCACGGCAGCGAGTTCGACGCGACGACCGGCGAGGTGCTGCGGGAACCGGCGACCGTACCGCTGAACGCGCTGCCCGTCACGGCCGAGAACGGCAGAATCGTCGCCGGGCCGGGTGCCTGAGGCCCGCGGGCGCCCCCTCCCGGACGGCCCGCCCGTTCACTCCCAGTCCCACCCGATGCCGACGATGCCCGACCGCACGCGCGGCTCGACGAGGTGCACGGAGCGGTGCCGTCGGCTGAGCGCCAGTTCCTGACGGCCGCCGCGCGGTGCCGCCGCCGAGGGACGGGTGAAGCGGTGGCAGCGTGCGGGCATCGCGTTCTCGTCGAACCGGATCTGCAACGCGTACTGGCCGCCCGGCGTGTCGAAGCCGCGGACGTACTCCCGGGAGGCACCGGCGGTGCCGTCCTCGACGCCGTAGCGGAAGAGGAAGGTGTCGCCGGCCCGTAGGTGGGTGTCGAAGAGGAGCTCGGTGACGAGGATGCCGGTGTCGCGGTGCTGCCGGACGCGGCCGGGGCGGCAGTTCTCCAGGGCGTGCAGCGTCATGCGGGCCGGGTCGCACCCGGGGTCGCCGTGGTGGACGGCCATGAAGCGGTCGACGCCGTCGCGGTGGGCGCGGACGATGTGCTGGGACTCACGGCCCCGCAGTTCCCGGCGCGCGCCGATGCGGACGCGCTCGTGGTGGCCGAGGGTGACCAGCCCGCCGCCCGGAGGGCACTCCAGTTCGACGAGCAGTTCCGCGAGGGTGTCCGAGGCCTCCAGGAGCGAGCGGTACGAGCGACCCGCCGGCTGCCCGGCGACCGTGTCCCCGTGGGCCTTCGTGAGCAGCCTGATCAGGGACTCCTGAGGCAGACGCAGGATCTCCTCCAGGGCCCGGACCGCCCTCATCGACTCGGGGCGCTGCGGGCGCCGGGCGCCCTGCTGCCAATAGCTCAGACTGGTGATCCCGACTCTCACGCCGTGCCGTGACAGGTGGTGCTGGACACGCTGCAGGGGCAGCCCCCGAGCGGCGATCGCGGCGCGCAGGGCGACGTGGAAGGGGCCGTCGCGCAGCGCCGCGTCCAGGTCCGCGACGGCGTCGGTGCCGGAGTCCGCGTGGTGTGGGGCGTATGGCATGCACAGGCCTCTCTGTGAATGCTCACGAAGGCTGGACGCACCGTTCGTGTCGGTGGCCGGGCCTCCCGCGACACGGGGGCGCCTTCACATCCGTAGGGCGCGGTTCACCGCCCCGAGTTCCCCCGCATTGAAGCGTGTTGCCCAGGCCCCGACAACACCTGACGCCCGAACGCGGTCCGCCGGTGGCCGAGTCGGTGCCCCGGTCCACGCCCCGGAGACCGCCGGGCCCTCACCGGGGCCCCGGGCTGATGTGCGCATTCCTCGCCGTGGGGGAGCCCCGAGGCTCCGACACCGTTCCGACACCGCTTCGGGACCGTGGCGGCCGGTGGCGGGTGTCACGGTGCCCGGTGCCGACCCGCGTGCCACTCGGCCTCGCCCGGCCTCGCCCGGCGCGGCTGCCTCCGCCGGGCAGCCACCCGAGCGGTCCGTGGTCGCAGGCCCCGCTTCCCCGCTTCCTCGCCACTCGCCCACGCACCCACCATCCGTGCTCGCGTTCCCGCAGCCGCCACCCGTGCTCCCGCACCCGCACCCATCGACCCCTACTCCCGCGCCCACCACCCGTGCTCCCGCTCCCGCACCGGCAGCGTCACACCCCCTCGGCCGTCCACGGCTCCGCCAACCGAGCGCACCCCGGCCCCTGACGCTCCCGCGGTTGTCCACAGCCCCGCCGGGCTGTCACTCCGCGCCAGTAGGGTGTGAGACATGGCCGACCCCTCCAGCTACCGCCCCAAGCCGGGACAGATCCCGGACTCTCCCGGGGTCTACAGGTTCCGCGACGAGCACCGCCGGGTGATCTACGTCGGGAAGGCGAAGAGCCTGCGCCAGCGCCTGGCGAACTACTTCCAGGACCTGGCGGGCCTCCACCCGCGCACCCGCACGATGGTCACCACGGCCGCGTCCGTGGAGTGGACCGTCGTGTCCACGGAGGTCGAGGCGCTTCAGCTGGAGTACTCCTGGATCAAGGAGTACGACCCCCGGTTCAACGTCAAGTACCGCGACGACAAGAGCTACCCGTACCTCGCGGTGACGATGAACGAGGAGTTCCCCCGTGTGCAGGTGATGCGCGGCCACAAGAAGAAGGGCGTCAGGTACTTCGGGCCGTACGCGCACGCGTGGGCGATCCGTGACACCGTCGACCTCCTCCTGCGGGTCTTCCCGGTGCGTACCTGCTCCGCCGGTGTCTTCAAGAACGCGGCCCGCACCGGCCGCCCGTGCCTGCTCGGCTACATCAGCAAGTGCTCCGCACCGTGCGTCGGCCGGATCCCCGCGGAGGAGCACCGCGATCTCGCCGAGGACTTCTGCGACTTCATGACAGGCCGCACCGGCACCTATCTCCGCCGTCTGGAGAGGCAGATGATGGAGGCGGCCGAGGAGATGGAGTACGAGCGGGCCGCCCGCCTGCGCGACGACATCGAGGCACTGAAGAAGGCCATGGAGAAGAACGCGGTGGTGCTCGCCGACGCCACCGACGCCGACCTCGTCGCGGTCGCCGAGGACGAGCTGGAGGCGGCCGTCCAGATCTTCCACGTCCGCGGCGGACGCGTGCGCGGCCAGCGCGGCTGGGTGACCGACAAGGTCGAGGAGATCACCACCGGCGCCCTCGTCGAACACGCCCTTCAGCAGCTCTACGGCGAGGAGACCGGGGACGCCGTCCCCAAGGAGGTCCTGGTGCCGGCCCTGCCCGACCCCGTGGAGCCCGTCCAGGAGTGGCTCACCGCGCGCCGCGGCTCCAACGTCTCCCTGCGCATCCCGCAGCGCGGCGACAAGCGGGCCCTCATGGAGACCGTCGAGCGCAACGCCCAGCAGGCGCTCGTCCTGCACAAGACCAAGCGCGCCTCCGACCTGACCACGCGCTCGCGCGCTCTGGAGGAGATCGCCGACGCCCTCGACCTCGACAGCGCCCCCCTGCGCATCGAGTGCTACGACGTCTCGCACCTCCAGGGCGACGACGTGGTGGCGTCCATGGTGGTCTTCGAGGACGGTCTGGCCCGCAAGAGCGAGTACCGACGCTTCCAGATCAAGGGCTTCGAGGGCCAGGACGACGTCCGTTCCCTGCACGAAGTGATCACCCGCCGCTTCCGGCGCTACCTCGTGGAGAAGGAGCGGACGGGGGAGTGGACCGACGGCGAGTCCGGCGTCGACGGAGCCCTGCCCGACGCCCCCGGCCACACCCTCACCGAGGACGACGGCCGGCCCAAGCGCTTCGCCTACCCCCCGCAGCTCGTCGTCGTCGACGGCGGACGCCCCCAGGTCGCGGCGGCCCGGCGGGCCCTGGACGACCTCGGGATCGACGACATAGCCGTCTGCGGCCTCGCCAAGCGACTGGAGGAGGTCTGGCTGCCGGAGGACGACGATCCCGTCGTCCTGCCCCGCACCAGCGAGGGCCTCTACCTCCTCCAGCGCGTCCGCGACGAGGCCCACCGCTTCGCGATCACCTACCAGCGCGCCAAGCGCGCCAAGCGGTTCCGCGCCGGCCCCCTGGACGATGTCCCGGGGCTCGGCGAGACGCGCAGACAGGCACTGATCAAGCACTTCGGCTCGGTGAAGAAGCTGCGTTCCGCGACGCTCGACCAGATCTGTGAGGTACCGGGCATAGGGCGCAGAACGGCCGAGACGATCGTCGCGGCCCTCACCCGGGCGGTCCCGGCCGCACCCGCCGTGAACACGGCGACTGGAGAAATCATGGACGAGGAGGAGCCCGGTACGACGGCGGGCTCCCCCGGGGAACCCGCCACCACGGGCGCCCCGAACGAACGACGGGGGCAGGAGACATGACCGAGTACGACGCACAGCCCACAGCCGACCCAGGTCGCACGCCCGCGGCGCACCAGGACCAGCCGCCCGCGGCAAACCAAGATCAGAAGCTCACAGCATCCTCCCAGCCGTCGCCCAGGCGGACCGGCGAGGATGCCACCCGGCGCGACGCCGCCGAGCCCGAGACGGGCCACGGCGGCGACGAGCAGACCGCAGGCCACGAAGACGAAGCGCAGGTGAGTACGGACGTGACACCACCCGGTATCCCGGAGGCGGCCATCCCCGAGCTGGTGATCATCTCCGGAATGTCCGGGGCGGGCCGCTCGACGGCCGCCAAGTGTCTGGAGGACCTCGGCTGGTTCGTCGTCGACAACCTCCCGCCCGCGCTGATCCCCACCATGGTGGAGCTCGGCGCCCGCTCCCAGGGCAACGTGGCGCGCATCGCGGTCGTCGTCGACGTCCGCGGCCGGCGCTTCTTCGACAACCTCCGTGAGTCCCTCGCCGACCTGGATGCGCGGAACGTCACCCGGCGGATCGTCTTCCTGGAGTCCTCCGACGAAGCCCTGGTGCGCCGCTTCGAGTCCGTGCGCCGTCCGCACCCCCTCCAGGGCGACGGCCGTATCGTCGACGGCATCGTCGCCGAGCGCGAGCTGCTGCGCGAACTGCGCGGCGACGCCGACCTGGTGATCGACACCTCCAGCCTCAACGTGCACGAACTGCGCGCCAAGATGGACGCCCGGTTCGCCGGCGAGGAGGAGCCCGAGCTGCGGGCCACGGTCATGTCCTTCGGCTTCAAGTACGGCCTCCCCGTCGACGCCGACCTCGTCGTGGACATGCGGTTCCTGCCCAACCCGCACTGGGTCCCGGAGCTGCGCCCCTACACCGGCCTGAACGAGGAGGTGGCGACGTACGTCCTCAACCAGCCCGGGGCCAAGGAGTTCCTCGACCGGTACGCGGAGCTCCTCCAGATGATCGCCGCGGGCTACCGCCGGGAGGGCAAGCGGTACGTGACCATCGCAGTCGGCTGTACCGGCGGCAAGCACCGCTCGGTCGCGATGTCGGAGAAGCTCGCCGCGCGGCTCGCGGCCGAGGGCGTGGAGACGGTGGTCGTACACCGGGACATGGGACGGGAATGACAGGACGTACACCGCGGCTGGGCCGGCTGCGCAGGGCGGTGCCCGATGGGCGTGTGAGCCGGCCGGTCGTGGCCCGGGGCGGCAAACCGCGCCGCCGCGGCACCCAGCCGAAGGTCGTCGCCCTCGGGGGCGGCATGGGCCTGTCGGCCTCGCTCGCCGCGCTGCGCCGGATCACCGGTGACCTCACCGGCGTCGTCACGGTCGCCGACGACGGCGGCTCCAGCGGGCGTCTGCGCGACGAGCTGGGCGTGCTGCCGCCCGGCGACCTGCGCAAGGCACTGGCCGCACTGTGCGGCGACGACGACTGGGGCCAGACCTGGGCCCGGGTCATCCAGCACCGTTTCCAGTCGCAGGGCGAGATCAACGGCCACGCGGTCGGCAATCTGCTGATCGTCGCGCTGTGGGAGCAGCTAGGCGACCACGTCCAGGCCCTGGACCTGGTCGGCAAGCTGCTCGGCGCGCAGGGGCGTGTGCTGCCCATGTCCGCCGTACCGCTGGAGTTGCAGGCCCTGGTCAAGGGGCACGATCCCGCGCGTCCCGAGAGCGTCGACACCGTGCGGGGGCAGGCGACCGTCGCGCTGACGACCGGCGAGGTGCAGTCGGTGCACCTCGTGCCGCCCGACCCGCCGGCCGTCCCGGAGGCGGTGGCGGCCGTCCTGGACGCGGACTGGGTGGTCCTGGGGCCCGGCTCGTGGTTCTCCTCGGTGATGCCGCACCTGCTGGTGCCCGAACTGCTGGACGCCCTCACGGAGACGAAGGCACGCCGGGTACTCTCCCTGAACCTGGCGCCGCAGCCGGGAGAAACCGAGGGCTTCTCCCCGCAGCGTCATTTGGAGGTTTTGGGACGACACGCCCCTAAACTCGCCCTGGACGTGGTGCTGGCCGACGAGGCTGCCGTGCCCGACCGCGACTCCCTGACCGACGCCGCCAAGCGGTTCGGGGCCGCGGTCGAGCTGGCGCCGGTGGCCCGGCCCGACGGGACTCCGCGGCATGATCCGGAGCTGCTGGCCGCCGCGTACGACCGTATTTTTCGGATGCATGGAAGGATCGGCCCATGGCGATGACGGCAGCGGTGAAGGACGAGATCTCCCGGCTCCCCGTCACCCGGACCTGCTGCAGAAAGGCGGAGGTCTCCGCCGTCCTGCGGTTCGCCGGCGGCCTTCACCTGGTGAGCGGGCGCATCGTGATCGAGGCGGAGCTGGACACCGCGATGGCGGCCCGCCGGCTCAAGCGGGACATCCTGGAGATCTTCGGGCACAGCTCCGAGCTGATCGTGATGGCGCCCGGCGGGCTGCGCCGCGGTTCGCGCTACGTCGTGCGCGTGGTCGCGGGCGGTGACCAACTGGCCCGCCAGACCGGTCTGGTGGACGGCAGGGGCCGGCCGATCCGGGGTCTGCCCCCGCAGGTGGTCTCGGGCGCGACCTGTGACGCGGAGGCTGCCTGGCGCGGTGCCTTCCTGGCGCACGGCTCGCTCACCGAGCCGGGCCGTTCCTCTTCCCTGGAGGTGACCTGCCCCGGCCCGGAGGCGGCGCTGGCTCTCGTGGGCGCCGCCCGCCGGCTGTCCATCGCCGCGAAGGCCCGTGAGGTGCGCGGCGTCGACCGGGTCGTGGTCCGCGACGGCGACGCCATCGGCGCCCTGCTCACCCGCCTGGGCGCGCACGAGTCGGTACTGGCCTGGGAGGAGCGCCGGATGCGCCGCGAGGTGCGCGCCACGGCGAACCGTCTCGCCAACTTCGACGACGCCAACCTGCGCCGTTCCGCCCGGGCCGCCGTCGCCGCCGGAGCCCGCGTGCAGCGGGCCCTGGAGATCCTCGGTGACGAGGTGCCCGAGCACCTCGCGGCGGCCGGCCGGCTGCGCATGGAGCACAAGCAGGCCTCCCTGGAGGAACTGGGCGCGCTCGCCGACCCCCCGCTGACCAAGGACGCGGTCGCAGGCCGGATCCGCCGGCTGCTCGCGATGGCCGACAAGCGGGCCTCCGACCTCGGCATCCCGGGCACCGAGGCCAACCTCAGCGAGGAGCTCGCCGACAACCTGGTGGGCTGAGCGGGCGGAACCGGCGTTCCGCCCCCCGGTCGCCGCCCCCTCCGGCCCCGGCGCGCCCCCGCCCGGGTCACCGAACCTCGGCCGCGGCGCCGCGCCCGCCCCGGTCGCCGAACCTCGGCCGCGGCGCGCCCCCGCCCCGGTCGCCGCTCCCCGCCCGCGGCGCGCCCCCGCCGCGGTGGCCGAACCCCCCGGCCGGAGCTCGCCCCCGCACCGGTCACCCCCCCGGTCGCGGCTCGCCCCCGCCCCGGCCCCCCTGCCGAGGCGCGCCCCCGCCCGGTCGCAGCCCCCCGGGCCACGGCGCGGCGCCGGGCCGACCGCCGCCCGCTCCCGGACGCCGACCTCTCCCGGCTCAAGGCCCGGCGCGGATCGGCCACGCCGAGACGTGCCCGGGGCACCTCGAGGTGATGCTCTCCCGCATCACCGACCACTGCTCCGGCGGCCGCGGAGCCCTGTCCGGCCACGTCCAGCCACGCCTCGGTCGTCCCGGACGACACCGTGCCACCCGGCTTCGGTCCGGAGTGCACGGCCGAGCGCACGGCCGAGCACACGGCCGCATCCTCCCAGCGCACAGCGCTCATCGGAACCGCGGTCGCCTCACGTGAGGAGGTGTCACGCTGAGGTCAACACCGCCCGGCCCGTCGTGACCGAAACGAGTGACAAACGAGCGGGCAGGGTCTCAGACTCGGGCGGTCCGTACCTCTACTGGCGGGTACGGGCCCTCCTGCCGTGTATGGGACAAGTCGATGTCACTCCGGAGGCTGCGGAGAGGTAGGGTCGGTGGTGGTCGGGGACATCCCAAATACAGCTCGCCGGCACCGCATGGCCGGCGTACCAACGAGGAGATCGGTTCGTGACGATCCGCGTAGGCATCAACGGCTTTGGCCGCATCGGTCGTAACTACTTCCGCGCGCTGCTGGAGCAGGGTGCTGACATCGAGATCGTGGCTGTCAACGACCTGGGTGACACCGCGACCACCGCTCACCTGCTCAAGTACGACACCATCCTGGGCCGCCTCAAGGCCGAGGTGTCGCACACCGCCGACACGATCACCGTCGACGGCCACACCATCAAGGTCCTCTCCGAGCGCAACCCCGCGGACATTCCGTGGGGCGAGCTGGGCGTGGACATCGTCATCGAGTCCACCGGCATCTTCACCAAGAAGGCCGATGCCGAGAAGCACCTCGCGGGCGGCGCCAAGAAGGTCCTCATCTCGGCTCCGGCCAAGGACGAGGACATCACCATCGTGATGGGCGTCAACGAGGACAAGTACGACGCGGCCAACCACCACGTCATCTCGAACGCCTCCTGCACCACCAACTGTGTGGCGCCGATGGCCAAGGTCCTCGACGAGAACTTCGGCATCGTCAAGGGTCTGATGACCACGGTCCACGCGTACACGAACGACCAGCGCATCCTGGACTTCCCGCACTCCGACCTGCGTCGCGCCCGCGCCGCCGCGGAGAACATCATCCCGACCACGACGGGTGCCGCCAAGGCGACCGCCCTGGTCCTGCCGCAGCTCAAGGGCAAGCTCGACGGCATCGCGATGCGCGTCCCGGTCCCCACCGGTTCGGCCACCGACCTGGTGGTGGAGCTGGAGCGCGAGGTCACCAAGGACGAGGTCAACGCCGCGTTCAAGAAGGCCTCCGAGGGTGAGCTGCAGGGCTACCTGTCCTACACGGAGGACCCGATCGTCTCCTCCGACATCGTCAGCGACCCGGCCTCCTGCACCTTCGACTCCTCCCTGACCATGGTCCAGGAGGGCAAGTCGGTGAAGATCCTCGGCTGGTACGACAACGAGTGGGGCTACTCCAACCGCCTCGTCGACCTCACGGTCTTCGTCGGCGGCCAGCTCTGACCCTCGGAGCAGGCACCTCCATGTGATGGCAGGGCTCGGGCGGCGCACGGACGCGCCGCCCGGGCCCTGACGCACGTACGGAAGAGCCCTCTCTACGATCACGGAGTACCACCAGCCCTCCCGGGAGCAGCTTTCATGAAGACGATCGACGAACTCCTCTCCGAAGGTGTGGCCGGCCGGCGGGTCTTCGTCCGCGCCGACCTGAACGTGCCGCTCGACGGCACCACCATCACCGACGACGGCCGCATCCGCGCCGTGCTGCCGACCGTCAAGGCCCTCGCGGACGCGGGCGCCAAGGTGGTCGTCGCCTCACACCTGGGCCGCCCCAAGGGCGCCCCGGACCCGGCCTTCTCCCTCGCCCCCGCGGCCGCCCGCCTCGGTGAACTCCTCGGCTCCGCCGTGGCGTTCGCGACCGACACGGTCGGCGAGTCCGCCCGCTCCACCGTCGCCGGCCTCACCGACGGCCAGGTCGCCGTCATCGAGAACCTGCGCTTCAACCCGGGCGAGACGGCCAAGGACGACGCCGAGCGCGGCGCGTTCGCCGACCAGCTCGCCGAACTCGCCGACGTCTACGTCGGCGACGGCTTCGGCGCGGTGCACCGGGGGCACGCCTCCGTCTACGACCTGCCCGCCCGCCTGCCGCACGCCGCCGGCTTCCTCATCGCCACCGAGGTCGGCGTCCTGAAGAAGCTCACCGCGGAGGTGCAGCGCCCCTACGTCGTCGCCCTCGGCGGCGCCAAGGTCTCCGACAAGCTCGCCGTCATCGACCAGCTGCTCGGCAAGGCCGACCGGATCCTCATCGGCGGCGGCATGGCCTACACCTTCCTCAAGGCCAAGGGCCACGAGGTCGGCATCTCCCTCCTGCAGGAGGACCAGGTCCCGGTCGTCACCGAGTACATCGAGCGCGCGGAGAAGACCGGCGTCGAGCTGGTCCTGCCCGTCGACGTGCTGGTCGCCCCGGAGTTCCCGGACCTGAAGACGAAGGCCCCGGCCAACCCCACCGTCGTCGCCGCGGACGCCATCCCCGCCGACCAGGAGGGCCTGGACATCGGCCCCGAGACCCGCAAGCTGTACGCCTCGAAGCTCGCCGACGCGGCCACCGTTTTCTGGAACGGCCCGATGGGCGTCTTCGAGCACCCCGATTACGCCGAGGGCACCAAGGCGGTCGCCCAGGCCCTCATCGACTCCCCGGCTTTCACGGTCGTCGGCGGCGGCGACTCCGCCGCGGCCGTCCGCCTCCTGGGCTTCGACGAGACCGCATTCGGCCACATCTCGACCGGCGGCGGCGCCTCCCTCGAATACCTCGAGGGCAAGACGCTCCCCGGCCTCGCCGCACTGGAGGACTGACCCAGATGAGCACGCGCACGCCGCTGATGGCGGGCAACTGGAAGATGAACCTCAACCACCTGGAGGCCATCGCCCACACCCAGAAGCTCGCCTTCGCCCTGGCCGACAAGGACTACGAGGCCGTCGAGGTCGCCGTCCTGCCGCCCTTCACCGATCTGCGCTCCGTGCAGACCCTGGTCGACGGCGACAAGCTGAAGATCAAGTACGGCGCCCAGGACATCTCCGCGCACGACTCCGGTGCCTACACCGGAGAGGTGTCCGGCTCGATGCTGGCCAAGCTGAAGTGCACGTACGTGGCGATCGGCCACTCCGAGCGCCGCCAGTACCACGCCGAGACCGACGAGCTGGTCAACGCCAAGGTCAAGGCCGCCTACAAGCACGACCTCACCCCGATCCTGTGCGTCGGCGAGGAGCTGGAGGTCCGCGAGGCGGGCGACCACGTCTCCCACACCCTCGCCCAGGTCGAGGGCGGTCTGAAGGACCTCCCGGCCGAGCAGGCCGAGACGATCGTGATCGCCTACGAGCCCGTGTGGGCCATCGGCACCGGCAAGGTCTGCGGCGCCCAGGACGCCCAGGAAGTCTGCGCCGCCATCCGCGGCAAGCTGGCTGAGCTGTACTCCCAGGACGTGGCCGACAAGGTCCGCATCCAGTACGGCGGCTCTGTGAAGGCCGGCAACGTCGCCGAGATCATGGCCCAGGCCGACATCGACGGCGCCCTGGTCGGCGGTGCCTCGCTGGACGCCGACGAGTTCGTCAAGATCGTGCGCTTCCGCGACCAGTGATGCCTGCTGTGAGTATGCGGTAGACGCGATCCGTCGTACCCTTGCGGGGGCGCGGTGCCGTCGCCGCGCCCCCGTCGTCATCCGAATCCGAGGAAGTTGGTCCAGCCGTGGTTTTGGGGTTCTCGATCGCCCTGATCGTCTTCAGCCTGCTGCTGATGCTGCTGGTGCTGATGCACAAGGGGAAGGGCGGCGGCCTCTCCGACATGTTCGGTGGCGGCATGCAGTCCTCCGTCGGCGGCTCCTCGGTCGCCGAGCGCAACCTCGACCGCATCACCCTGGTCATCGGTCTGCTCTGGTTCGCGTGCATCGTCGTCCTCGGCATCCTGATGAAGACGAACAGCTGATCGACGACGCAGACAGACGCACATTCCGTACGTAACGCCCCATGTTCGGTACGCGCAGCTGAGCGCGGCCTATCATGGGGCTTGCGTCTAGGTGTGGGGGCTGTAACTCCAATCACTGGACGCGCGTTGGGCCTTACGTAGACTGAGGCGCTCGCGGCGAAGCGAAACGCCGACTCGCTTCGCGGCACCATCACGCAGGGAGTTACGACCGTGGCAAGTGGCAACGCGATCCGAGGAAGCCGGGTCGGGGCGGGGCCGATGGGCGAGGCCGAGCGCGGCGAGTCCGCGCCGCGTCTGCGCATCTCCTTCTGGTGCTCCAACGGGCACGAGACGCAGCCCAGCTTCGCCAGCGACGCGCAGGTGCCCGATACCTGGGACTGCCCGCGCTGCGGCTTCCCGGCCGGCCAGGACCGGGACAACCCGCCGGACCCGCCGCGCACCGAGCCCTACAAGACGCACCTCGCCTATGTGCGGGAGCGGCGCAGCGACGCGGACGGTGAGGCGATCCTCGCCGAGGCGCTCGCCAAACTGCGGGGCGAGATCTAGGAGTTGATGACCGGCCAGGTGCCCACGGGGCGCCTGGCCGCGGTCGTGTCACCGCCGCCGCCCGTGACGGCCTGTCATGGTCCGCCATGTTCGCGCGTCGTTCGGCTGTCGCGTGCCGTGATGTCCTGCCGTCCTGGTGGCGGCCGCACTGGTCGCCTCGCCGCGGACCGTCCCGCCCGCGCCGGAGCCGAGAGCGGCGGGCGGCCCCGTCCGTGCCGTGTTCCTGGCGGGCGCCGTGCAGAGCGGAGCCCTCGTCGTCCTGGCCTCGCCGCGCTGATACCCGCGCGCCGCCCGGACGTACCTGTTGTTGCACCGCAGGACGATGTCACAACAGGTCACCCCGCGCGCTGATCAACTAGGTTGGGACCGGCAGCGGGGCAGGTACGCAGCAGGACAGGTGTAGGAAAGAAGGCTGAAGTCCGACATGAACGCAGACGTCCGTTCCAGGCTCCATCAGACGCCCGAGTGGACCGCACTGGCCAAGCACCGACAGGAACTCGGCGAGGTGCGGCTGCGCGAGCTGTTCGACGCCGACCCCGGGCGCGGCAGCGGGTACACCCTGCAGGTCGGTGACCTGCACATCGACTACTCCAAGCACCTCGTCACCGACGAGACGCTGCGGCTGCTGCGCGAGCTGGCCGCCGCCACCGGTGTGTTCGGGCTGCGGGACGCCATGTTCCGCGGTGAGCGGATCAACATCACCGAGCGGCGGGCCGTGCTGCACACCGCGTTGCGGGCCCCGCGGGACGCGGTGATCGAGGTCGACGGCGAGAACGTCGTGCCCGCGGTGCACGCCGTCCTGGACAAGATGGCGGACTTCGCCGACCGGGTCCGCTCCGGTGCCTGGACCGGGCACACCGGCCGGCGCATCCGCAACGTGGTCAACATCGGCATCGGCGGTTCCGACCTGGGCCCGGCGATGGCCTACGAGGTGCTGCGCGCCTACACCGACCGCTCGCTCACCTTCCGGTTCGTCTCCAACGTGGACGGCGCCGACCTGCACGAGGCCGTCCACGACCTGGACCCGGCCGAGACGCTGTTCATCGTCGCGTCCAAGACGTTCACCACCATCGAGACCATCACCAACGCCACCTCGGCCCGCACCTGGCTGCTGGACGGGCTCGGCGACGGGGGCACCTCCCGCTCGAGCGAAGCCGAGAGTGGGGGAGAGAAGGCGGTCGCGAAGCACTTCGTGGCGCTGTCGACGAACGCGGAGAAGGTCACCGGCTTCGGCATCGACCCGGACAACATGTTCGAGTTCTGGGACTGGGTCGGCGGCCGCTACTCCTACGACTCGGCGATCGGCCTCTCCCTGATGATCGCGATCGGCCCGGAGCGGTTCCGGGAGATGCTGGACGGCTTCCACACCGTCGACGAGCACTTCCGCACCGCGCCCGCCGAGGCCAACGCCCCGCTGCTGCTGGGTCTGCTGGGCGTCTGGTACGGCAACTTCCACGACGCCCAGGCGCACGCGGTCCTGCCGTACTCGCACTACCTGTCGAAGTTCACCGCCTACCTCCAGCAGCTGGACATGGAGTCCAACGGCAAGTCGGTGGACCGCGACGGCCTTCCCGTGGAGTGGCAGACCGGCCCCGTCGTGTGGGGCACGCCGGGCACCAACGGGCAGCACGCCTACTACCAGTTGATCCACCAGGGCACCAAGCTGATCCCGGCCGACTTCATCGGCTTCGCCCGCCCCGTGGACGAGCTGAGCGACGGGCTCAAGGCGCAGCACGACCTGCTGATGGCCAACTTCTTCGCCCAGACCCAGGCCCTCGCCTTCGGCAAGACCCCCGAGGAGGTGCGCGCCGAGGGCGTGCCCGAGGAACTGGTCGCCCACAAGACCTTCCGCGGCGGCCACCCCACCACCACCATCCTCGCCACCGAGCTGACCCCCTCGGTGCTCGGCCAGCTCGTCGCGCTCTACGAGCACAAGGTGTTCGTGCAGGGCGCCGTCTGGAACATCGACTCCTTCGACCAGTGGGGAGTGGAGCTCGGCAAGGTCCTCGCCAAGCGCATCGAGCCCGCCCTCAGCGAGGGCGCGGACGTGCCCGGCCTGGACGCCTCGACGAAGGCCCTGGTCGCCACGTACCGGGAGCTGCGCGGCCGTAGCTGAGCGGGACTCACGCCACTCCCCGGAGGTCGACTCCCCGGAGGTCATGAACGCGATCGTCACAACGGACGGAACCCGTACGGCGGTTGACCGTACGGGTTCCGGGGGAGGGGCGGGCTCCGTCAGGGGGACGCCGGCGGATACAGCGCCTTCGGGAGCTGGGAGGCCGCCGCCGAGTCCAGCAGCCACAGGGTGCGGGACCGGCCGCGGGCGCCCGCCGCCGGGGCCTGGATCTCGCCCGCGCCGGACAGGGCGATGGCGACCGCCTGCGCCTTGTCCTCGCCGGCCGCGAGCAGCCACACCTCACGGGCCGCCCGGATCGCCGGGAGGGTGAGGGTGACGCGGGTCGGCGGGGGCTTCGGCGCGCCGCGTACGCCGACCACCGTGCGCTCGGTCTCCCGTACGGCCGGCAGCTCAGGGAAGAGCGAGGCCACATGGGTGTCCGGGCCGACGCCCAGCATCAGGACGTCGAAGGTGGGGACGGCGCCGTGGTTCTCCGGGCCGGCCGCACGGGCCAGTTCGTCGGCGTAGGCGGCCGCGGCCGCCTCCACGTCGGCGCCGTGGGGACCGTCGGACGCGGGCATGGCGTGCACGCGCTTGGGGTCCACCGGCACGGAGTCCAGCAGCGCCTCGCGGGCCTGCGTGACATTGCGTTCCGGGTCGCCCTCCGGCAGGAAGCGCTCGTCGCCCCACCACAGGTCGAGCCGGGCCCAGTCGACGGCGTCCCGGGCGGGAGCGGACGCCAGCGCGGCCAGCAGGCCGTTGCCGTTGCGGCCACCGGTGAGGACCACGGACGCGTGGCCCCGGGAGGCCTGCGCGTCCACGATCTTCGTGATCAGGCGGGCCGCGGCGGCCTGTGCCATCAGTTCCTTGTCATGGTGCACGACGAGCTGCGGAACACTCACTTCGCCGCCGCCTTCTTCGTCGGCACCTTGCGGGCGGTCTTCTTGGCCGCCTGCTTGGCGGGCGCCTTCGCGGCCTCCTCGACGGGAGTCCCGACGGCGACGGCCTCACCCGGCGCCACCGCTTCCCCACCCGAGGCGGCGGACTCCCCACCCGAGGCGGCGGACTGCTCACCCGAGGCGGCGGACTCCTCGCCGGAAGCGGCCGGTTCCCCGCCGGAGGCGGCGGGCTCGCCTGCCGATGCCGTCGGCTTTTGGGCCGCGGCGTCCGGCGCGGACGGTCCCGCGTTCAGCCGCTCCACCCCGAACCGCAGCGTGGAGGCGTACGTGTCGTCCGGGTCGAGCCGGCGCAGCTCCTCCGCGATCAGCTCGGCCGTGTCCCGGCGCTTGAGCGCCACCGCACGGTCGGGCTGGCCCTCGATGGAGAGCGTGGCCAGCGAGCCGTCGGCCCGGTCCAGCGCGATCGCGCCGCAGTCGGTGGCCATGCGCACCGCCGTGAGACCCGGCCCGCCGGACAGCGAGCGCTGGACGGGGACGCCCAGCCGGTCGCCGAGCCACATCGCGAGCAGCTCGCAGCTCGGGTTGAACTCCTCGCCCTCCACCTCGACCGCCTCCACCGTGCAGGTGACCTGGTCCAGGGCCGCGGCCAGCATCGAGCGCCAGGGCGTGATGCGGGTCCACGACAGGTCGGTGTCGCCCGGGGTGTAGCGCTCGGCGCGGGCCACCAGGTCCCGTACCGGCTGCTCGGCGGCGTAGGTGTCGGTGACACGGCGCTGGGCCAGTGCGCCGAGGGGGTCCTGGGCCGGGTCGAGGGGCGCGTTCACCGGCCACCAGACGACGACGGGCGCGTCGGGCAGCAGCAGCGGCAGCACCACCGACTGCGCGTGGTCGGCCACCTCGCCGTACAGCCGCAGCACGACCGTCTCGCCGGTGCCCGCGTCGGCACCCACCCGCACCTCGGCGTCGAGCCGGGACTTCGTGCGGTCGCGGGGCGAGCGGGAGACCCGCTTGATGACCACCAGCGTGCGCGAGGGGTGCTCGCGCGACGCGTCGTTGGCGGCCTTGAGGGCGTCGTAGGCGTTCTCCTCGTCCGTGACGATGACCAGCGTGAGCACCATGCCCACGGCCGGTGTGCCGATCGCCCGGCGGCCCTTCACCAGCGCCTTGTTGATCTTGCTGGCCGTGGTGTCCGTGAGGTCTGTCTTCATGGCCGGCGCCAGCTCCGTCCGTCTCGTTCGAGCATCTCGTCCGCCTCGACGGGTCCCCAGGTACCGGCCTGGTACTGGGCCGGTGTGCCGTTGGCGTCCCAGTACTCCTCGATCGGGTCGAGGATCTTCCAGGACAGCTCGACCTCCTCGGTGCGCGGGAAGAGGTTCGAGTCGCCGAGGAGCACGTCCAGGATCAGCCGCTCGTACGCCTCGGGCGAGGACTCGGTGAACGACTCGCCGTAGGCGAAGTCCATCGACACGTCCCGGATCTCCATGGAGGTGCCCGGCACCTTGCTGCCGAAGCGGACGGTGACGCCCTCGTCGGGCTGGACGCGGATGACGATCGCGTTCGACCCGAGCTCCTCGGTGGCCGTGGTGTCGAAGGGGGAGTGCGGCGCCCGCTGGAAGACCACCGCGATCTCGGTGACCCGGCGGCCCAGGCGCTTGCCGGTGCGCAGGTAGAACGGGACGCCCGCCCAGCGGCGGTTGTCGATGTCCAGCTTGATCGCGGCGTAGGTGTCGGTCTTCGACTTCGCGTCGATGCCCTCCTCCTGGAGGTAGCCGATGACCTTCTCGCCGCCCTGCCAGCCGGCCGCGTACTGGCCGCGCACGGTGTCCTCACCGAGGTCCCTGGGCAGCTTCACCGCGCCGAGCACCTTGGTCTTCTCCGCGGCCAGGGCGTCCGCGTCGAAGGAGGCGGGCTCCTCCATCGCGGTGAGCGCCATCAGCTGGAGCAGGTGGTTCTGGATGACGTCACGGGCGGCGCCGATGCCGTCGTAGTACCCGGCCCGGCCGCCGATGCCGATGTCCTCGGCCATGGTGATCTGCACGTGGTCCACGAAGGACCGGTTCCAGATCGGTTCGAACATCGTGTTGGCGAAGCGCAGCGCCAGGATGTTCTGGACGGTCTCCTTGCCCAGGTAGTGGTCGATGCGGAAGACCTGGTCCGGGGCGAAGACCTCGTGCACGATCGCGTTGAGCTCCTCGGCCGACGCCAGGTCGTGGCCGAACGGCTTCTCGATGACCGCGCGCCGCCAGGAGCCGTCCTTCTGGTCGGCGAGGCCGTGCTTCTTCAGCTGCTGGATGACCACCGGGAAGGACCGCGGCGGCACGGACAGGTAGAAGGCGAAGTTGCCGCCCGTGCCCTGCGCCTTGTCGAGCTCCTCGATGGTGGCGCGCAGCCGCTCGAACGCGTCGTCGTCGTCGAACGTGCCCTGCACGAAGCGCATGCCCTGGATGAGCTGCTGCCAGACCTCCTCGCGGAAGGGCGTGCGGGCGTGCGCCTTGACGGCGTCGTGGACCTCGGCCGCGAAGTCCTCGTGCTCCCACTCGCGGCGGGCGAAGCCCACCAGGGAGAAGCCCGGCGGCAGCAGACCCCGGTTGGCCAGGTCGTACACGGCCGGCATCAGCTTCTTGCGGGAGAGATCCCCCGTGACGCCGAAGATGACCAGGCCCGACGGCCCCGCGATGCGCGGGAGCCGTCGGTCCGCGGGGTCACGGAGCGGGTTCGCCCCGGAACCGGAATGAGGGGACAAGTCCTCAGCCCTCCGAAGGGGCGAGGCGCTCCAGCTCCGCCTCGGTCGACTTGAGCAGGTCGTTCCAGGACGCCTCGAACTTGTCGACGCCCTCGTCCTCGAGCAGCCGCACGACCTCGTCGTAGGAGATGCCGAGCTTCTCCACCGCGTCGAGGTCGGCTCGCGCCTGCTCGTAGGTGCCGGCGATGGTGTTGCCGGTGATCTCGCCGTGGTCCTCGGTGGCGGACAGCGTCGCCTCCGGCATGGTGTTCACCGTGTTCGGCGCCACCAGCTCGTCGACGTACAGCGTGTCCTTGTACGCCGGGTCCTTCACACCGGTGGAGGCCCACAGCGGACGCTGCTTGTTGGCGCCCGCCTGCTCCAGCGCGCTCCAGCGGTCGGAGGAGAAGACCTCCTCGTAGGCCTGGTAGGCCAGCCGCGCGTTGGCCACGCCGGCCTTGCCGCGGGCGGCCTTGGCCTCGTCGGTGCCGAGCGCGTCGAGCCGCTTGTCGATCTCGGTGTCCACGCGGGACACGAAGAAGGACGCCACGGAGTGGATCTTCGACAGGTCCAGGCCGCGCTCCTTGGCCCTCTCCAGGCCGGCCAGGTAGGCGTCCATGACCTGGCGGTAGCGCTCCAGGGAGAAGATCAGCGTGACGTTGACGCTGATGCCGAGGCCGATGACCTCGGTGATGGCCGGCAGACCGCCCAGGGTCGCCGGGATCTTGATCAGCGTGTTCGGCCGGTCGACCAGCCAGGCCAGCTGCTTGGCCTCGGCGACGGTCGGCTGGGTGTGGTGGGCCAGGCGCGGGTCGACCTCGATCGACACCCGGCCGTCCTGGCCGCCGGTGGCGTCGAAGACCGGGCGCAGGATGTCGGCGGCGTCGCGGACGTCCGCCGTCGTGATCATGCGGATGGCCTCTTCGACGGTGACCTTGCGGGCGGCGAGGTCCGACAGCTGCTGGTCGTAGCCGTCGCCCTGGGAGATCGCCTTCTGGAAGATCGACGGGTTGGTGGTGACGCCCACGACGTGCTGCTGGTCGATCAGCTCGGCGAGGTTGCCGGACGTGATCCGCTTGCGCGACAGGTCGTCCAGCCAGATCGCGACGCCTTCCTCGGAGAGGCGCTTGAGTGCGTCTGTCATGGAATTACATCTCCTACAGGTCGTGTGTGAGCGTCAGCGCTGGGCGGCCGCGAGCGATTCCCGGGCCTGGGCGGCCACGTTCTCGGCGGTGAAGCCGTACTCGCGGAAGAGGACCTTGCCGTCGGCCGAGGCACCGAAGTGCTCCAGGGAGACGATGCGGCCGGCGTCCCCGGTGTACTTGTGCCAGGTCAGCCCGATGCCCGCCTCGACGGCGACGCGGGCCTTCACGGACGGCGGCAGCACGCTGTCCCGGTACCCCTGGTCCTGCTCCTCGAACCACTCCACGGACGGCATCGACACCACCCGCGTCGGCACCCCGTCGGCCTCGAGCCGCTCGCGGGCCTCGACGGCGACGTGCACCTCGGAGCCGGTCGCGATCAGGATCACCTCGGGGGTCCCGGTGGAC
>NZ_JBHWKO010000009.1:0-273885 GCF_042731035.1 Streptomyces sp. NPDC059895
TCCACGGCCCCCGCGTCCGGCTCCTCGGGGCTGGTCGTGAAGGGCACGACCGTCGCCACCGAGAAGGGTGACGTGCAGGTCGAGGTGACCTTCGAGGGCGACACGATCACCGCGGTGCGGATGCTGAAGCAGCCGAATCACCCGCAGACGACGGCCGCGGTGCCGACGCTGGTCGAGGAGACGCTGCAGGCGCAGAGCGCGGACATCGACACGGTGTCCGGCGCGACCGTCACCAGCGACGGCTACCGGGAGTCCCTCCAGGCCGCGATCGACGCGAAGGGCGCCTGACGTGCACCGCGTGGAACACGTCATGGGATTCCCGGTCTCCCTGCGCGTCGACGACGCGGGCGACCACGACGGCCCGGCGGACGCCGTCTTCGCCTGGCTGCGGGAGGTCGACGAGCGGTTCAGCCCGTTCAGGCCCGGCAGCGAGGTGTCCCGGTACGGCCGGGGCGAGCTGCCGGCCGAGAGGATCGGCGCCGACCTGGCCGAGGTGATCGGCCTGTGCGAGCGGTACCGGGCGGCGACCGGCGGCGCCTTCGACGCCCGGCTGCCCGGCCGGGGGTTCGATCCCTGCGCCGTCGTCAAGGGCTGGTCGGTGCAGCGGGCGGCGGAGCTGCTGGCCGCGGCCGGGGTACGGCGGTTCTGCCTCAACGCCGGCGGTGACGTGGTCGCCGCCGGCGGCCCGTGGCGGGTCGGCGTACGCCACCCCGAGATCGCCGACCGGCTCTGCACGGTGCTGGAGCTGGCCGACGGCGCGGTCGCGACCTCCGCCCGCTACGAGCGCGGCGACCACATCCTCGACGCGCGCACGGGGGCGCCGGCGACCGGACTGCTCAGTGTCACGGTCGTCGCGCCGACGCTGACGGTGGCGGACGCGGTGGCGACGGCCGCCTTCGCGCTGGGCGCGGAGGGCGTCGAGTGGGCGGCCGGGCAGGAGGGCTGCCAGGTCTACGCGGTGGACGCGCGGCGGCGGGTCCTGCGCACGCCGGGGTTCCCGGCGGCGGGGGTGGAGGCGGCCGCGTGAGTACCGGGGCGGGGGTGTCGGCGGTGACGCTGTGGCTGCTGGGGTGGGGCGCGGCCGTGGTCGCCTGGGTGCGGCCCCGGCCCCGGCCCCGGCCCCGGCCCCGGCGCCGGGGCCGGGAGGGGCGGTACGGGGTCGCCGTACCGCCCTCGCGGGGGAGGCGGGCTCAGCCGACGTCGGAGGCGTCCAGCCGGTACAGCCCGCTGTAGTCGCCCACGGCGGTGCCGTGCTTCTCCACCCAGGCCGTGATCTCGCTGCTCGCGGAGTTCTGCCCGCTGTCGCCGACCACGACGTAGTGCAGCTTGCCCGCCTTCACCAGGCTCTTGAGCTTGGCGAGGGTCATGGCCTCGTCGGTGCCCGACCAGCCGCCCATGGAGATCACGGGCTCGCCGGACTCCAGGATGACCGAGGCCGCGGTCTGGTCGGTGGCGACCGCCACGAGCCAGGTGGCGCCGTCCTGGTGCTTCTTCAGGTAGGTGATCATCGCCGAGGACACCTGGGTGCCGCCGCCCATGCCGCCGCCCATGCCGCCGCCCATGCCGCCGCCCATGCCGCCGCCCATGCCGCCGTCCGTGCCGCCGCCCATGCCGCCGTCCGTGCCGCCGTCCGTACCGCCGTCCGTGCCCCCGCCGGTGGACCCGGTCTCGCCCGTGGACCCGGCCTCGGTGGACCCGGTCTCGCCGGTGGACCCGGTCTCGGTGCCGGAGGACGGACCGCCGCCGCCCGACGGGGGCTGACCCGGCTGCTGCCCGTCGCCCGTGCCGCTGCCCGTGCCCGTCGGCGCCTCGCCGCCGGGCCGCTGTCCGCCGCCCCCGCCGCCCATGCCGCCACCGGTGGTGGGGCCGGCCGTCGGATTGGTGCCGTTGGGGGTGGAGGCGGCCGCGGACGCCGCGTACGCGGCCGGACCGGCCAGCAGGGCCACGACCGCCGCGAGAGAGGCGACGGCCGTCAGCCGCTGCCGCCGGGTGAACCGTCCGACCAGCAGCCCGATCACCGCCGCCGCGCCCGCGACCCCGGCCACGACCTCGGCGACCGTGTACGCCGTCCCCGAGCCGGAGACCCGCTGGAGCAGGACGACCGCCCAGACGGTGCTCGCCGCGACCGCCGCCGGCAGCACCCATCCCCACTTCGCCGCCGGGCCCTCGCGGAAGGCGCGGAACAGCATGACCGCTCCGATGCCGGCCAGCGCCGCGATGCCCGGGGCCATGGCGGTCACGTAGTACGGGTGGAAGGTGCCCTCGGCGAGCGAGAACGTCAGGTAGTGCAGGACGAACCAGCCGCCCCAGAGCATGAGGGCCGCCCGCCGGGCGTCGGTGCGCGGGGCGCGCCCGCGCAGCACCAGGCCGCCGATCAGGGCGACCGCGGCGAACGGGATCAGCCAGGAGATCTGGCCGCCCATCGTCTCGTTGAACATCCGGTACAGGCCCGCCTCGCCGCCGAAGCTCGCGCCGTTGCCCTGCGAGCCCGCCGACGAACTCGCCCCGAGGATCCGGCCGAGGCCGTTGTAGCCGACGACCAGGTCCCAGACCGTGTTGTCGGTGGAACCGCCGATGTAGGGGCGCGACGACGCCGGGATCAGGTCGACGACCACCATCCACCAGGCGCTGGAGACGGCGAGGGCGAGCGTGCCGGCGGCGAGGTTGCGGATCCGCCTGCCCAGCGGGGCCCGTGCCGCCCACAGGTACACCAGGAAGAACGCGGGCAGCACGACGTAGGCCTGCATCATCTTCGTGTTGAACGCGAAGCCGATCGCGACGCCCGACCACACCAGCGGCGCCGCCTTCCCGGTGCGCACGGCCTTCAGGAGGGCGGCCGCGCCGAGCAGCATGAGGAAGACCAGGACGGGGTCGGGGTTGGTGTCCCGGGTGATGGCGACCGTGATGGGCGTCAGGGTGAGCGCCAGGGCGGCGATCGTCGCCGCGACCGGGCCGAAGTCCCGCTTCACCATCCGGTACAGCAGAGCCACCGAGCCCACGCCGGCCGCGACCATGGGCAGCGCCAACTGCCAGGTGCCGTAACCGGACACACGGGCCGACAGGCCCATCACCCACAGCGCGAAGGGGGGTTTGTCGACGGTGATGAAACTGCCCGCGTCCAACGCGCCGAAGAAGAACGCCTTCCAGCTCCTGGTGCCGCTGTAGACGGCCGCGTTGTAGAAGGAGTTGCCGGTGACGGAGGTCAGGTTCCAGGCGTACAGGGCCGTGGCCAGCGCCAGGACCGCCCACAGGGCGGGGCGGGCCCAGCGCGGGTCGTCCGGGGCGCCGGTGAACAGCCGGCGCGTACGGGCCGCGAGTCCGCGGGCGGCGGGCGGTCCGGCCCGGTGGCGGTCACCGTCCTCCCGGGCGGGGGCGGGCGGCGGGGCGAGGGTCGTCATGACGCGTACTCCAGGGGGTGTTCGCCCGGGCCGGGCAGGACGGAGGGACGAGGGAACCGGACGCCTCCCGCGTCCGCACCCTCATGGCAGTGACGATCGGGGGCGCGTCTGGGGGATCCCTGAGCCGGCTCTGAGGGGAGGGTGAGAACCAGCGAACTCACAGGAGGGCCACAGGGGGGAGCCGGTGCGGCTCGTGCGGCTCGTCAAAACCCCCGCAACACAAGAGGTCTAGACTCTCCCCGCAACGGCCCGAGCTCACCCGGTCGAGAGCGGGCGGAACTTGCCAGACCCGAAGGGTATTCGGCGTTTTGATACGGATAGATTCAGTCACCAAGCGGTATCCGGACGGCACGGTGGCGGTCGACCGCCTCTCCCTGGACATCCCGGACCGTTCGATCACGGTCCTGGTCGGCCCCTCCGGATGCGGCAAGACGACGACCCTGCGGATGATCAACCGGATGGTCGAGCCCAGCGAGGGCAGGATCCTGCTCGACGGCCAGGACATCCAGCAGCAGCCGGTCGACACCCTGCGCCGCTCGATGGGATACGTCATCCAGAACGCCGGACTCTTCCAGCACCGCACGATCGTCGACAACATCGCCACCGTGCCGCGGCTGCTCGGCTGGAGCAAGGACAAGGCCCGGTCCCGGGCGCGGGAGCTGATGGAGCGGGTGGGACTCGACCCCTCGCTCGCCCGGCGCTACCCCTACCAGCTCTCCGGCGGACAGCAGCAGCGCGTCGGCGTGGCGCGGGCACTCGCCGCCGATCCGCCGGTGCTGCTGATGGACGAGCCGTTCTCGGCCGTCGACCCCGTCGTCCGCAAGGGACTCCAGGACGAACTCCTGCGCATCCAGGGCGAGCTGGGCAAGACGATCGTCTTCGTCACCCACGACATCGACGAGGCCGTCAAACTCGGCACGATGGTCGCCGTCCTGCGCACCGGCGGCCGGCTCGCCCAGTTCGCCCCGCCCGCCGAGCTGCTGTCCGACCCGGCCGACGCGTTCGTCGAGGACTTCCTCGGCGCCGACCGGGGTATCCGCCGGCTGTCGTTCTTCTCCTCCGCCGGCCTCGCCCTGCTCACCGCGCCGATCGTCGCGATCGACGCGAGCGCCGAGACGATCGCCTCCCGGGGGGCCGCGGACGACGTCCCCTACCTCCTCGTCACCGGCGTCGACGGCAAGCCCCTCGGCTGGGGCGAGCCGCGCGACCTGACCGCCGGGAGCATCGACGCCGGCCGACTGCTGCCCTACGGGCGGCCGTTCACGGCCGGCACGGACTCGCTGCGGTCCGCGCTGGACTGCGCCGTGCTCTCGCCCACCGGCTGGGCCGTCGCCGTGGACGCCGAGGGCCGGGCCGCCGGGGTCGTCTCCCAGCAGGCCATCGCCGAGGCGATCCGCGGCGCCCACGCGGAGGGCCGTGACGACGCCAAGGCCCTGCGATGAACCGCTTCTTCGACATCCCCAGCGACCTCCAGCACAGCTGGATCGGCCTCGTCGGGCTGCACCTGCGCGAGGCGCTGCTGCCGGTCCTCGCGGGCCTGCTGCTCGCGCTGCCGCTGGCCCAGCTGTGCGTGCGGCAGCGCTGGCTGTACCCGCCCGTGCTGTGGGTGACGACCGTGCTGTACGCGATCCCCTCGCTGGCCTTCTTCGTCGTCCTCATCGACTACACCGGCCAGACCGAGCTGACCGTGATGATCCCGCTCACCGTGTACAGCCTGGTGGTGCTCGTGCCGGCGATCGTCGACGGCGTCCGCTCGGTGCCGCAGGAGACGCTGGCCGCCGCGACCGCCATGGGCTTCGGGCCCGTTCGCCGCTACCTCCAGGTGCAGTTGCCGATCGCCGTGCCCGCGATCATCGCCGGGCTGCGGGTGGCGACCGTGTCGAGCATCTCCCTCGTCAGCGTCGGCACCCTCATCGGCAACCAGGGCGCCCTCGGCAACCTGCTCCACGACGCCACCATCTACAACCGGCCGGAACTCGCCTGGAACGCGGTCCTCACCATGGGCGTCCTGGCGATGCTCGCCGACGCCCTCCTGGTCGCCGTACGCGCCCTGCTCACCCCCTGGATGCCGAGCGGCACCCGCCGCCCGAGGTCCGAGCCCGCTGTGAAGGACGCAGCCCGGTGAACGTACTCCACTTCGTCAACGCCTTCTTCAGCGACGGCGCCCACTGGAACGGCTACGACGGCATCCCCACCCGGGTGGGGGAGCACGTCCGGTACACGCTCCAGGCGCTCGCCCTCGCCGCCCTCATCGGGCTGCCGGTCGGCCTGGTCACCGGCCACTACGGGCGCGGCGGCACGGTCCTCTCCCTCATCGCCACCGCCGGGCGCGCCCTGCCCACCTTCGGCCTGCTGGTGCTGATGACCATGCTGCTGGGGTTCGGCCTGCTGCCGGTGATGATCCCGCTCGTCGTCCTCGCCGTCCCGCCGATCCTGGTGACGACGTACGAGGCCGTGCGCACCGTCGACCCCTCACCGGTGGACGCCGCGCGCGGCATGGGCATGCGCGAGGCCGGCATCCTGTTCCGCGTCGAACTGCCCGTCGCGCTCCCGCTGATCCTCGGCGGCCTGCGCTCGGCGGCGATCCAGATCGTCTCCACGGCCACCATCGCCGCCTACGTCAGCCTCGGCGGCCTCGGCCGCTACATCGTCGACGGCCTCTACCAGCGCGACTACGAGAAGGTGATCGGCGGCGCCACCCTGGTCGCCGTCCTGGCCCTCGTGACGCTCGCGGTGTTCTGGGCGGTGAGCAGGGCGGCGGTGTCGCCGGGGGTGCGGAGGGGGGCCCAGTAGGCTTTTTGGGCGCTCCCGGGCCCCGGCCTCGTCCGGGGGCCCGCCGCACCCCGGGGTCGCGGCCTCGTCCGGGGTCCCGCCGCACCCCGGGGTCCCGCCGCACCCCGGGGTCGCGCCGCCCCCGGGGTGCCGGCTTTTCGGGCCGTCACCCCTCCGTGCGTGCCAGTGCCTGTTCCAGGACCACCAGCAGGGCGTCCCGGACCGAGCCGCGTTCACGGGCGTCGAAGACCAGGACCGGGACGCCGTCGGAGACGTCGAGGGCCCAGCGGACCTCCTCCAGCGCGTGCTCGACGCGGCCGTCGAAGGCGTTGACGGCCACCGCGAACGGGATCCGCCTGTGCTCGAAGTAGTCGACGGCGGCGTAGCAGTCGTCGAGGCGGCGGGTGTCGACGATGACGAGTCCGCCGACCGCGCCCTCCACGATGTCGTCCCACATGAACCCGAACCGCTCCTGGCCCGGCGTGCCGAACAGGTACAGCTTCAGGGTCGGGTCGATGGTGATGCAGCCGAAGTCCATCGCGACCGTGGTGGTCGTCTTGCGCGGGGTGTGGCTGAGGTCGTCCACGCCCGCCGCGACCTCGGTGATGGCCGCCTCGGTGGTGAGCGGCTCGATCTCGGAGATCGCGCCGACGGCCGTGGTCTTGCCCACGCCGAAGCCGCCCGCGATCACCAGTTTCACCGGCAGCGGCGGCTGTACGGAAGTCTGGCCGGCGGTGTGCCGGACCAGCGGTTCAGTCGGAGTCACGGAGTACCCCCCGGGAGTCGGGGATGGCGCGGAGGCCATCGATGAGCCTGCGCAGGACGGAAGCGTCGTGGGTGGCGCCGGAGTCGGGCACGTGCACCGACAGCTGCCCCGCCGCGCGCAGGTCCTCGGCGAGGACCCGCACCACGTTCAGGTGCAGCCGCAGCCGGGCCGCGATCTCGGCGATCGACTGCGGCACCCGGCAGGCGGCGACGATGTCGTGCTGTTCGAAGGAGAGCAGGTCGAGGGCGTCGAGCCCGGTGGTGGTGGCCACCAGCTGGGTCTCGACGGGCATGGTCCGCCCGGACGACGCCTCACCCGCGCCCGCCACCCGGCCGGCCGTGACCAGGAAGGGCCGGACGGCGGGGGCGGGGCCGACGGGTACGACGCCGTCCTCGCCGGCGCCGCGCGGAGTGCGGCCGTCCGCCATCGGTGGTTCGCTTCCTCTCTGGACCGGCGGTTCTCGCGGTGCCGGCCGGTCAGCGCGACCTGGTGACGCCGACGCTGTTCTTCAGCTCCAGGACCAGCTGGGGGCTGAGCGCGCTGCCGGCGCGGTTGGCGAACACGGTCATCTCGTAGGCGATGTTGCCCAGCTTGGCCTCCTTGTCGGTGACCACGCCGAGCACGGCGCCCGAGCCGATCGCGGAGACCAGCACATGGCCGCCCTCCAGATCGATGATGACCTTGTTCAGACCGCCCAGGCCGTAGTTGCCGGAGGCGCCCGCCGCCAGGCTGGTGATGCCGGACACGATCGCGGCCAGCCGCTCGGAGTCGGCGTGCTCACGCAGCTCCGACACGGCGATCAGCAGGCCGTCGGAGGACACCGCGATGGCGTCCACCACCCCCGCGGTCTCGGTGGCGAAACGGTTGAGCAGCCAGGTGAAGTCGGCTGCGGCGGCCCGCAGGTCGGTCGGGGTGGCGGCTCCGGAGGGAGTCTCACCTGTCGACGTGCTCACTGCTCGGCTCCTTCCGGAGTGTGGTTCTGGTGGTACCCGGGGGTGCGGTGGTGGTCCGCGTGGTCGCTCCGGCCGTTCGGGACGGGCCGGTGGTTCGAGGCGCTCCGGTCGTTCGGGGCGGCCGTCCGGTCGTTCTCTTCGTTCTCTTCGTTCTCTTCGGTGGTGCGCGGGGCGGGGAGACGGTGGTGCTCTCCCGTGCCGCCGCCGCTGTCGCGGTGGGCGCGTTCGACGGCCGCCTCGAACTCCTCCAGCGCGCTGCGGACGGCGTCCGCGTCGGCGAGGGGCACGGTGCGGCGCGCGGCCTGCTGCGCGGCCGCGTCGACGGTCGTCCGGAGCGTGGCCCCCCGGACACGGCGCCGCAGCGGCCGCGCGCCGCCGACGGCATCGGCGGCCTCCGCGGTTCCGGCGGTCTCCGCGCGGCGGGCCGGGGTCCCGCTGCCCTGGCTCTGGGCCACGGACTCGTGCGCGTAAGTGTCCGTGGCCGTGGCCGTGGCCGTGCCCGTGTCTCTGTCCGTGTCCGCGTCCGTCTTGGGGCGGGTCTGGGTCCCGGTCCCGCCCGGGTCCGCACCCGTGCGGGCGTGGACCGGCGGTTCGTCCGCGTGCGGCCCGCGGCCGGTCGCGGGGCCGGGCGCCGGCCGGTGCGGTTCCTCGGCCGTGGCCGCCTCGCGGCGGGGGACCCGGCGTGGGAGGGCGCCCGGTTCGCGGTCGTCCGCCGTCGCGGGCGGCACCGCGAGCGCCGGGGACGGTCCGGCGGACGGGGAGGCGACCGGGGGCGAGGGGACAGCCGGGGACGAGGGGACGGCCGGAGACGAGGGGACAGCCGGGGACGAGGGGGCGGACGACGGGGACGAGGGGGCGGACGACGGGGACGAGGAGGTGGACGACGGGGACGAGGAGGTGGACGACGGGGACGCGGGCGGCTTCTTCGTCGCCGCCGCGTCCACGGCGGACGCGGCGGTCTCCGCCGCCCCCGCGGGTGCCGCCTCCGCTCCGCTCGGCGCGAGCAGCAGCGGGGAGGGGAGTGCCACCTCCGCCGTCACACCGCCGCCGGGAGTGCGGGAGAGGGTGACGTCGATGTCCCAGCGGCGGGCCAGGGCGCCGACCACGAACAGGCCGAGCACCTTCGTCGGGACGAGGTCGAGACGCTCACGGCGGACCAGGCGGGCGTTCTCCTCGGCGAGGCGCTCGGCGCTCATGCCCAGGCCGTGGTCGGCGATGGTGACCGTCGCCCCGTCGTCGTCGGAGTCGACCCCCACCTCGACCGGGCTGCCCTCGGGGGAGAACGACACCGCGTTCTCCAGGAGTTCGGCGATCATCAGCGTCAGGTCGCCGATGATGTCCGGTTCCACCATGGCCTCAGTACCGGCGTGCAGCCGTACCCGCTGGAAGCCCTCGATCTGGCCGAGCGCGGCGCGCACCACGTTGGTGAGCGCGGCCGGGCCGGAGTCGAGGACGGTCTCGCGGATGCCGGCCAGCAGCATCAGGCTGTCGGCGTTGCGGCGCAGACGGACCGCGATGTGGTCGATGGAGTAGAGGCGTTCGAGCAGCGCCGGGTCGGTCTCCCCGCGCTCCACGGCGTCGATCAACGACAGCTGACGTGACGTCAGGTTACTGACGCGGCGTCCGACGTTGCCGAACATCTCGGCGACGTTGCGCCGGCTCAGCACCTGGCGCTCCAGCAGCGCGGCCGCCGTGGTCTGGACGTTGTTGAAGGCCTCGGCGAGCTCACCGATCTCGTCGTCGGCGGTGACCGGCAGCTCGCGCAGCCGCGGCGGCCCGCCCTCCTCGGCGTCGTCGTCCGCCACCCGCGCGAGCTCGCGCCCGGCGACGTCGGCGACCTCCTGCGCGGCGCCGGTCAGCGCCCGCACCGGCCGGATCACCGAGCGGCGCACCAGCACCGCGAAGGCGATCCAGACGGCGAAGCCGAGCAGCGCCAGGCTCAGCAGCAGACCCGCGCGCCACTGTGCGTCGGAGGCGGTGGCGTCGGCGCGGTCGGCGATCTGGTGGATGAGCGAACCGGTGACCTTCAGCCGGGTCTCGGCCTGCTCGTTGTAGAGGTGGTAGGAGTCCAGCGCCTGCCGCAGCGCCGCGCGGATCTCCGCCTTCGAGCCGGCCTGCAGCGCGCTGGGGTCGACGGCCATCTCGGCGTAGTTCTGGCTGATGGTCGCCATCGCGGTGTTGTGCTCGATACCGCCGAACTCGTCGGTCTGCGCCTCGCTCGCGAACCGGGTGAACCGCTCGGCCTGGTAGGCGTACACCTCCTGGGAGCCGACCGCGCCGGTGAACTCGATGAGGGCGTTGCTGTCGCCGGTGCGCGCGGAGAAGACGCCGGTCTCGAAGGCGCCGTGCGCGGCGTCGGCGCGCAGCAGCGAGTCGAGCAGGTTGCCGGTGAAGGTGGTGGCGAGCGCGGAGTTGCGGTCCAGGCCGAGGCCGTCGATGAGGCCGTCGGCGGCTCCCGAGTACGCCGGGTCGATGTTGTCGGCGGGCAGATAGCCCTGCTCGATGGTGCTCCGCAGGCCGGCGAGGCCCTCGATCACCCTCAGGGCCTGCGCCTCACCGGCCGGCAGCCGGTCGGCGAAGGTGTCGCGCACCTGTTGGATCTGGGTGTCGACGTCGAGCTGGGCGACCCGGTAGGCGGAGGTGGAGGGCGTGCCCCCGTCGAAGGACGCCTCGTGCCGTACGGAGAGAAGGACGGCCTGCTGGTGCTCGGCCTGCACCGCGGCGACCAGTTCGGCGACCTGGGAGCTGTCCCGCACCAGTTGGGCGGCGGTCTCGGCGCGGTCGGACTCCTGCACCAGGTCGACGATGAGGTAGCTCAGCAGCAGGGCGATCACCGTCAGCGGCACGCCGACGAGGACGTTGAGCTTGCGCTGGAAGGGCCACCGGTCGGTGACACCCCGCAGGCCTCGGCGGACGGACGAGGATGCCGGGGGTGCCGAGGACGCCGGGGATGCCGAGCCGGCGGGCGCGTCCACCGTGTTCGTGGACACCGGGCCTCCTTCGTGGGGTCGTGCAAGGCGTGCGCGCCGCTGTGGCAGGCGTCAACGTCGGTGACACTATCGCTTCTCTGTGCGAAGGGGTGTGGCCGCACGTCAAGAATCCATTACGAAGGACAGCCCGATCGGGCCACAACTGGCCATGAATCGAAGCCATTCGGTGACCCGAACGCTCTTGACTGATCGAGAAGAGGGTGGATTGGATCGAGTCAGGAGGGGCTCGGCTTCCACTCCTCCCCCTCCTTCTGCTCCTTTTCCCCACAGATTCCCCCGCAGATTCCCCCACTGACTTCCCCATCGACCTCCAGAGCCCGGAACGGGAACCGTGACTTCCAACGCCCACAGCAGCAGGTCCCTCAGGAACCACCCCGGTGCGGCGGCCGTCGCGCTCGCCGCGACGACGGTCCTGCTGGCGGGATGTTCCTCCTCCGACGACACGTCCGACCCGCTCGCCGAGGAGAAGGCCGACGGCAACACCGTCGTCGTCGGTTCCAACAACTTCGCCGAGAGCATCCTGCTCGCCGACATCTACGGCGAGGCCCTCAAGGCCAAGGGCATCAAGGTGTCCTACAAGCCGAACATCGGCAGCCGCGAGACCACCTACGGTCTGCTCAAGAACGGCTCCATCACCGTCCTGCCGGAGTACAACGGCTCCCTGCTGGCCTACCTCGACGCGAAGGCCGAGCAGACGTCTCTGGAGGCGGTCAACGCCGCCGCCAAGGCCAAGCTCGACCCCAAGCTGACGCTGCTGGAGTCCTCGCCCGCCGAGGACAAGGACTCCGTCACCGTCAACCAGGAGACCGCGGAGAAATACGACCTGACGGCGGAGTCGACCCTCGCCGACCTCAAGGACATCGCCCCCGAGCTGGTCCTCGGCGGTTCCCCCGAGTTCCAGACCCGCCAGCAGGGCATGGTCGGCCTGGAGGAGGTGTACGGCCTGACGTTCAAGTCCTTCAAGGCGCTCGACGCCGGCGGTCCGCTGACCCAGGCCGCGCTGAAGAAGAACACGGTGCAGGCCGCGGACATCTTCACCACGGACCCGACCATCACCAAGGAGAAGTTCGTCGTCCTCCAGGACCCGGAGAACCTCTTCGGCTTCGCGAACGTGACCCCGCTCGTCTACAAGAGCGGGCTCTCCGACGAGGGCGTCGACGCGCTGAACGCGGTCTCCGCCAAGCTGGACACCAAGACCCTGCTGGACCTGGACTCCCAGGTGCAGCTGGAGAGCAAGGACCCGCTGGACGTCGCCAAGGCGTGGCTCAAGTCGGTCGGCCTGGGCTGACGTACGCGGATTGGACACGACGGCACCCGGACCGGCCCGGGTCCCTCCCGCACCGGAGGACACCCGGGTCGTCCTGAACGGCACCACCCTCACCGTCGGCGGGCTGATCGCGCTCGCCGACGGCGCGGCCGTGCCCGCGGTGGCCCCCGAGGCCCGCGAGCGGGCCGCCCGTTCCTGGCACACGGCCCAGCGCCTGGCCGCCGCAGGCCGGCTCTACGGCCGCGGCACCGGCGTCGGCGCCCACCGGGCGGTGACCGTCGACGCCGACGACGAGTCGGCGCACGGCCTGCGCCTCCTGCGCAGCCACGCCGGCGGCGCGGGCGCCCTCCTGCCCGCCCGCCAGGTCCGCGCGATGCTCGCGATCCGCGCCAACCAGCTCCTGGCCGGCGGCTCCGGCATCCACCCCTCCTTCGTCGACGCGCTCACCGAGGCGCTCCGCCTGGGCGTCCACCCGGCCGTCAACGAGTACGGCGCCGTCGGCACCGGAGACCTCACGGCCCTGGCCCAGACGGGCCTGACCCTCATCGGCGAACGGCCCTGGCCGGCCGGCCGGCCGGAGAGCCGGCGGCACGGCGTACCGGGCGGCGGCCCGGCGGACGCCCCGGACGGTCTCCTCGACGGCCGCCCCACCGCGGGCCTGTACGACTGGCTGGACAGCCGCCCGGCCGACCGCCGGGCCCCCGGCCCCACCGGCCGGACGCACGACCCGGCGGCCGGAGAGCCGGACGCGGGCAGCGGGGGCGCACCGGACCGGCTCCCCGCCCCCGTCACCCTGCGCCCCGGAGACGCCCTCGCCCTCCTCAGCAGCAACGCCCTGGCGCTGGCGCAGGCGGCACTCGGCCGGCACGCGCTCGACGTGCTGCTGCGGGCCACGCACGCCGTGGCCGCCCTGTCCCTCGCCGGGGTCTCCGGTTCCGCGGAGGCGTACGCCGCACCCGTGCACGCCCTGCGGCCCTACCCGGGTGCCGCCCGTGCCGCCGGTGAGGTACGACGCCTGCTGGGGCTGCCCGACCGCCCGGCCGGTCCCGGCCGCCGTATCCAGGACCCGTATGGCTTCCGGGCGTTCCCCCAGGTCCACGGCTGTGCCCTCGACGCCGGCGAGAGGCTGCGCGAGGTCGTCGAGGTGGAGATCAACTGCGCCTCGGAGAACCCCGTCGTGCTGCCCGACGGCACCGCGGCCTACCACCACGGCGGCTTCTTCGCCGCACCGCTCGGCCTGGCCGTGGAGGGCGCCGGACTCGCCCTGCTCCAGACCGCCCGGCTCTCCGCCGCCCGCCTGGCGGCGCTCGGCGACCCCCGGCTGACCGGTCTGCCCGCGTTCCTCGCGGCGGGCCCCGCGAGCAGTTCGGGCACGATGATCCTGGAGTACACCGCCAACTCCGCGCTCGCGGAGCTGCGGACGTGCGCGGCCCCCGCCTCGCCGGGGCACGCCGTCCTCTCGCACGGCCTGGAGGAGGCCGCAGGCTTCGCCGGGCAGGCCGCCCGCCAGCTGCTGCGCGCGACCGACGCCTACGCCACCGTCCTGGCCTGCGAACTCGTGGTCGCCGTACGGGCGTTGCGGCTGCACCCGGTCCGTCCGCAGGTCGCCGCCTTCACCGTGGCGGACGCCGCGCTGCCCGACGGGCTGGACGACCGCCCGCTGACCGCGGACGTGACCGCGGCCGCCGAACTGCTGCCGTGGCTGGCGCGGTTGTGACGCTTCCCCCTCCCCCGGCGCACCGGAGCCACTGTCCGCCCGTGGACGCGTGAACAGACGTCAGACGGAGGAAACCGTGAACCGACGCAGACGGAGGAAACCGTGAACCGACGCAGACGGAGGAAAGCGTGAACAGACGCAGGCAGAAGAAACTGACGCTGCGGCTCGTGACGGCGGCCCTGCACGGCGAGGCCGCCGAGGTAGACGCGCTGCTGCGGGCCGGGGCCGACCCGGCGGCGGGGGACGCCGACGGTACGACACCCCTGTACCTGGCCTCGGTCGAGGGATTCGCCGGGATCGCGGCACGGCTGCTCGCCGCCGGTGCGCCGCCCGACGCCGAGAGCGCCGGCCCCGGTTCGGAGGGAACGCCCCTGTGCGCGGCCGCCGCCTGGGGCCACACCGACACCGTCCGCACCCTCCTCGCCCACGGCGCCGATCCGAACCTGCGCGAGGATCACGGCACGGGGATGACCCCACTGGAGTGGGCGACCCGGGAACCTCATCCGGAGACGGTCGCCGTGCTGCGTGCCGCGGGAGCCCGCTGACGGCGGTCAGTCCGCCGGACCCGGCCGGGGCGCGACGCCCGCGATCACCCGCTCGATCACCCGGTCGACCAGCGCGATCAGCACGTCCCGGCACGATTCGCGCTCCCGCGCGTCGCACAGCAGCACGGGAACGTCCGCGGGCAGCGCCAGCGACTCCCGGATCTCCCGCGCGGGGTAGGGGTGCAGGCCGTGGAAGCCGTTGACCCCGACGACGAAGGGGATGCCGCGGCGTTCGAAGAAGTCGATCGCGGAGAAGCCGGACTCCGGCCTGCGCACGTCGATCAGGACCACCGCCCCCAGGGCGCCGACGGCCAGGTCGTTCCACATGAACCAGAACCGCTGCTGGCCCGGGGTGCCGAAGAGGTACAGCACCAGGTCACCGCCGATGGTGATCCGCCCGAAGTCGAGGGCCACCGTGGTGGTCCGCTTCTCCTCGATGCCCTTCAGGTCGTCGACGTCCAGCCCGGCGACGGTCAGCGGCTCCTCCGTGCGCAGCGGCGCGATCTCACTGACCGACCCGACCAGGGTGGTCTTGCCGACGCCGAACCCGCCGGCGACGAGGATCTTCACCGTGTCGGGCGCGGCGACCGGGTCGTGCGTCCCGGCCGTCCCGGCGGTGGCATCAGCTGCGGCCAAGGCCGTCCCTCACTTTCTGCAGCAGCTCCAGGTCCGGGGTGGCGCCGAGGGGACGCGGCGGGCGGGCCGTGATCAGGCCCGCCTCCAGCAGGTCGCAGAGCATGATGACGACCACGCTCACCGGCAGGTCCAGCCGGGCCGCGAGCTCCGCCACGGCCATCGGCCGGGCGCACAGCCGCAGGATCCGGGTGTGTTCCGGCTGCGGCCGCACGGCCCGCTCGGGCGGCGGGTCGACCGCGGTCACCGTCGTGATGAGGGTGAAGTCGGCGCGGCTGGGCCGGGTCCGCCCCCCGGTGAGTGTGAAGGGCCGGACGAGCCGGCCCGTTGCGTCGTCTTCGCTCACCTCACCCGCCGTTGGTGCGCACGGCCGGGCCGATCCCGGTCCGCGGCGCCGCGCTGAGGTGCTCACCGATCTTCTTCACCAGCATGTTCATCTGGTACGCCACCACACCGACGTCCGCCTTGGAGCCGGTGAGCACGACGAGATGGGCGCCCGGCCCGGCCGATGTGAGGATCAGGTAGGTGTGGGCCATCTCGATGAGCGCCTGGCGCACCGGACCGCCGCGGAAGTCCATGCTGACGCCCTTGCTGAGGCTCATCAGGCCGGACGCGGTCGCCGCCAGCCGTTCGGCGTCCTCGCGGGGGAACCCGGTGGACTTGCTGACCACCAGCCCGTCCTCGGAGAGCACGACGGCCTGGTGCACGTCGGCGACCCGGTCCACCAGATTGGTGAGCAACTGGTCGAGCTGGGTGTTCGTGGCGGGGGCGGGGTGTGTCATCGCGGTGTCCTTCATCAGCGGTCGGCGGGCGGTGTCGGGGTCTGGGAGGGGTCCGCGGCGGTGACCGGCGGGCCCGGGTCGGGCACGGCGGCCGTCTCCCCGGGGTGCGTCTCCCCAGGGCCGGACAGCGGCATGCCGGAGTCGTCGCGCGCCCGCAGCGTGCCGCGCTGGAACCCGGCGAGGGAGGAGGCGGCGCGCTCCGCGCTGAAGTCGTCGTCGGGGCAGCCGTCCGCCTCGACGGGCCCGGGAGCCTCGCGCAACTCGTCGGCGAGGCTGGTCTGCGGCACCCGGCGGGGCAGCGGGGCGAGGCCGCCGGGGCGGTCGGGCGCCGCCCCGGCCGGGTCCGTCGCCGCCCCCCGCGCCCGCGCCCCCGCGCCGGCCGGGGAGGCGCGGCGCGCGACGGACGTACCGTCCGACGGACCCGGCGTACCGTCCGACGGACGCGGCGTACCGTCCGACGGACCCGGCGCACCGTCCGACGGACCCGGCGTGGTGGCGCGGGCACGGTCCGCCGGGCCGACCGTCTGGTCCGCCGGGCCTGCCGTCTGGTCCGCCGGGCCGCCCGCCTGGTCCGCCGGGCCGTGCTCCCTGGCCGACGCGTCCGGAGCCGTGTCCGCCGCCGCGCGGGAGGCACCGGTCTCCAGCGGCTCGGAGTCGGGGCACCCGGGGACCACGATGTCGTGCGGGACCAGCACGATCGCGGTGGTCCCGCCGTACGGGGAGTCGCGCAGGGTCACCGCGATGCCGTGCCGGGTGGCCAGCCGGGCGATGACGAACATGCCCAGCCGCAGATCGTCGGCGAGCGCCATCACGTCGAACTGCGGGGACACCGCCAACTGCGCGTTGAACGAGGCGTAGTCCTCCTCGGACAGGCCCAGACCGCGGTCCTCCACCTCGATCGCCAGGCCCCTGGCCACCAGCGCGGCACGCACCACGACCGGGCTCGGAGCGGCCGAGTAGGAGGTCGCGTTGTCGATGAGTTCGGCCAGGAGATGGATCAGGTCCGCAACGGCGGGCGGGGCGACGGACACCTCCTCCTCGGTCCGCACCTCCACCCGCCGGTACTCGGCGACCTCGCCGACGGCGCTGCGCAGGATGTCGATGAGCGCCACCGGCTCCGACCAGCTGCGTCCGGGCCGGCCACCGCTGATGATCACGAGGTTCTCCTCGTAGCGTCGCAACTGGCTGGCCGTGGAGTCGAGTTCGTACAGCCCGTTGAGGACCTCCGGGTCCTGGTGCCGGCGTTCGAGCGCGTCGAGCTTGCTGAGCTGGAGGTTGACCAGGTTCTGGCTCTGCCGGGCGATGCCCAGGATGACCTTCTGGAAACCGCGCCGGGTGTCGGCGAGTTCGACCGCCGTGTGCACGGCGGTGCGCTGCGCCGTGTTGAACGCCGCCGCCACCTGCCCGAGTTCGTCGCCGCCGTAGTCCAGCGGAGGGGTCGCCGAGTCCACGTCGACAGTCTCCCCCCGGTCCAGCCGGGCCACCACGTCCGGGAGCCGGTCGTGCGCCAGGCTCAGCGTGGCCCGGCGCAGGCCGCGCAGCCGCCGCAGCAGCGAGCGGGTGATCCGCCAGGACATGCCGACGCACAGCAGCAGCGCGACGAGCCCGCCGGCGCTCAGGGACGCGGCCGTGACCAGCAGCGCGCGTGCCTCGTCCGCGCTGGCCCGCAGCAGCGCCGTGGTCTGCTGCCGGATCAGCTCCGCGTACTGGTCGGACACCTCGGTGAGTGCGGCGCGCCACTCCTTGCGCACGTCCGGCAGGGCGATGTCGCCGTTCCCGCGCCGGTTCGCGCGCGCCGCGAGCACCTCGTCCTCGACGGCCTCGAGGGTCCGCCACTCCTTGCTCCGCAGGATCCTCTCGGTCCGGGTCTTCGCGTCGCCGGTGAGCAGGGGGACGATCTGGTCCCGCACGATCCAGCGGCGCGCGTGCACCGTCTCGGCGAACGCGGCCCACTGCTCCTCGTCCATCCGCCGCTCAGGCCCGGCCAGGGTGAGGTACAGATCCTCCTCGGAGACCAGTTCGGCCGCGTGCTCCAGGGCGACCAGCGGTCCGGCCCGCGAGGTGAGGTCGCCGTCGTCGACCTGGGAGAGCTCCTGGAAGGCGTGGATCTGGTCGTCGATGATCGACGTGTACTGGTCCAGTGCCTGCGCGGCGGTGATGTCGACGGGATCGTCCACCTGGCCGCGGTAGTACTCCAGGCTGCCCACGGACGCGACGACCGAGTACATCCGGTCCCGCACACGGGCGGGTGCCTGCTGGATGTCGTCCGCCTGGGTCACCAGCTGGGCGACCGCCGCGTCCGTCCTCCTGCGCTGCGCCTCCAGCGGGGCCCGGGAACCGTCGGGGTCGGCCAGCCACACGGCCGACAGGCTGCGCTCCCGCTGGAGCGCGAGCGTCGCCTCGGTGCCCATGGCGCCGGTCGACCGGCTCAGTTCGGTCTGCGCGCGCAGCCGCAGCCCTTCCGAGAACATCTGGATCGTCGTCACGCCCCACATGGCGGTGAGGGTGACGCCGGGCACCAGCGCCAGGAGGATCAGGGAGAGACGTATGGAGCCGAGACGGCGGCGGCGCCGGGCACCTGTCCGTGGAGGCATGGTCGTCCTTGGGCGATGAGCGGGCAGGGGTGAGCGGCGAGAGGGGGAGCCGGGGTCGGGGCGGACGCCCGCTGTCAGCGGGTTCCGGCGGTGGCGAAGCGCGCGACCTCGGCGACGTTGGTCTTCGTGACGAAGGCCGGGCCAGTCAGCACGGGCGCGACACCGCCGCCGCTGACGTTGCCGTTGGTCCGGTACAGCCAGAGCGCGTCCACGGCGAGGTATCCCTGGAGGTACGGCTGCTGGTCCACCGCGAACTGCACGCTGCCGTCGCGTACGGCGTCGACCAGGTCCTCGTCGAGGTCGAAGGTGGCGACCTCGGCCCCGCTGTCCGCCGTGCCGGCCGCCCGCACCGCGGCGAGCGCGAACTGGGCGCCGTTGGTGACGACCTCGTCGATGCCGGGCTCCTGGCGCAGGCGTGCCGTCACGGCGGTGGTCATCGCGGTCATGTCGGTGCCGTCGACGTAGAGCATCTCGGTCGTGCCGGCGAACGACTTCTTCACGCCGGCGCAGCGCGCCTCCAGGGCGATGTTGCCCCGCTCGTGGATGACGCACAGGGCGTGCCGCGCGCCGAGGGCGTCGAGCTTGTCGCCGACGGCGCGGCCGGCGACGCTCTCGTCCTGGCCGAAGTACTCCAGCAGCCCCGTCGAACGCCAGGCGCCGATCCCGGAGTTCAGGCCGACCACGGGTATGCCCGCCGCCTCGGCCTCGGCCACGGGGCCCTTCATCGCCTGCGGCTTGGCGAGGGTCAGCGCGATGCCGTCGACCTCGTCCCGGACCGCGTCCCGCACCAGCTCGGCCTGTCCGGCGGCGTCGGCGTCGCTCGCGTAGGTCAGCTCGACGCCGTCCTTGGCCGCCGCCGCCTCGGCGCCCTTGCGCACCAGTTCCCAGAAGGCGTCACCCTTCCCGCCGTGGGTGACCAGGGCGATCCTGATCCGGTCGCCGGTCCGGTCCGCCGCCTGCGCCCCGGACGACGCGTCGGAGCAGCCGGCCAGGAGCAGACAGCAGGCCGCGGCCAGGGCGGCGAGCCGCGCGGGTCTCCGGGAAACCGAGGAGCGGCGGGCGGGGAGGGGAGTGTTCACGGGGGACTGCACCTCGGTGTGCACGGCGGAGCAGGGGACGGGCGCGAGTCGCCGCCGGAGCGAGGGGGTGCACCGGGGAGAGGCTTTCGCTGGCTCGGAGCCAACCGCGTGTGACCGCCGGTAGTCAAGTGAACAACCACTTGGCGTGAGGTGCCGGTGCCGCATTGTGATGTGGGAGGACGCCACGAGCGAAAAGGCTTGCGCGGACAGTGAGGTGAGGGGGCGTCAGCGCCGGGTGGCCGGGTGGCCGGGTGGCCGGGTGGCCGGATGGCGGGATGGCGGGATGGCCGGGTGGCCGGATGGCCGGATGGCGGGATGGCCAGGTGACGGGGTGGCGGGGTGGCCGCGCGGGCGCCGGTTGCCGGCTCCGGGCGGTGCGACCTCCGGGCAGCGGGTGCCGGGCGGCGCGTGCCGGCTCCGGGCGGCGGGTGCCGGGGCCGGGCGGGACGACCGCCGGGCGGCGGATCGTACGGCCTCGGCACCCGGCCCCGGCAGGAGCGCGCTCAGGCGGGTTCGCCCGCCCCCGGCAGCGGCATCGTCTCCGTGCCGGTCCGGGCCTTGGTGGCGGCCCGTGCCTCCTTGCGGCGCCGCCGACGGCTCCGGCGCGGCCCCTGGTCGGGGAGCCAGCCGAAGGTCAGACAGCTGCCCACGACCCCGAGGAGCAGGCCCACGAGGAAGCCCCCGAGGTTCGAGGTGAGCCAGGTGCCCAGGGAGAGCAGGACGCCGATGATCGAGTAGAAGAGGCGCTGCGACGGATTGAACAGGATCAGCAGCCCGACCAGCAGCATCAGGGTCGGCAGGAGGTATCCCGCCAGGCCCTGCATCCCGATGTGCAGGATGACCGGGAGCGGAGCCTTCATGGTCACCAGGATCTCCGCGCCGCCCAGGACGAGCAGCAGCCCGCCGGCGAAGGGCCGCTGCCCCCTCCACCGCCGGAAGCGGGTCACTGCGGGCAACCCTTGCTCCCGAACCTCATGTGCAGGTCGGGCAGTTTGAAGACGGCCGCGGTGGCGGCGTAGTTGTGCTGGTAGAGGTCGGTGATGACGACCTTCTCCGCCTGCTGGCCGTAGACGCCCGGGTTGCCGCGGGTGTCGACCTTGTCGAAGGTACTGGCGTCGCGGCCGATCTCGATGTTGTCGAACGAGGCGTTGCCGGTGATGTCGTCGGAGTCGATGGCCAGGTTCTCCACGCTGACCTTGGTGTCCTTGTCGCCGGCGGTGAGCACGAGCTGGATGCCGCCGAGGTCGACGCTCTGGCAGAGGTTGGTCAGCTTGCCGTTCTTCACCACCGAGGTGACGACGAGGACCTGACCGCCGGTGTCGCCCTGGTTGGGGCTGTCCTCGATCATGTGGTCCAGCGAGCCGAACTGCGCGAAGCCGTCGCCTTCGAGCTTGTCGGCGGTGACCACGAACGGCATGCCGGAGATGGCGAACTGCACGCCCAGCGCTCCCTGGGCGGTGAGGACCGCGAGCGCCGCGGCGACGAGGGTCGCCGGCACCGCCATCACGGCGGCCCGGCGCAGCCGGACCCGGCCGTGTCTGTCTGCGGAACCGCGCTCCGGGTTCTCGGGGGTGTTGTCGTCGGACGACGTGACGTCCGGGGACGAGGCCATGTCTGCTCCCAGTGGCAAAAGTCATGCGTGTCGGGCATCAGTGGCACGTTGTCCTGGCGCGGACAGCGGCTGCCGCGCACGTCTCCTCGCAACTCCCGGAAGCCACGCGGGCTTTCACGTTACGCGGCAGTAGCCAATTCGGAAGTTACCGATGGTTACACCAAGGGGTCAAGGGAGATGTGGAAAAACGGTGTCCCTCGTGTGTCACCTGCGGGACGACTCGCCCACGGGCCGGTCGCATATATCTGTCGGCCTGTCGACTTCGGTTCAACTGCTTGACTCTGACGAAACATCAGGTTTACAACTCTCGTGGCTCAAGCCCGGATCCGTGGCGCCGGATCCGCCGCGCGGCGACACCGTCCGCGCTCCCGGACCCAAGGCCCGGCCGTCGTTCGCCGGCGGCCGGGCCGCCCGCCAGTACGGGTACATCCGCCCGGGCATCCAGCACGGGCCGCACGCGCCCCGAGTCCGATCTCTCCAAGGCGCCGTCACGGCCGCTTCCCCCCTGCCGGCCGCGTCCGACGCCCTTTCCGCTGTCGGTCCGTCACGTACGGAGAAGGCGTCACGGGCCGGCACCGGCGGACGCGGGACGCGCCCCGGGACCACCACCCTCACCAGTGCGCCGTCAACCCCCCACCAGTGCGCCCTCATCGCCATCGCATCTCTCGCACGCAACCCCACACAAGAAGAGAGGCACCCGCATGCGCATCCGCTCACTCCTCGCCCTCGCCGGTACCGTCACCGCCCTCTCCCTGACGGCGGTCACCCCCGCCTCCGCGGCCGGCGCGGTGCTCACCACCACGGCCGGCGACGTCGCCGTCGGCAGCGTCCTCAGCGCGTCCCTGGCCAGCGGCACCAAGGCCACCTTCTACTCCAGCGCCACCGGCACCAGCGGTGTCTCGTGCACCTCGTCCAGCTTCTCCGCCACCGTCACCGCCAACCCCACCGCGCCCGGCACCGCCACCGAGTCCCTCACCGCGCAGACCTTCAGCGGCTGCACCTCGAACGTCGTCGGCGTGCTCGGCGTCACCAGCATCACGGTCAACAACCTGCCGTACACCGCGGCCGTGTCCTCCGGCGGAGCCCTCGCCGTGTCCCCGCCCTCCGGCTCCAACATCCGCACGACCGTCGTCCTGAGCACCCTGCTGGGCAGCGTCTCCTGCGTCTACGAGGGACCCAGCCTGGCCGGCACGGCGAGCAACACCGACAACAGCATCGCCTTCGGCAACCAGCCGTTCACCAAGCTGTCCGGCTCGACGCTCTGCTTCTCCAACGCCTACTTCACCGCCAAGTACGCCCCGGTGACCACCGGCGGCCTGGCCGTCACCGTCAACTGAGCACCGTCCGGCCGGACCCGGCGCCCGGCGAACGGGCCGGGCGCCGCCCGGCCGGACTCCGCGCCGCCGCAGGCGCGGCACCAGGGCGGCGCCGCCGGTGAGCAGCGGCTCCGCGGCGGCCCCGCCCGCCGGCGGCGGCGCGGACGGACCCGCACCCGCACCCGCACCCGCCCCGGTGGCCTCCGCCACCGGGGCACCTGCGGGTACGGCAGCGGAGGCGGACGCCGCCACGAAGGAGCACGAGGAGTAGGTGTCCGGGGTGCCGCTGTTCTGCCGGACCGTGTACAGCACCTGACGTCCCGTCCGGGCGGCGGGCGGCGTCGCCGTGACGCGGTAGGCGCCGTCCGCCAGCGCCGGGTCCCCGACCTCGGCGAACGGGCGCGCCGGCGGATCGGACCAGGCCGGCGGCCGCGTGATCCGAGAGGCAGGCCTCAGGAAGCCGCCCGCTCCAGCGAGGCCAGCACACGTTCCCCCCGGTCGGCCCGGGCGTCGAGACCGGGGAGCAGGCCGGGCACCGCGACGCTCGGCAGGATGTGCGCCCACATGACCGACAGCCGTCCGGCGAGGTCGGCGCGGTCGGTCAGGGCCCGGGACATCAACTGGATCCCGGTGAAGGTGCCCACCAGCAGCTCCACCGTCTCCCGCGGCTTCACCGTCGGCAGCAGCTCGCCGCGTTCCCGGGCCAGTTCCAGCAGCTCGGTCAACCGCTCGGCCCACTGCCGGAACGGCTCGCCGTGGTCGACGCCGGACGGCGTCTCCTGGTCCACCGCCAGCCGTACGCTGCCCCGCAACAGGGCGTTGCTCAGCAGCCGTTGACCCACCACGAACGTCATGTCGACGATCTCCTGCAACTTGCAGGGCTGCGGCGGGACCGCGCCGAAGGGGATCTGCTCGGCGAGCACCGCCTGGGCGAGGGACTCCTTCGACGGGAAGTGGAAGTACAGGGCGCCCTTGGTGACTTCGGCGCGCTCCAGGACCATCGCGATCGTGGTGGACGTGTAGCCGTGCTCGTCGAAGACCGCGCCGGCCGCTTCCAGGATCGCCCTGCGCGTCCTGATCGCGCGCTCCTGTTTCGCCATAAGAGCCCCTTCACGGCGCCGAGACGGCACCTTCCCGCGATCACGCGCGGTTTCAGCCCGATCATAGGATGCCGTCGACTGATCTCATTGAAAACAAACCGGTCGCCTCGTACTCTAACGCTCACCGGAGCGGGCGGTTCGCCGTCTGCCGTGGCCTTCGGGGGACCGTAGGGAGAGACATGACTCGACCGCGGCAGCTTGCCGACGTCCCCGCCCTGACGGCAACCGTGCCACGCCAACTCGTCCACCGCGCCGCCGTCGCCGAGACGCTCCTCACCGGCTGGCGGCGCACCGGGGCCGACCGCTTCTCGGTCACCGCCCAGTGGCCCCGGGCGCACGGACTGCACGTGTCGTCCGACTGGTCCGCGTACGACCCGCTCCTCGTCGTCGAGACGATCCGGCAGAGCGGCACGCTGATCACCCACGCCGAGTACGGCGTGCCCCTGGACCACCAGTTCGTGCTCCAGGAGTTCGAAGTCGGCACGGTCGCCGCGCAGTTGGCGGTGGGCGCGCTGCCCGCGGAGCCCCAGGTCGACGTCGTCTTCACCGACGTCCAGTACCGCGGACGCCGCCCCTCCTCCGTCCGCTACACCGCGCACGTCCTGCGCGAGGGCGAGCGCGTCGCCACCGCCGACGTCGCCTTCATCTGCGTCGGCGGGCCGGTCTACCGCAGGCTCCGCGGCGGCCGCACCCCGGACACCGTGACCGCCGTACCCGTGCCGGCGGGCCTGACCGCCGCCGTCGTCGGGCGCGCCCTGCCCTCGGACGTCGTCCTGGCCGCCACCGGCCGGCCCGACCGCTGGCAGCTGAGAGTAGATACCGCACACCCCGTTTTCTTCGATCACCCCCTCGATCACGTCCCCGGAATGCTGCTGCTGGAGGGCGCCCGCCAGGCCGCCCGGCTGAGAACGGGCCCCGCGCGGGCGCCGGTCGCCTACCACGCGCACTTCCACCGGTACGCGGAACTGGACGAACCGGTATGGATCGAAGCGATGGGAGCGCGGGGCGCGGACGTGCAAGTCCTCGGCGTCCAGGGCGAGTCGGCTGTCTTCGAATGCCTCGTCGGGACCGCGTGAGGGTGAGCTATTGTGTCCCAGGGGCAAGAAACAAACGGCATGACCCGTTCTTTACCGGCCCGGGAGAATCCAGTCGATGGCGAGGCAGCTACGTGCCGAACAGACCCGCGCGACGATCATCACGGCAGCGGCCGACCTGTTCGACCAGCAGGGCTACGAGTCGACCAGCCTGAGTGACATCGTCGAGCACGCCCAAGTCACCAAAGGAGCCCTCTACTTCCACTTCGCGGCCAAGGAGGACCTCGCCCACGCCATCATGGAGTTGCAGTCCCAGGCCTCCCGCCGGGTGGCCGGTGAGATCGACGGCCGGGGCTATCCCTCCCTCGAAGCCCTGATGCGCCTCACCTTCGCCCTCGCCCGGCTGTCGGTGGAGGGTCCCGTGGCCCGCGCCGGCCTGCGGCTCGCCACCGGAGGCCCGCTGGTCCGGCCGCCCGTGCCGCACCCCTTCGCCGAGTGGCAGGACCTGGTCAACCGGCGGCTGGCGGGCGCGGTCAGGGAGGCCGACATCCATCCGGACGTCGACGTGGACGCGGTCGCGCACTCCCTGGTCTGCTTCTTCGTCGGCACCCGCGTGGTGGGCCGCTCCCGCGAACCGAACGCACGCCTCCCGCGCCGTATGGCCGAGATGTGGCACGTCCTGATCCGCGGACTCGTCCCGGTACCGCGCCGCCCCCGCTACCTGACCCTCGCGGTCCGGCTGGAGCGGGAGGTCATGGCGGTGGTGTGAGCGGGGCCCGGGGCGGTGGCGCCCGGCGGCGGAGGGGAGTGGGACCTGACGGCGGGGGCGCACGGCTTCCCCGGTGGCGCCGACCGGGGCGCGCGCGCCGTCGACGCCGTACGCCCCCGCAGGCGCGGCCCGCCGGGCGGATACGGTGAGCCGTATGCCCGACACCCCCGCCCCGCCCGTGCTCACCGGGGACGAGCCCGGCTCCTTCCCCCACGGTGTCCTGGCCGAACGGCACCCCGCGATCATCCGGCAGGTACGCGACGCCCTCCCGTACGGACCCGACGTCCACCGCGCCCTGGACGCGCTGCTGGCGAGCTGCGCCGGGGGCGTGATCGAACCGCTCCCCGCCGACGCCCACGACCGGGACCGGTGGCGGGCCTGGGGGCTCGACACGTACGCGGGACGCTCCTGGTTCGAGGTGCCGTGGCTGTGGTCGGAGAGCTACTTCTACCGGCGGCTCCTGCACGCCGTCGGATACTTCGGCCCCGGCCCCTGGCAGGGCGTCGACCCGTTCCGCCCGGCCAAGCTCGCCGAACTCGACGCGTCCGAGACGGACGAGGAGCTCGCCGCGCTCGACGGTCTCGCCGCCCGCCCCGTCGAGGAACGGGGCCGGGCACTGCTGCACGGCTCGCTGTGGGGCAACCGCGCCGACCTCGGCTTCCGGCTCTCCGACGCCGGGGCGCGGGAACGGGCCGCCGCGCCCGCACTGGTCGCCGACGACAGCGAGGCCCTCCGCCCGCTGCTGGCCCCGTCCCGGAACGCCACCGGGACCCTGTGCCTGGTCGCCGACAACGCGGGCCGCGAACTGATCCCCGACCTGCTCCTCGCCGCCCACCTCCTCGCCCACGGTTCTGTCGCGCGCGTGGTCCTGCACGTCAAGCCCTGCCCCTACTACGTCTCCGACGCCACCACGGCCGACGTCGTCGACGCGCTGCGCCGGCTGACGGCCGCGCCGGGCGAGGCCGCCTCCTACGGCCGGCGCCTGTGGGCTGCGATGACGGACGGCCCCCTCACGGTCCGCGCCCACCCCTTCGCCGCCGCCCCGCTGCCGTACGACCGGATGCCGGACGACCTGCGCGCGGAGTTCGCCGCCGCCACCCTGACGATCACGAAGGGCGACCTCAACTACCGCCGGCTCGTGGGCGACCGGCCCTGGCCCGCGACGACGCCCTTCGCGGACGTCACCGCGTACTTCCCCGGTCCGGTCGCCGCCCTGCGCACCCTGAAGTCCGACGTGGTCACCGGTCTGCCCAGGCACACCGAGGCCGCGCTGGACGCCGCGGAGGGCGGGCGGTGGCGGACGGGCGGCACCCACGCGCTGATCCAGGTCAGGACGTGACACCGCCCGCGCCGCACACCTTCCCGCGGCCGCGCCCGCCCCACGGTCACCGGCGGCGGCACCCGGACGGCCGCCGGGGGCGCGCCCCGGACGCCCACCAGGGGCGCGCGTCTCGCGTTTCCCGGCACGTTCACGCGATGGTGTGATCATGTGCCGCCCCGGGGATGCCCACGGGAGGCCGCGGGTAGGGCCCGGCCATGACTCAGCCGTTCGAACTCCCGCACTTCTACATGCCGTATCCCGCGCGGCTGAACCCGCATGTCGAGGAGGCCCGCGCCCACTCGACGGCGTGGGCGCGCGAGATGGGCATGCTGGAGGGATCGGGGATCTGGGACCAGGCCGACCTGGAGGCGCACGACTACGGCCTGCTGTGCGCCTACACCCACCCCGACTGCGACGGCCCCGCCCTGTCGCTGATCACCGACTGGTACGTGTGGGTGTTCTTCTTCGACGACCACTTCCTCGACATGTTCAAGCGCACCCCGGACCGTGCCGCGGGCAAGGCACACCTGGACCGGCTGCCGCTGTTCATGCCGCAGGACCTGTCGACCGCGGTGCCCGAGCCGCGGAACCCGGTCGAGGCGGGCCTGGCCGACCTGTGGGCGCGTACGGTGCCGGTGATGTCCGCCGACTGGCGCCGCCGGTTCGCCGTCGCCACCGAACACCTGCTCAACGAGTCGATGTGGGAGCTCTCCAACATCGACGAGGGGCGCATCGCCAACCCCGTCGAGTACATCGAGATGCGCCGCAAGGTGGGCGGCGCCCCCTGGTCGGCCGGCCTCGTCGAGTACGCGACCGCCGAAGTCCCGGACACCGTCGCGGGGACCAGGCCGCTGCGGGTGCTGATGGAGACCTTCTCCGACGCCGTCCACCTGCGCAACGACCTCTTCTCCTACCAGCGCGAGGTCGAGGACGAGGGCGAGAACAGCAACGGCGTGCTCGTCCTGGAGACGTTCTTCGGCTGCACCACCCAGGAGGCCGCCGACACCGTCAACGACATCCTCACCTCCCGCCTCCACCAGTTCGAGCACACGGCCCTCACCGAAGTGCCCGCGCTGGCCCTGGAGAAGGGGCTGCGGCCCGACGAGACCGCCGCGATCGCCGCCTACACCAAGGGACTCCAGGACTGGCAGTCCGGCGGCCACGAGTGGCACCTGCGCTCCAGCCGCTACATGAACGAGAACGCGACCTCGACACCCCTCTGGCAGGCGCCGAGCGGGCCCGGCACCTCCGCCTCCGACGTCGGCGCGCTGCTCGCCTCGGCCGCCGCCGACCGCCTGCGCGCCCACACCCACGTGCCGTACCAGAAGGTCGGCCCGTCCCGGCTGCCCGACTTCCACATGCCCTTCCCGTTGCGGCTGAGCCCCCATCTCGACGGAGCCCGGCACCGCCTCGTCGAGTGGAGCCACCGCATGGGCATCCTGACGGAGGGCGTCTGGGACGAGGACAAGCTCGACGCCTGCGACCTCGCCCTGTGCTCGGCCGGCCTCGACCCCGACGCCACCCCCGAGGCCCTCGACCTCAGCGCCGCGTGGCTGGCGTTCGGGACCTACGGCGACGACTACTACCCGCTCGTCTTCGGCCACCGCCGCGACCTGGCCGCCGCCCGCCTGACCACGGCCCGGCTCTCCGCGTGCATGACCGTCGACGGTGAGCAGCCGCCCGTCGTCCTCGCCAACGCCATGGAGCGCTCCCTGATCGACCTCTGGGCCCGCACCACGGCCGACATGACCCCGGACCAGCGGCGCACCCTGAAGGACTCCGTCGACGCGATGACCGAGAGCTGGGTGTGGGAGGTGGCCAACCAGCTCCACCACCGCGTCCCCGACCCGGTCGACTACCTGGAGATGCGGCGCGCCACCTTCGGCTCCGACCTCACCCTGAGCCTGTGCCGCATGGGCCACGGCCCCGCCGTCCCGCCGGACATCTACCGCAGCGGCCCCGTCCGCTCCCTGGAGAACTCCGCCATCGACTACGGCTGCCTGATCAACGACGTCTTCTCGTACCAGAAGGAGATCGAGTACGAGGGCGAGGTCCACAACGCGATCCTCGTCGTGCAGAACTTCTTCGGCTGCGACTACCCGGCCGCGCTCGGCGTCGTCCACGACCTGATGACCCAGCGCATGCAGCAGTTCGAGCACGTCGTCGCACAGGAACTGCCCGTCCTCTACGACGACTTCGACCTGTCGGCCGAGGGCCGCGCGGCGATGGACGGCTATGTGGCCGACCTGCGCAACTGGCTGTCCGGCATCCTGAACTGGCACCGCGAGGTCGACCGCTACGAGTCCGCCTACCTGGCCCGCCGGGCCCACGGCTTCCTGCCGGACCGCCCGCCGGCCCTTCCCGTGCCGCCCGCCGCCGCCCCCGCCCCCGGCGTCCAGCCGCTGTCCGGCGTCCGCTCGGTGTTCGCCGCCCCCGTGGCGCCGGCCGCCCCCGTCCTGCCGGTGGGCTGACGCCTCACCCTCGCTGACGCCTCACACCGGCTGAGGCCTCACCCGGGCTTGCGCCTCACACCGTCTGAGGCCTCACCCGGGCTTGCGCCTCACACGGGCTGACCCGCCGACCGGCGTGTGGCGTGCTCGGCCGCGGCTCGTGCCAGCCCCCGGACCATCGGGTGCGGGCGCGAGCCGTCGCCGTACAGCTCCGGCTGGAAGAGGGAGGTCAGGAAGAAGGGGTGGCCGGGGAGCTCCGCCATCCGTACGGCGCCCGTCGCGTCGCGCCCGGAGAACCGCAGGCCGTGGGCGCTGAGGGTGTCGAGATGGCGGGACGGCCCGTAGTGGCAGGAGTAGCGCTCGACCGAGCGGTCCGCCCCCGACAGGGAGTGGGCGAGCGAGCCCGGCTCCAGCAGGACGGTGTCCTCGTGCCCCGCGAGGGAGCAGGCCAGGGGCTCGATGAGGAAGTCCGCGGCGCCGGGGTCGTTCTCGGCGTGCGCCACGTGCGGCAGCCCGCAGACGTTCCGGGCGAACTCCAGCAGGGCGTGCTGGAAGCCGCCGCAGGTGCCGAGGAAGGGGATGCCCTCCTCGCGGGCGGTGCGGATCGCGGCCAGTACGCCCGCTTCGCTCCGGTAGGGGCTGCCCGGCACCACCCACACCGCGTCGAAGCCGCGCACGGCGTCCGCGGCCTCGGCGTCCGGCGAGGAGATCCAGTAGGCGTCCAGGACCAGCCGGTCCCGGGAGGCGAGGGCGTCCAGCAGGAGCGGGACACGGGTGTGCGAGACGACGTTGGGGGAGTGGTCGCCGACCAGGGCGACCTTGGCGATCTGAGCTGCGCTGTCGGTCATGCCCCCATCCTCGGAGCGGCCCGCGCTTCACGTCCAACGATGATTCCTGCACTCTCCATAAGCAGAACTGATGCGGCGGCCTGGGACCCTGACTCCCATGGACCCGCACCTCCTGCGCACCTACGTCGCCGTGGCCCGACTCGCCTCCTTCTCCGCGGCCGCCCGCGCGCTCGGCTACACCCAGTCGGCCGTGTCCCAGCACATCGCGGCCCTCGAACAGGACCTGGGAGCCCCGCTGCTCACCCGCCGCCCCGTCGCCCCCACGGCGGCCGGCGAGCGGCTCCTGGAACACGCCGGCCCGCTGCTGCTGCGCCTGGACGCCGCCCGCGCGGACGTCGCCCGGATGGCCGCCGCGCCCGCGCACGGCCTGACGCTGGCCACCTCGCCGACCGCCCTCGTCCCCGCGGCGGCGGCCGCCCTGCCGCCCGCCGGGGTGACGCTGCGGGTCCTCGCCCGGGACGAGGTGCCCGCCGCCGTCGCCGCGGGCACCGCCGACCTGGGCCTCGTCGACGGCCCGGCCGCCCCCAGCGACCCCCTCCGCCTCCCCGACGTGGCCCCGCTGACCACGTACGGCGTTCTGGAGGAACCGGTCTGCGTGCTGCTGCCCGCCGGCCACCCGCTGGCCCGGCGCCCCGGCCTGCGCCTGGGCGACCTCGCCGACGCACGCTGGATCGACGCCCCCGACACGGGCCTGCCCCTGCCCGCTCTGCGGGCCGCCCACGGCGGCCCCGGCTTCCGCCCCGCCCTGCGCTACGACGGCACCGACGTCCGCGTCCTGACCGCCCTGGCCGCGGCCGGGCACGGCCTGACCCTCCTGCCCCGCTCGGCGGCGACCGGCGTGCCGGGGGCGGCCGCCGTCCCCCTCACCGCGCCCCGCCTCGTCCACCGGGTGGAACTCGTGCACTCGGGGACGCCGACGGGCGCGGCGGCGGCCCTGGCGCGGGTGCTGTCCGCGCGGGGGTGAGTGCCGGGCCGGACGGCGGCCCACCGCCCCCGGCCGGCCGTCAGTCTCACTCGTTCGTGGCTCGTGGTGCGCCGGTGCGCCGGGTAGAGCACCAGCCGGAGGCGATCGATCGATGGAACAGATGGCGTTGCGTCCCAAGCCCATGCCCGGCCAGGAGCCCGGCGACGACCGCTCCGGCGGCCCGGCCCACCGCCCGCACGCCGCGCCCCGGCGCGGCCGGCGGCTGACGACCCTGCTGCTCGGCCTGTTCGCCGGCGCGGTCCTGGTCCTGTCCGGTGTCGGGCTCGGGACCGTCGGGGCGAGCGTGGTCGCCATGAGCAGACTGGCCGAGCTGCAACGGCAGGCCGCGCAGCACGGACCGGGGGGCCCGGGCGCGGCGTCGGCCCCGGACCGCCCGGACCCGTCCGCTTCGGCCGGGCCCCCCACGGCACGCGGCTCCACCGGCGCCACCTTGGGGGTGGAGGCCGTGGACGCGGAGAAGGCGGGCGCCGAGATCGTCGCCGTCCACGTCCCCGGCCCCGGCTACACGGCCGGACTGGTGCGCGGCGACGTCCTGCTGGTGTTCGGCCGTACCCGTGTCGACTCGGCGACGGACCTGGCGCGGGCGGTCGGCAAGGCACGGCCGGGCCGTGAGGTGACACTGACGGTCCGGCACGAGAGCGGGGGGTACCAGCAGTTGACCGTGGTCCCGGGGGTCGTCACCTGACCGGGAGCGTCCCCCGGCCGCCCGGCGGCGTCACCGGGCTGTCCGGCGGCGTCACCGGGCCGCCCGGCAGCGTCCCCCGGTCGTCCGGCGGCGGCCCCGCGCGCCGCCGGACGCGCGCGGTCAGACGACCACCCGGAAGTGGCTCGTGAGCCGCCGCTCGTCGTCCAGGACGTGGAAGGCCAGCCCGACCGGCGCTTCCCGGTCGGCCACCTGGTCGCCCTCCCACGGCAGCCGCAGCGTCCATGTCACCCCGGGCCCCACGACCAGCGGCCGGCCGGCGAAGGCGGTGGCGGCCGGTGTGTGGGCGTGGCCGGTGATGATCCCGGCGATCTCCGGCCGCCGCTCCAGGAGCGCGGCCAGCCGGCCGGGATCGCCCAGCCGGTACTTGTCGGGCAGGGGGTGGTGCAGGGTCACCGGCGGGTGGTGCAGGGCGAGCAGGGCCGGCACGTCCCCGCCCAGCTCGTCGAGGGTCTGCTCGATCCAGCCGTACGTCTCGTCCGTCAGGGCCCCCTCGTCCTCGCCGGGGATGCTGGAGTCGCACATCAGCACCGCACCGCCGTCGAACACCTGGACGCTGTTGACCGGTCCGTCGGCGGGCGGTTCGCCGAGCAGGGCCTTGCGGTAGGGCGCGCGGCGGTCGTGGTTGCCCGGGCAGGTGAGCACCGGGTAGGGGCCGTCCGGGTCGCCCAGGCCGAGGATCCGCGCGGCCTCCTCGTACTCCGCCTCCGTCCCGTGGTCCGCGATGTCGCCGGTGACCAGCAGCGCGTCCACCCTCCCCGGCAGGCTCCGGAGCCGGTCGCGCACCCGCTCCGCCCGCTCGGTGGCCCGGGCACTGCCGTCCAGGTGCAGATCGCTGATGTGGGCGAGTACGAGCACGGTGGTGAGCCTTCCTGACGTGATGGACTAACGGAACTTGGCGATCTAACCATTAGCGGTAATGGCATGGCAATCCTCAACCATTAATCCCGTCGTCGTCCGTGTCGACCGGCTCGCGTCGCCCCCGCTGTCCGGGCAGGATGCTGCCCGTAGCCCCACGCCGCGAAAGAAGCCCGTCAGGGAGGCCCGGATGACCGGCAGCACGCCCGCGCCCTTCACCGCCGACGACTACCGGGCCCGTATGGAGCGGGCCGCCCGCGCGGCCGGCGGCGCGGGACTGGCCGGCCTCCTGGTGGCGCCCGGCCCCGACCTCGTCTGGCTCACCGGCTACGCTCCCCCCGCGGCCACCGAACGGCTCACCCTGCTCGTCCTCGCCCCCGGCCGGGACCCCGTCCTCGTCGTCCCCACCCTGGAGGCCCCCGACGCCGCGAAGGCGACCGGCGCCCCCGCCCTGGCCCTGCGGGACTGGACCGACGGCACGGACCCCTACACCACCACCGCGGCCCTCCTCGGCGCGGGCGGACGGTACGGCGTCAGCGACAACGCCTGGGCGATGCACCTGCTCGGCCTTCAGAAGGCCCTCCCCGGCAGCTCCTACGCCTCCCTCACCGACGCCCTGCCGATGCTGCGGGCCGTCAAGGACGCGGCCGAGCTGGAGCTGATGGCCGCGGCGGGAGCGGCCGCCGACCGCACCTTCGAGGAGATCCGCACGGTCCCCTTCGCCGGCCGCAGGGAGTCGGACGTCGGAGCCGACCTCGCCGGCCTGCTGCGGCGCTTCGGCCACTCCCAGGTCGACTTCACCATCGTCGCCTCCGGCCCCAACGGCGCAGACCCGCACCACGAGGTCGGCGACCGCGTCATCGAACACGGCGACATGGTCGTCCTCGACTTCGGCGGCCTGAAGGACGGCTACGGCTCCGACACCTCCCGCACCGTCCACGTCGGCGAACCCACCGACGAGGAGCGCCGGATCCACGACCTCGTGCGCGAGGCCCAGGAGGCCGGCTTCCGGGCGGTCCGGCCCGGCGTCGCCTGCCAGGAGGTCGACCGGGCCGCCCGCGCGGTCATCGCCGACGCCGGCTACGGCGCGTACTTCATCCACCGCACCGGCCACGGCATCGGCGTCACCACGCACGAGCCGCCGTACATGATCGAGGGCGAGGAACAGCCCCTCGTGCCCGGCATGTGCTTCTCCGTCGAACCCGGCGTCTACCTGCCCGGCCGTTTCGGGGTCCGCATCGAGGACATCGTCACGGTGACGGAGGACGGCGGCCGTCGCCTCAACGACACCACCCGCGAACTGGTCATAGTGGACTGAACCCCCGCAGGAGTCCCCGGCACCCACCCCGAACGGCAACGGCGCGACCATGACCCAGGCACCCACCCCCACCGCGGACACCGTCCGCCGGCTCGTCCGCGACCTCCTCAAGGAGAGCGCCGAGAACACCCGGGGCAGGAACGGCGCGGGCGGCGCCGCCGGCCCCGACGTACGGCCCGTCCACGAGGAGGCCGGCGGGCAGTGGACGTGGTGGGTCGGCACCCGGTATGTGCTGCGGCTGGCCCCCGACCGGGACGCGGCCGTCCGCCGGCGCCGCGAACTGCGGCTGCGCGACCTCGTCCGCCCGCACCTCCCCGTCACGGTGCCCACGAGCGTCGCCCACGGCGAGTGGTCGCCGGGCCTGACCTGCACCCTGGACACCAGGGTGCCCGGCGGCACCGGCGAGGAGCACGAGGTGTCGGCCGTCGGCGAGGCCGACCTCGCCGGACTGCTCACCGGACTGCGCGAGGTGCCGCTCCGCCAGGCCGAGACCCTCGGTGTGCCGCGCACCGCCCCCCGCTCGCTGGAGGCGCTGCGCCGCATGGCCGTGGCCGCCGCGGAACACCTCGCCCACGCCGACGAGTTCGATCCGGCCCGCCTGCACCAGCTCACCCCGCCGGGAGCGGCCCAACTGGCCGCCCAGCCCGCCACCGCCGTCCTCGTCCACCACGCCCTGCGGGGCGAACACCTGGTCGTCAGCGCCGACGGCCGGGTACGCGGCGTTCTCGCATGGACCGGGGCGGTCCTCGGCGACCCCGCCGAGGACATCGCCGGCCTCGCGCTCGCCGTGGGCTCCGGCGCCGCCGTCCGCGCCGCCACCCTCGCCGGCTACGGCGCCCGCCCCTGCCTGCGCGGCCTCTGGCTCGCCCGCTGCGACACCGTCGTCCACCTCGCCGAACGCCTCGACGGCAGCGGCACCGCCCCCCTGCCCCAGCTCCGCACCCGACTGCGCCGGGCCTGGGAGACGATCCTGCTGGAGCGGGTGACGGAGTTCCGGGGGGACGACGAGGCCTAGCCAGCGGCGCTCGAGCGGTCGAACAGCGCCGGCGCTGAACAGTTGATGTACGTGGCGCCGTTTCGCGACCGGTCCATGTAGTACGCGGTCGCTGTCGCACCCCTGGTCCGGAGCCGGAGTGAGTCCCGCAAGGCGATGACACCCGTAGCGATCACGGGTAGACCGAAGAGGACCACGGCAACCAGTCCACCCATGCCGTCTCCACTGCTCGTGGACGTTCGTGCTTCGTCCGACTGATCGATGAAGATCCGCACACCGTATGTCACGGCCCCGGAGTGCGGGAATGGTCACGGATCCTCACATCCCGTGCTGCACCGGAGCAGACCTACGAGCCAGGGAGTCGATAACACGAATCTGTCCAGGAAGCTTAGTGAGACATTGGACTGGGGGTCTCGCGAGGAGCGGCCAGAGCTGATTAGGCTGCACGTTTCCGAGTAGCCGTCTGGTGAGCGAGTACGTCGTCGGAGGGTGACGGATGCTCAGAACGGGTGGTTTCGTAGACGGCATAAGGGCAGGGTTTACCGACCCAACCGCATACACACCCGGCTTCTGGTAGCGGTAGCGACGGAAACACCCACGGAATTTCCCGTACAACCGTGTACGCCGACGGAACAGCACTCCCCGGTCTGCGGGCCCCCGGCCGCTACTCCTGCTCAAGCACCACACACGACTCCCCGGGCACATGCAGCAACCCGTCCGTCCCCGCAGCCGTCACCGGCTCCCAGGCCGCCAGGACGCGGGCGGGGCGTGACCCCAGGGGGATCGCCGCCGTCTTCCTGCCGAGGTTCACGGCCACCCGTACGTCCCCGCGCCGGAAGGCCAGCCAGCGGGCCTGGGGGTCGTGGGCGACCTTCAGGTCGGTGAGGTCGGGGTCGGTGAGGTCGGCCTGGGCGTGCCGCAGGGCGATCAGTTGGCGGTACCAGTCCAGCACGCGCGCGTGGGGCTCGCGCCGCGGCTCGGACCAGTCCAGGCAGGACCGGTCGCGCGTCGCCGGGTCCTGTGGGTCGGGCACCTCCTCCTCGGCCCAGCCGTGCGCGGCGAACTCCCGCCGTCTGCCCCGCCGTACGGCCTCCGCGAGGTCGGGGTCGGTGTGGTCGGTGAAGAACTGCCAGGGGGTGCGGGCCGCCCACTCCTCGCCCATGAAGAGCATCGGGGTGAAGGGGGCGGTGAGGACCAGGGTGGCGGCGCAGGCCAGCAGGCCGGGGGAGAGGGTGGCCGACAGGCGGTCGCCCTGGGCGCGGTTGCCGATCTGGTCGTGGGTCTGGCTGTAGCCGAGGAGCCGGTGCGCGGGCAGTCGGGTGCGGTCCAGGGGGCGGCCGTGGTGGCGGCCCCGGAAGGCGGAGTACGTCCCGTCGTGGAACCAGCCGCCGGTGAGGGTCTTGACGAGCGCGGCGAACGGGTCGCGGGCGAAGTCGGCGTAGTAGCCCTGGGACTCGCCGGTGAGGGCGGTGTGCAGGGCGTGGTGGAAGTCGTCGTTCCACTGCGCGTGCAGGCCCAGGCCGCCCTCCCGGCGGGGCGTGATCAGCCGCGGGTCGTTCAGGTCGGACTCGGCGATCAGGAACAGCGGCCGGCCCGTCTCGGCGGCCAGGGCGTCCACGGCCGCCGACAGCTCCTCCAGGAAGGGGTACGCGCGCGTGTCGGCCAGCGCGTGCACCGCGTCCAGGCGCAGCCCGTCCAGCCGGTGGTCGCGCAGCCACGCCAGCGCGCTCTCCAGCAGGTACGCGCGGACCTCGTCCGAGCCGGGCGCGTCGAGGTTGACGGCGGACCCCCACGGAGTGTGGTGCGTGTCGGTGAAGTACGGGCCGAAGGCCGGGAGGTGGTTGCCGGACGGGCCGAGGTGGTTGTGCACGACGTCCAGGACGACGCCGAGCCCGAGGTCGTGCGCCCGGTCCACGAACCGCTTCAGCGCCTCCGGCCCGCCGTACGGCTCGTGCACGGCCCACGGCGAGACACCGTCGTAGCCCCAGCCGTGCCGGCCCGGGAAGGGGCACAGGGGCAGCAACTCGACGTGTGTGACGCCCAGTTCCGCGAGGTGCCCGAGCCGCTCGGCGGCCGCGTCCAGGGTGCCCTCGGGGGTGTAGGTGCCCACGTGCAGCTCGTACAGGACCGCGCCCCGCAGCGGGCGGCCCGGCCACGGCGTCCGCCATGTGAAGCGCGACGGGTCGACGACGGCGCTCAGGCCGTCGGGGCCGTCCGGCTGACGCCGGGAGCGCGGGTCGGGCAGGACGGGGCCGTCGTCCACCGCGAAGCCGTACCGCGAGCCGTCCGCGGCCTCCGCCTCGCCGGTCCACCAGTCCGCCCGCCCGGGATCACGCTCCAGCGCGCGCGTGGCGCCGTCGCACTGGAGCGTCACTCGTTCGGCCTGCGGTGCCCACACCTCGAACTGCACGGACGGTTCCCCTTCGTCTGCTCACCGTGATCCCCAGCCCTCCCATCGTGCTCCACCCGCGGTGGATCCGCCGGGCGAACACCCGGGCACGCGCGCGAGGAGCACGGTTTTCCCGTTTTCTGGACACCCGGGGTTCACTGACCGACAATCACCAGCGTGACGTCGTCCTTCGAGTTCAACACGTACCCCGCGCGGCTGTCCGACGCGGAGCGCGACAGGGCGCTGAAGGTGCTGCGTGACGGCGTCGCCGTGGGCCGCCTGTCGCACGACACGTTCATCCGGCGGATGGAGCTGGCGCTCGCCGCCCGGCGCTCCGACGAACTCGCCGCCCTCACGGCCGACCTGCCCCGGGAGAACCGTTTCTCCCGGGCCGTCTTCGGCACCGTCGAGGCCGTCTCCGGCTTCACCGTCCGGCTGCGGCGGGCCTGGCAGGCCGAGCGGCTGCCCAAGCTGCTCCTGCCGCACCCCGGCACCGAGCACACCCTGCGCATCGGCCGGGACCCCGCGAGCGGCCTGCGGCTGACGCACGAGAGCGTCTCCCGCGTGCACGCCGAACTCCGCCGCCAGGGCGGCATGTGGGTGCTGCGCGACCTCGGCTCCACCAACGGCACGACCGTCAACGGGCGCCGCGTCATCGGCGCGGCCGTCGTCCGGGAGGGCGACCAGGTCGCCTTCGGACAGATGGCGTTCCGCCTCTCGGCGAACTGAACACCGGTCCAAGGCCTCCCAGGCCGGGCGGTGTTGACGTACCCCCCGCGTCATGACTCACTGTGCGTACACCGCCCACTCCCGGTGAACCGGTGAACCGGCGAACCGGCGAACCGACGGCGCCCCGACGCGGAGGTGTGCCCTGCCGCAACTCTCGCGCTACCCGACCGTGGACGAGATCGCGGCCCGCGCGGCCGCGCTCGCCGCCCGCCGGCCCGGGGACGCCCGGCTGCGCCGCGTCGGGGTCTCCCGCGCGGGCACGCCTTTGTGGCTGCTGTCCGTCGGGCACGGCACCCGCCAGGCGCTCGTCGTGGCCGGACCGCATGCCAACGAGCCCGTCGGCGGCGCCACCGTCCTGCGGCTGGCCGAACGCGCCCTCGCCGACCCCGGCCTCACCGAGGGCGCCGACGCCACCTGGAACCTGCTGCTGTGCCTGGACCCCGACGGCCTGCGCCACAACGAGGGCTGGCTGACCGGTCCGTACACCCTCGACCGCTACTTCCGGCGGTTCTTCCGCCCCGGCTTCCTCGAACAGCCCGAGTGGCTGCCCGAGGGAGCGGCCGCCGCAGCGCTGCCCGAGACCCGGGCGCTGCTCCGCCTCCAGGACGAGCTGAAACCTTTCTTCCAGTGCTCGCTGCACGGCGTCGACGTCGGCGGCGGCTTCGTGGAACTCACCCGCGACCTGCCCGGACTCGCCCAGCGGACGGCCCACGCCGCCGCCCGCCTCGGCATCCCCCGCGAACTCGGCCCCTACGACACCCTGTACTGGCCCCGCCTGGGACCCGCCGTCTACCGGATCCCGCCGCCGCGCCCGCGCGACCTGGCCGCCGCCATCACCGAGGCCGCCGTCGAGTCGACCTGGTACCACCCGCACCGGTACGGCACGGTCACCGCCGTCGTCGAGGCGCCCATGTGGGGGGTCGCCGCCGTCGAGGACGCCTCCCCGCCCGCCGACCGGGACGCGGCGCTGCGCACGGTCAGCCGGACCCTGCGGCACGACACCCGCCTCCTGGAACGCCTCCTCACCCGGGTACGGCCCCACCTCCCCGGCACCCCCGACGCGGCGCGCCTGCTCGCGCCGGTCGACGACTACCTCCTGGTCTGCCCCGGCCTCGCCACCGCCTGGGACCCCGACACCGCCGATCCCGCCCACCCGCTCCCGCCGCTCAGCACCGCCCATCTGACCGCCCTGCGCATCGCCGGCCGCCGCATCGCCGTCCGGACGGCCGGCCTGCTGCACCAGCTCGTCACCGGCGCCGGAGACGGCCCGGCCGGGGCGCTGCCGGAACTGGACGGGCTCATCGACCGGTGGTGCGCCGACTACCACGACGGCTGCCGGGCGCGCTGGATCCCCGTCGCCCGCCAGGTGGAGTACCAGGTGCGGGTCGTGCTCGCCGCGTTCGAACTCGCCGGGCGCCGCGCCACCGGTCCCGCACGATCGGGTGAGCCGGACTGGGGAAGCCGGCCCGCCGTGCCGATGCACCGGGAATGAGGTACTTCCCCACACACCCCCTGCTCGGCGTCCTCCCCGCCGCCACCGCCCTCCTCCTCGCCGCCGTCGCCCCGGCGCCGGCCGCCGCGCCCCGCGACGGGCTGCCCGGCGACTGGGTCCGGCTGACGGTCACCGGGGGCGGCCCCCGCTCCGCCGGCACCCGCGCCACCGTGCTGCTGTGCGACCCGCCCCGGGGCCACTCCCGCGCCGCCGAGGCCTGCGCCGACCTCGACGCGGCGCGCGGTGACATCCGCTCCATCCCCGCCAGGGACGGCATCTGCTCCCTGGTGTACGCCCCGGTGACCGCCGAGGCCCACGGGCGGTGGAAGGGCCGCACCGTCACGTACACCGAGGACTTCGCCAACGCCTGCGTGATGCACGCGGAGACGGGCGCCGTGTTCGCCCTGGACGACGAGCGGGTGCCCGGCCTTCCCGGTCTTCCGCCCGCCCTCCCCGGTCCTGCCGAGCGGTCGGGGGACTGACCTTCGCGGTACGCCTAGGGGCTTCCCGTAGGCGGGCGGGAAGCCCCGGGGAGCGTACGGCCGTGTGCGCACCCGTCCACCTGTGCAGCCGTAGCACCTGTGCACCTGCGTGTTTCGCGTACTGCCTGCGGTCTGCCGCGTGCCCGCGCCTACGCCGCGCCCTCGCGCGCGTGCAGCGCCGCCGCCACGACCGTGCGGGACTGGTGCTCCACCTGGTGCTCCACGGGCACCCAGCGGGCGCGGAAGCGTTCCGCGAAGGACTCGCTCCAGGCCGCGACGAGGTGCTCCAGCCGGGGGGCCGCCCGGTCCTCGCGCTCCCGCAGGACCCGCCACAGCATCGCCGCCGCCCGCAGCGGCAGCCGCCGGGCGAAGGCGTCCACGCTGCCGACGTACGCCATCGTCGTGCCGGCCGGTGGGGTGTGGGTCAGGTCCGCGGCCAGGCCCGGCACCAGCTCCAGTCCCCACCGGGCCGCTCTGAGCAACGGCCCGTCCACCCCCTCCAGGCGCGGCAGCGCCTCCGCCAGCACCCGTTCCACCTCCCGCGCGTCCCGCAGCAGCCGGTGCGCCAGGTGCCGGATCGCCACTGCCGGGGCGGGGTGCGGGGCGGGGTCGTCCACCATGTCGCTCGCCCACATCGGCACCTCGACGACCGCGGTCAGACCGCCGTAGCGGTGGGCGTGGTACCAGGTGCTGTGCCGGGCGTCGTCCGGCATGCTCGGGTACGCCGCGCCCGCCCCCGGCTCCGGCATCACATGCACCCCGGGTCCGGACGCCGGCCAGCCCGCCGCGTCGGAGGCGCCCGTCTCCACCGGGATGTGCAACTGCGCCGCCGACTTGGCGAACGGCTCGGCCAGACCCGGTATGTCCTTCGTCAGCTGCACCCAGCTGCCGCCCAGATCGGTGCCGTGCAGCGTCACCTGGAGGTAGGGCCGCAGCTCGTCGATGACCCGGGTCAGCGCGCGCGTCTCGGGCGGCAGCCGGTCCGGCGGGAGGACGGCGGGCGACCACTCCGGCTGCTCCGGGCCCGCGGGCCGGAAGAAGCCGAGGTGGTAGTCGAGCAGGCTGCGCGGCGCCGGGGCGTGGTGCAGGCTCGCCCCGTCGGGGTCGGCGCACAGCAGGAAGTGCCAGGACACGCCGTCCCGCAACTCCCGCTCGTGCACGACCCGTTCGGCGAGGACGAGCAGGGTCGGCCCGCCGGCCGGCTCGTTCGCGTGAGCGCCGGCGACCACCAGCACCGCGCGGCGCGCACGGCCCACGGACAGCAGGTGCAGCGGCCGTCCCGCACGGGAGAGCCCCACCCGGCGCAGCGCGCACAGGCCGGGTTGGATCGCGGTCAACGACCCCGCGAGCGAGGTCAGTTCGCTCACCGTGGGATAGCGCTGCTCCGGCACCAGACAAACCCCCGTCACGTCAGCCCGGCCTTCGCCATCCGCAGTACCCCATGGACGCCCCGCGCTGTCAAGAACGCCCAGGGGGAGCCTCCCCGGGGCGCCCGGATGCGCGTACCGGACCGCGTCGGTGCGGCCGGGCGCGCTCGCGGCGCTTCCGACGGATCTCCGCGGCAGTCGCGGAAAACCATCCCAAGCGTCCTAGTCGGGCACCCGCTCCAGCAACGCCACCGGCAGCCGGGCGAACAACTCCTCCACGCGCGCGTGCCCGCTGAACTTCCGTCCGCCGTCCAGGACGTCGGCCCACCGCCCCGGCGGCAGCGCGAGCCGGGTGTCCCGCCAGCCGCCCGCCTCCGCCAGCCGCAGCGACAGCCGCGTCACGGCCGTGACGACCTCGCCGGAGCGCGCGAACGCCAGACAGTGCCCGGCGGCCGGCCCCTCGGCGGTCAGCGGCGCGTACGTCGCCGACTCCCCGAAGACCTCCGGCCGCCGCCGGCGCAGCCGCAGCGCCGCCGCCGTCACCTCGCCCTTGGCACCGGGATCCTCCGGCGGCAGGAACACGGGCCGGCGGTTGTCCGGGTCCACCAGGGCCCGGTACTCGCCCTCCGTGCCCTGGTAGACGTCCGGCACCCCCGGCATCGTCAGGTGCACCAGCGCCGTGCCCAGCACGTTCGCCCGGATGTGCGGCTCCAGCGCCTCCCGCAGCGCGGCCACCCGCTCGCCGGGCACCCCGCACGGCCCCGCCGCGACGAACGCGGCCACCGCCTCCTCGTACGGCGGCTCCTGCTCCGTCCAGCTCGTGTACAGCCCCGCCTCCCGCACGTGCTTGAGCAGCGCCTCCCCGACCCGCTCCGGGGCCGCCGGCCCGAGCCCGAACACCGTCTGCCAGGCCGCCCACGCCGTCTGCCCGTCCGGCACGGTCTCCTCGGCCCGCGTCACCTGCGCGAGGACCTCCTCCCAGCGCCGCGGGCACTGCGACAGCACGGCCAGCGCGGCCCGCACGTCGGCGCTGCGCTTGGTGTCGTGCGTCGACACGACCGTCCCGGTCACCGGCCAGTCGCGCTGCACGCGCGCGCAGTAGGCGTGGAACCGGTCCGGGGACACGCCCGGCCGGCCCGGATCGCCGCCCACCTCGTTCACCGACAGCAGCGGCACGTACCGGTAGAACGCCGTGTCCTCGAGGGCCTTGGCCCGCAGCGCGGACGCCGTCTGCGCGAACCGCGTCCGGAACTCCACCGCCGCCGGCCCCGAGCCCCCGCCCAGCACCAGGGCGCGCACCACGTCGACCGCGCCCGCCTCCTCGGGGACCACGAAGGCGTGCCGCGCCTGACCGGCGGCCTCCTCGGTGACCACGGCGGACGCGTCACCCGAGGCGTACGGCCGGTACACCTCCAGCCGTACCAGCAGCTCCTCCAGGGCCGTGCGCAGCGCCCAGGGAGCCCGGTCGCGCAGCGCCGGGTCCGGGGAGGCGGCGCACACCCGCACCGCCGTCCGGGTCAGCCGGTCCAGCTCGGTGGCCAGCTCGTGCGCGAGCACCCCGTACGCCGCCCGCCGGGCCGTCGCCGCCCACTCCCCGCCCCGGTCGGTCTGCGGGGCCGCGAAACGCCGGTACAGCGCGAGCAGCTCCCCGGCACCGTCCGGGTCGGTGAAGAGGCCGTCGACGTGGCGCAGGGCGTCGTAGCCCGTGGTGCCGGCGACCGGCCAGGAGTCGGGCAGGCGCTCCTCGTCCGCGAGGATCTTCTCCACGACCGTCCAGCGGCCCCCGCTCGCCCCGTGCAGCCGCTCAAGGTAGGTGTCGGGGTCGGCGAGGCCGTCGGGGTGGTCGACGCGCAGCCCGTCCACCACGCCCTCGTGCAGCAGCTGGAGGATCTTCGCGTGCGTGGCCTCGAACACCTCGGGGTCCTCCACCCGCACCCCGATCAGCTCGGAGATGCTGAAGAACCGCCGGTAGTTGAGCTCGGTGCGGGCCAGCCGCCACCACACCGGCCGGTACCACTGGGCGTCCAGCAGCTGGGGCAGCGGCAGGTCCTCGGTGCCCTCGCGCAGCGGCAGCTCGTGGTCGTGGTAGCGCAGGACACCGCCGTCGACGCGGAGCCGGCCGAGTTCGTCGCCGACCGGTCCGCCGAGCACCGGCAGCAGCAGCTGGCCGTCCTGCGCCTCCCAGTCGATGTCGAACCAGCGCGCGTACGGCGACCTGGGGCCCTCCCGCAGCACCTCCCACAGGGCCCGGTTGTGGCGCGGGGCCACCGCCATGTGGTTCGGCACGATGTCCACGACCAGTCCGAGCCCGTGCTCCCGCGCGGTGCGGGACAGCGCCCGCAGGCCCTCCTCCCCGCCCAGCTCCTCGCGCACGCGCGTGGGGTCCACGACGTCGTACCCGTGCGGGGAGCCGGGCACGGCCTCCAGCACGGGCGACAGATGCAGGTGCGACACCCCCAGCGACGCCAGGTACGGCACGGCCGCCGCCGCGGCCGCGAACGGGAACGCCGGCTGCACCTGGAGCCGGTAGGTGGCCGTGGGCACGACAGGGGCGGTGCGCTCAGAGGTCATGCAGACCTACGTACCCGCCCCGCCTCTGATCGTGTCACCGCACCCGCCAGGTGGACGGACACCGGCCCACCGGACGGACGCCCGACCGCGCGCCCGGTGGACCGCCCGGTGGGCGGGGCCGGGCCCGGCCTAGGCGGGCCGCTGGAGCACCGTCATGCCGCGGTCCACCAGGGTCAGCCGGTCCCCGGCCGCGACCTTGGCGCCCCCGCCCCGCGCCGGCGCCGCCGGGTCCGCCGTGTCCACGACCACCTGCCACTGCCGCCCGTGGTCGACCGGCACCACGAACTCCAGCGGCCGCGGCGAGGCGTTGAACATCAGCAGGAACGAGTCGTCGGTGATCCGCTCCCCGCGCGCGCCCGGCTCGGAGATCGCGTTGCCGTTGAGGAACACGGTCAGCGCCGACGCCTGCGCCGAGTTCCAGTCCCGCTGGGTCATCTCCTTGCCCTCGGGGGTGAACCAGGCGATGTCGGACAGCTCGTCGTGGGTGCCCTCCACGGGCCGCCCGTGGAAGAAGCGGCGCCTGCGGAAGACGGGGTGCTCCTTGCGCAGCCGGACGAGCGCCCGGGTGAACTCCAGCAGGTCGGCGCCGCCGTCCTGGCCGGGGTCGGGCCACCGCACCCAGGACAGTTCGCTGTCCTGGCAGTAGGCGTTGTTGTTGCCGCGCTGGGTGCGGGCCATCTCGTCGCCGTGGCTGATCATGGGCACGCCCTGGGACAGCATCAGCGTGGCGAGGAAGTTGCGCATCTGGCGGGCGCGCAGCTCCAGGACCGCCGGGTCGTCGGTGTCGCCCTCCGCACCGCAGTTCCAGGACCGGTTGTGGCTCTCGCCGTCGCGGTTGTCCTCGCCGTTGGCCTCGTTGTGCTTGTGGTTGTAGGAGACCAGGTCGTGCAGGGTGAAGCCGTCGTGGCAGGTCACGAAGTTGATCGAGGCCAGCGGGCGGCGGCCGTCGTCCTGGTAGAGGTCGGAGGAGCCGGTCAGCCGGGAGGCGAACTCCGCGAGCGCGCGCGGCTCGCCGCGCCACAGGTCCCGCACGGTGTCGCGGTACTTGCCGTTCCACTCGGTCCACAGGGGCGGGAAGTTGCCCACCTGGTAGCCGCCCTCGCCGACGTCCCACGGCTCGGCGATCAGCTTCACCTGCGAGACGACGGGATCCTGCTGCACCAGGTCGAAGAACGACGACAGCCGGTCCACCTCGTGGAACTGGCGCGCCAGGGTCGCCGCGAGGTCGAAGCGGAACCCGTCGACATGCATCTCGGTGACCCAGTACCGCAGCGAGTCCATGATCAGCTGGAGGACGTGCGGGGACCGCATGAGCAGTGAGTTCCCGGTGCCCGTGGTGTCCATGTAGTAGCGCGGATCGTCGGTCAGCCGGTAGTACTGCGGATTGTCGAGGCCCCGGAACGACAGCGTCGGGCCCAGGTGGTTGCCCTCGGCGGTGTGGTTGTAGACCACGTCGAGGATGACCTCTATCCCGGCCTCGTGCAGCGCCCGCACGGCCGACTTGAACTCCAGGACCTGCTGCCCGCGGTCCCCCCAGGAGGCGTAGGCGTTGTGGGGGGCGAAGAAACCGATGGTGTTGTAGCCCCAGTAGTTGTTCAGGCCCATGTCGACCAGACGGTGGTCGTTGACGAACTGGTGTACGGGCATCAGCTCCAGTGCCGTGACGCCCAGCTCGGTGAGGTGTTCGAGGATCGCCGGGTGCGCGAGGGCCGCGTAGGTGCCGCGCAGTTCGTCCGGCAGTCCGGGGTGGCGCATCGTCAGGCCCTTCACATGGGCCTCGTAGATCACCGTGTGGTGGTACTCGGTGCGCGGGCGCCGGTCGTCGCCCCAGTCGAAGTAGGGGTTGACCACGACCGACGTCATCGTGTGGGGGGCCGAGTCGAGGTCGTTGCGCCGGTCGGGGGAGCCGAAGTGGTAGCCGTACACCTCCTCGCCCCACCGGATCGAGCCGCTGATCGCCTTCGCGTAGGGGTCGAGCAGCAGTTTCGCCGAGTTGCAGCGCAGCCCGCGCTCCGGCGCGTACGGGCCGTGCACCCGGAAGCCGTAGCGCTGCCCGGGCATGATGCCCGGCACGTACGCGTGCCGCACGAACGCGTCGCTCTCGCGCAGCTCCACGGCCGTCTCGGAGCCGTCGTCGTGCAACAGACACAGCTCCACTCGGTCCGCGGCCTCGGTGAAGACCGCGAAGTTCGTACCGGCGCCGTCGTACGTGGCGCCGAGGGGATATGCCTCTCCAGGCCAGACCTGCATGGATACGACTCTTTCAGGTGTGCCGCCCCGCTGGGGGTGCCTTGGCATCGAGTCTCCCGGAAAGTGAGGGAACCATCTGTGACGTATGCCCCTCTTACCCGTCGACCGGTGTATACGCCGGAAATCGGTGTGTGCCGAACCAGTGGGGCAGAAATCACGTACTCCCGGGGCCATGGGGGAGTAGGGGGAAGATGTGCGCACGACAGTGCGCCGCCACCTGGGCAAGGTGGTGGCAGGCGCGGGCCTCGCGCTGACCGCGACGGCCGCGATGATCGCGATCACCCTGCCGGGTACGGCGGGGGCGGACGGGACCGGAGGGAGCATCGGGCAGGCCGCTGGACAGGCGGCCGCGGAACAGGAGACCGGACAGGGTACCGGGCAGGGTACCGGGCAGGGTGCCGGGCGGCAAGGCGGTTCGGCCGCGGTGGAACCCGGCGTCGTCCAGGAGGCGCCGGCCGAGGGCGCCCGGGGCGAGGGCCGCGATCCGCTGACCGACGACGAGACCGCGCGCGCCGAACGGATCGCGCTCAGCCGGCAGCTCTTCGACGCCGGTGAGGACGTCGACGGCGACCGCGGGCCGCAGCGCCTGAGCGTCGACCTGGCCGAGCCGGCCGCGGCCGAGGCCGACGACCCGGACGCGCCCCGGCGCGCCGAGGTGACGTTCTACGACTACAAGGACGACACCCTCGTCACCCGGACCGTCAACCTCGACACCGGCACGGTCGAGAGCACCGGCACCCAGCAGGGCGTCCAGCCGCCGCTCAACGCGGCCGAGGAGGCCGAGGCGGTCCGGCTGCTCCTCGCCGACCCGCTGGGCGCGGGCCTGAAGGCCGACTACAAGGACGCCACCGGAGGGGAACTCACCTCCCCGGACCAGCTGGTGCCGTTCGGCATGGTGTACCGCGCCTCACCGGGCGCGCAGCCCGCCGCCTTCGACGCGTGCGGTGTCCACCGCTGCGTGCGGCTGCTGCCGAAGGTCAGGAACGGACCGTGGATCGACGCCCGGTCCCTGCTGATCGACCTGAGCGCCCGCAAGGTCGGCAGGCTCACCGGCTGAGGCCGCCCGCGGGTCCGGTCGGCGGGCTCACCGGCTGAGCCACCCGTCCGTTCGTCCGCTGAAGCTCGACACCTTCACCGTCCGCCGCAGGAACGCACAGGAAGTCATCTCCTCATGCGCGTCAAGTCCGTGAACAGCGGCCCTCGGCCGCGGGGCGCCGGCCGTGCCCGCAAGGCCGCGGCCCTCGGCCTGTCCGTGGTCGCGCTGGCCGCCGCCGCGTCGGCCGGCGGCGCCGGCCCGGCCGCCGCCCGGCCCGAGGCCGCCCCGGCGGCCGCCGCCGCCGAGTGCAGCGCCGCCTACCGCATCCAGCAGAAGCTCACCTCCGGCACCACCTGGCGCATGTGCTGGCGCCACGAGGCGAAGTCCGGCATCGTCCTGGAGGACATCTCCTATCAGCCGCCCGGTGAGTCCCGCCCGATCCGCGTCCTCAACAGCGCCCGGATCGCCCAGATCCACGTGCCGTACGACGACGGCAAGAACGAGTACAACGACATCACCGACTTCAACTTCGGCAACGGCATGGTGAACCTCGCCCCCGGCGAGTGCCCCGGCGGCACCATCAAGACGGTGAAGGTGCCGGAGGCGTACAACTCCGAGACCCCGAACGTCAAGGGCCTGTGCACCACGACCCGCGCGCACGGGCACGCCTACCGCATGCAGACCGACTCGGGCAAGGTCCACCAGGCCCAGGGCAAGGACCTGCTGGTCTACAGCGTCAACAAGGTCGGCTGGTACGAGTACATCACCGAGTGGCGCTTCTCCGACGACGGTGCCATCGGCATGAACGTCGGCGCCACCGGCAGCCTCTCCCCCTTCGACTACGACGCCGGGGACGGCCGGGGCTGGCCGCTGGGCAAGGGGGCCAAGGCGTACGCCACCAGCCACAACCACAACGTGTTCTGGCGGCTCGACTTCGGCCTCGACGGCTCCTCGAAGACGAAGGTCGAGCAGTACGACTCGAAGGTCAGCCCGCCCGCCTCCGGACGGCCGGGCCCGTCCAACAAGACCACCCGCACCACCGTCACCAAGGAACGCGCGGGCGACGCGGCGAACATGCGCTGGTGGCGCGTGGTGAGCACCGCCGGCAAGAACAAGGACGGCCACCCGCGGTCCTACGAGATCGTCACCGGAGCCGGCACCACCTACCCGGGGCGCGCCTTCACCCGGCACGACGTCTACTTCACCCAGTACAACCCGTGCGAGCAGTACGCCAGCAACAACGTGCGCGACTGCGGCAGCCCGCGGCACGGCTACTCGGTGGACAAATGGGTGAACGGCCAGACCCTCACCCACCCCGTGGCCTGGGTCAACGTCGGTTTCCACCACGTCGCCCGGGACGAGGACCAGCAGCCCATGCCGGTCCACTGGCAGGGATTCTCCCTCGCCCCGCGGGACGTCACCGCTATGAATCCGCTCACTCCGCGCGCCCTCGCGGGCGAGAACGGACGCCCCGACGGCGGTAGTTGAGAAACGACCTGTCCATCCGGCTGCACCGCCCACCGCTCCCGGAGTACCCTTCCTTGATCGTTGGGACGGGGAGTGCTCGGGGGAGCGGAAGGCGGTGCTTGGGTGGGCTCGGGAGGGCTGGAACTGCCCCCTGGTGACGAGGGTCACGAGGGAGGCTCCTCCACAGACGTCCCGCCCGGCACGGTGTCGCTGGCCCGGCCGATGGAGGGGGCGATCGGGCCGGAGCTGGACTGGGACGCCGACGCCTGGCGCGAGGTGCGCACCCGCGCCCAGCGGGCCGGCCGGGCCTACATCTGGCTGAACCTCGTCGAACAGCGGCTGCGCGCCGTCGTGGCCGCCGTGCTGCGGCCCATCTACGAACCCGTCCACGGCGACGACTGGGTGGTCGCCGCGGCCGGCCCCGCCGGACAGGAGTGGGTGCAGCGCGCGGTCGCCGTACGCGAGGTCAGCCGGCGCAAGGGCTATCTGCTCGACCCGGCCGACGACAACGTGATCTCCTTCCTGACGCTGCCGCAGCTGCGCGAGCTGATGGTGCAGCACTGGCCGTGCTTCGAGCCGTACTTCGACGACCGCCGGGACGTCGAACTCGCCCTGGACGAGCTGGAGGTCACCCGCAACGTCGTCTCCCGCAACCGGGCGCTGTCCGAGGCCGTGCTGAGCCAGGCCGAGCGCGCCTCCGCGCGCCTGCTGGAGATGCTCGGCACGGGCGGTGACGTGCCCTCCGCGCGCCGGCTGCCCGTCGACGCCGTCGAGGACCTGGTGGGCGACCGGTACGCGGACGTGGTCGCCGTCCACTCCGACCGGGTGCGGCTGCTGCGCCGGTTCCCCGCCGAGGACATCTTCGACGGCGCCCGCCGCCTCGACGCCATCGGCATCGGGCTCAACCTGCTCGTGCAGAACTTCTCCGGCCGCCGGCTGGTCCGCCTCGCCGAGACCGGCGCCCGGGTGCGGCTGCTCTTCCTCAACCCGGCCTCCAGCGCGGTCAAGCGCCGCGAACGCGAGCTCGGCATGAAACGCGGCGAGTTGAGCCGGGCCGTGGAGATGAACATCCTGCACATGCGCCGGGTGCGCTCCCGGCTGCGCGACCCGGGCGCCTTCCAGATCCAGGTCTACGACGAGACCCCCCGCTTCACCGCCTACCTCGTCGACGGCGACGGCTCCGACGGCGTCGCGGTCGTCCAGTCCTATCTGCGGCGCATGCGCGGCATGGAGGCGCCGGTGCTGGTGCTGCGCAACGGCAGCCGGGTGGTCAAGTCGGACGAGATCGACGAAGGCGGACTCTTCGCCGCCTACCGTGAGGAGTTCGAGCTGGCCTGGGCGGATTCACGGCCGGTGTCCTGAAACGTCCCGGTGCCCGTCGGGGGGCGCGGTCCGCCCCGGAAGCGGAATGAGATCCTCTGATTGTCAGTGGCGCATGGGAGGGTGGAAGCCACTGGGGGAAGCACCACCAAGAAGGGGGGCCACCATGGCCTGGCACCGGGAGCTGCTGATCGGCTTCGACCTGGAGACGACCGGGACGGATCCGCGCGAGGCGCGCATCGTCACGGGAGCCGTGATCGAGGTGAGGGGCGGACAGGTCCTGGGACGCCGGGAGTGGCTGGCGGACCCGGGCGTGGAGATCCCGGCGGAGGCCGTCGCGGTCCACGGGATCAGCACCGCGCGGGCGGCCGCCGAGGGCGACCCCGCCGACCGGGTCGCGGACGCCCTCGCGGACGTCCTGGTGACGTACTGGCGGACGGGCGTCCCCGTCGTCGCCTACAACGCCGCCTTCGACCTGACCCTGCTCTCCGCCGAACTGCGGCGGCACGGGCTGCCGTCCCTGCGCGACCGCCTCGGCGGCCTCGACCCGGCCCCGGTGGTCGACCCGTACACCATCGACCGCCGGGCCGACCGCTACCGCCGCGGCAAGCGCAACCTCGAAGCGGTCTGCGCCGAGTACGGCGTCCCCCTCGACGCGGCGCACGACGCCTCGGCCGACGCCCTCGCCGCGGCCCGGCTCGCCGGCGCGATAGCCGAGCGCCACCCCAAGATCGCGGCCCTCGGCCCGGCGGAGCTGCACCGCCGCCAGATCGAGTGGTACGCCGAGTGGGCGGCGGACTTCCAGGACTTCCTGCGCCGCAAGGGCGACGCCGAGGCGGTGGTCGACGGGACCTGGCCGGTGCGGGAGCTCGCGGGCGAAAGGGTCTGACCGCCCGTCTCAGAAGGGGTACCAGCGCACCGCCTCGTCCCCGTCCCGCAGCGACGCCACCCGGCGTTCGAACTCGGCCAGCGCCCGGGGGTTGGTGGGCGCGTGCTGGGCCACCCAGGCGCAGCTCGCCGTCTCCCGGGCCCCGCGCAGGACCGCGCAGCCCTCCCACTCCCGAACATCCCAGCCGTACGCGTCGGTGAAGGAGTCGTAGGCCTCGGCGGGCAGGCCGTAGCGGTCGCGGGAGAGGGCGAGCACGACCAGGTCGTGCTCGCGCAGATCGGCGGAGAAGGTCTCCAGGTCGACCAGGGCGGGCCCGTCCGGCCCGACGTGGACGTTGCGCGGCAGCGCGTCACCGTGGATCGGGCCGGGCGGCAGATGCGGGGTGAGCGCGGCGGCGGCCGCGGCGAAACCGTCGCGGCGCCGGCGCAGGAAGGCCGCGTCCGCCGGGTCGACCGCGTCGCCGGCCAGCCGCAGCCAGCGCTCCACACCGGACAGCAGATCGCGCGGGGGCAGGTCGAGGGAGGCGGCAGGGGAGGGCAGGGCGTGCACGACCCGCAGCAGTCCGGCCAGATCGCGGGGCTCGGCGGGCCGTACCGGGTCGGGCAGCCGGTGCCACACCGTCACCGGATGGCCGTCGACCAGCAGCGCCTCCGGTCCGGCCGCCCGCACCGCGGGGACGCCCGCCTCGGCGAGCCACACCGCGATCCCCACCTCGCGCCGGGCCCGGTCCAGGAGTTCGGCGTCCCGGCCGACCTTCACCACCAGGTCCCCGGCGGCGAACACCGCGTTCTCGCCCAGGGCGAGGAGCCGCGCGTCCCGTGCCGGGCCCGGCGCCACCCCCGCCGCGGCCAGTACCTCCCGCGCGCGTGCCTCGTCCATCGTCCGCCTCCGTGTCGTGTGCCGCCGTGTCGTGTGCCGCAGGGGCTCGGTGGATGCCGCCGGCCGCCCGCCGACGGGCCGTGTCCGACCCCGGGGACGGCGCCGGAATCCGGCCGCCCGACGGCCAGTCTCGCATTCGCACAGGTGGGGCGGTGCGCGCGGTGCCTTGACGGCGTACCGGCCCTTCACGACCATGGCGGAGCCCGCCGGAGCCGCCGGGAAGGGGGATCGCTTCGTGCCGACGACGACCGAGGAGAGCCGTACGGTGCGCCGTGCGCCCGGCACCGGCCCGCCGGTCCGGCGCACCGGCAGCCCCGGCGCCTGGTTCCTCGTCCTGCCCGCGCTGATCCCGGTCCTGGTGCTGAGCGCCGGCCCGCTGCTGTACGGGATCCTGCTGGCGTTCACCGACGCCCAGTCGGGCCGGACCACGCCGACGCGGTGGATCGGCGCGCTCAACTTCCGGGACCTGTGGCACGACACGCTGTTCTGGGAGTCGTTCCGCATCGGGCTGGTGTGGGCGGTCGGGGTGACCGTCCCGCAATTCCTGCTCGCCCTCGGCCTGGCCCTGCTGCTCGACCAGGAGCTGCGGCTGCGCTGGCTCGCCCGCGCCCTCGCGATCGTCCCCTGGGCGATGCCCGAGGTCGTCGTCGGCATCATGTGGCGGCTCGTCTACAGCCCCGACGCCGGTGTCCTCAACGAGACCCTGCGCGACCTGGGTCTCGGCGACGGGCGGGACTGGCTGGCCGGCCTGTCCACCGCCCTGCCCGCGGTGATCGCCGTCGGCGTCTGGGCGGGCCTGCCGCAGACCACCGTCGCCCTGCTCGCCGGGCTCCAGAACACCCCGCGCGAACTGCACGAGGCCGCCGCGGTCGACGGCGCGGGCGCCTGGCGCCGCTTCCGCACGGTCACCTGGCCCGCGCTGCGCCCCGTCGCCCTCGCGATCACGGCCCTGAACTTCATCTGGAACGTCAACTCCTTCGCCCTGGTCTACGTCCTGACCAGCGGCGGCCCCGGCGGCCGCACCCGGCTTCCGATGCTCTTCGCCTACGAGGAGGCCTTCCGGTACGGGCAGTTCGGCTACGCGGCGGCGATGGGATGCGTGATGGTCGTGGTGATCTCGGTACTGCTCGCCCTGTTCCTCGTGGGCCGGCTCAAGGGGGGCGACGAGACATGAGGACGAGCACCGCGGGCCGGGCCGGCCAGTACCTCGCCCTGCTGGCCTATCTCGTCTTCCTGGCCTTCCCCTTCCTGTGGCTGGTCTCCACCGCCTTCAAGTCGCCCAGGGAGCTGGGCGGTCTGCACCCGTCGTGGATCCCGGCGGACCCCACCCTCGCCAACTTCCGGCAGGCCTTCGAGGAACAGCCGCTGCTGCGCGCCGCGGGCAACTCCCTGCTGTCCGCCGCCGGGGCCGCGCTGATCGCCGTCCTGCTCGCGACACCGCTGGCGTACGCCGTCGCCCGCCGGCGCACCCCGCTCGCGCGGGCCGCGACGGGCTGGGTGGTGGTCAGCCAGGCGTTCCCGCTGGTGCTGGTGATCGTCCCGCTGTTCCTGGTGCTGAAGAACCTGCGGCTGATCGACTCCCTGGCGGGGCTGGTCATGGTGTACGTGGTGTGGGCGCTGCCGTTCGCGCTGTGGATGCTCGTCGGATACGTGCGCGCGGTGCCCGTCGAGCTGGAGGAGGCGGCCGCCGTCGACGGGGCCGGACGGCTGCGCACGCTGGTGTCGGTGACGGCGCCGCTGCTCGCGCCGGGGATCGCGGCGACCGGGCTGTTCGCCTTCGTCACCGCGTGGAACGAGTTCTTCTTCGCGCTGGTGCTGCTGAAGTCGCCGCGGAAGCAGACCCTGCCGGTCGTCCTCACCCACTTCATCGGAGCCGAGGGCGTCGCCGACCTCGGGCCGCTGGCGGCCGCCGCCTTCCTCGCCACCCTTCCCTCGCTCGTCGTCTTCGCGGTGATCCAGCGGCGGATCACCGGCGGGATGCTCGCCGGGGCGGTGAAGAGCTGATGCGCGCGGCGGCCGCGGGCGTCCTGGCCCTGGTCCTGCTGCTGGCCGGCTGCGCGGGCGGCGACGGCGACGGCGACGGCGACGACGGCCCGGTCACCCTCCGGTTCCAGTCCCTGGCCTGGCAGGACGAGTCCGTCGAGGCCAACAGGGAACTGGTGGCGGAGTGGAACGCGGCCCACCCGGACGTCCGGGTGGAGTACGTGCAGGGAAGCTGGGACAGCGTCCACGACCAGCTCCTCACCTCCTTCGAGGGCGGTGAGGCACCGGACGTCGTCCACGACGCCTCCGACGACCTCGCGGACTTCGCCTACGGCGGCTACCTCGCCGACCTGACCGGCCTGCTCTCCGAGCGGCTCAAGGCCGACATCCCGCCGCGCAGTTGGGAGACGACGACCTTCGGGGACGGCGTCTACGGCGTGCCCTTCCTCCAGGAGCCGCGCGTCCTCATCGCCAACGCGACCTGGCTGAGGGAGTCGGGGGTGCGCATCCCGACGCCCGAACGGCCCTGGAGCTGGACGGAGTTCCGGGAGATCACCGAGCGGCTCAGCGGCGACGGCCGGTACGGCGTGGCCTGGCCGCTGAAGGACCCCGTCTCCGCCACCCTCAACCTCTCCCTGTCGGCGGGCGGCCGGCTCTTCCACCGGGGCGCCGACGGCAAGGTCACGGTCCGCTTCGAGGAGGGCGACGAGGTCGTGCCGCGCACCGTCCACGACCAGGTCGGCGAGGACGGCAGCGCCCCGGGCTCGCTGCTGGGCAGCGGCGGCTCCGACACCCTGCCCGGCTTCTTCGCCGGCAAGTACGCGATGGTCCCGCTGGGCTTCTCCTACCGCCAGCAGATCGTCCAGCAGGCCCCCGAGGGCTTCGACTGGCAGGTGCTGCCCGCCCCGGCCGGCGCCGACGGTCTCACCCAGGGCGTCAGCCCGCAGACCCTGTCCATCGCCGAGGACAGCCCGCACAAGGAGTTGGCGGCCGCGTTCATCGACTTCCTCCTCCAGCCGCCGAACATGGTGCGGCTGGCCCTGGGCGAATGGATGCTGCCCACCGGCACCCGGGCCCTCGCCGATCCGGCCCTGCGCACGACCGAGGACGACTGGGCGACCGGCACCGCGCTCGCCGACGGTCTGCGCCCGGCCCCCGCCCAGTCCGTCCGCGGCTATCCGGAGTGGAAGGACAAGGTCGCCACCCCCGCCTTCCAGGAGTACTACAGCGGAGCGATCGGCCTGGGCGAGCTGCGGCGACGGCTGGAGGAGGACGGGAACCTGGTACTGGCGCGCTACCAGCGCTGACCTGGCTGACCTGGCTGACCTGGTCGACCTGGCGGTTCGCGCCGGTCATGCGCACCCGGTGGCGGGGGTGAGCGCTAATTCGATTGTACGAGACGTATCGTCTCGCTTACGGTCGACGGTATGACCGCTCCCGCCCACATCGCCATGTTCTCCATCGCCGCCCACGGCCATGTGAACCCCAGCCTGGAGGTGATCCGGGAACTCGTCGCGCGCGGGCACCGCGTCACCTACGCCGTCCCGCCCGCCCTCGCCGACAAGGTCGCCGGGACCGGCGCCGAGGTGAAGCCGTGGCACTCCACCCTGCCCTCGCCCGACGCCGACCCGTCGGCCTGGGGGACCACCCTCCTCGACAACGTGGAACCGTTCCTGGACGACGCGATCCAGGCGCTGCCCCGGCTGACCGAGGCCTACGCCGGGGACGAGCCCGACCTCGTCCTGCACGACATCGCCTCCTACCCGGCCCGCGTCCTCGCCCACCGCTGGGGCGTGCCCGCGATCTCCCTCTCGCCCAGCCTGGTCGCCTGGGAGGGCTACGAGGAGGAGGTCGCCGAGCCGATGTGGGCCGAGCCGAGGAAGACCGAACGCGGCCGGGCCTACTACGCCCGCTTCGGCGCCTGGCTGGCGGAGAACGGGATCACCGAGCACCCCGACTCCTTCGCCGGCCGGCCCGCCCGCTCCCTGGTCCTCATCCCCAAGGTGCTCCAGCCGAACGCCGACCGGGTCGACGAGCGGGTGTACAGCTTCGTCGGCGCCTGCCAGGGCGACCGCCGTGCCGAGGGCACCTGGACGCGGCCCGCCAAGGCCACCAGGGTCGTCCTCGTCTCGCTGGGCTCGGCCTTCACCAAGCAGCCCGACTTCTACCGCGCCTGCGTGGCGGCCTTCGCGGACCTGCCCGGCTGGCACCTGGTGCTCCAGATCGGCCGGCACGTCGACCCGGCCGAACTGGGCGACGTGCCCGCCAACGTGGAGGTGCGCTCCTGGGTCCCGCAGCGGGCGATCCTCCAGCAGGCCGACCTGTTCGTCACCCACGCCGGGGCGGGCGGCAGCCAGGAGGGGCTGGCGACGGCGACCCCGATGATCGCCGTACCGCAGGCCGCGGACCAGTTCGGGAACGCGGACATGCTCCAGGCGCTCGGCGTCGCCCGGCACCTGCCGGCCAAGGAGGCGAGCGCCGAGACCCTGCGGTCCCTCGCCCTCGCCCTGGTCGACGACCCCGAGGTCGCCCGGCGGCTGACGGAGATCCGGGCCGGCATGGCGCGGGAGGGCGGCACGCGCAGGGCGGCCGACCTCATCGAGGCCGAACTGCCTTAGCGGCACGCGCGGGGAGCGGCGCGTGCCGCTACGGCGGCGCGCGCGTGGGGGCCCGTCGACTCCCCTGTGGTCGACGGGCCCCCGGCCGGAGGAAGGCCGCGCGCGTCAGACCCGTACGGGCTCGCCCTCGTCGTCGTGCGTCGCCGGCGCGGCGACGGCGTCCGGCGCCTCGTCGTGGGTGAGGTCGGGCAGCCGGTGCAGCCACTTGGGCAGGTACCAGTTGCGCTCGCCCAGCAGCGCCATCACCGCCGGGAGCAGCACGCCCCGGATGATCGTCGCGTCGATCAGGACCGCGGCCGCGAGGCCCACGCCCATCTGCTTCATGGACTGCATGGACAGCGTGCCGAAGATCGCGAAGACGGCGACCATGATGACGGCGGCGCTGGTCACGACACCCGCCGTGGTGACGACGCCGTGGGAGATCGCGTCCTTCGTCGTCCTGCCCCGCAACCGTGCCTCACGGATCCGGGAGACCACGAACACGTGGTAGTCCATCGACAGCCCGAACAGGATCACGAAGAGGAACAGCGGCAGCCAGGTGACGATGGCGCCGACGCCCTCCGCGCCCACCAGGGACGCGCCCCAGCCGTGCTGGAAGACCGCCACGAGGATGCCGTAGGCCGCCCCCACCGACAGCAGGTTCAGCACGATCGAGGTGAGCGCGATCGTCAGCGAGCGGAACGACAGCAGCATCAGCCCGAAGGCGAAGACCACGACGAAGGCGAACACCGGGACGACGGCTCCGGCGAGCTGGTCGTTGAAGTCCTTCGAACCGGCCACCTGCCCGGTGATCGGCGCCTCGACGCCGTCGACCGCGCCGAGCGTCGCCGGCCGCACCTCGTCGCGCAGCGTGTCCAGACTCGCGCCCGCCTTGTCCAGGTCGGAGCCGCCCACCAGCGGCACGTACACGAAGGCGACGTCCTGCGCGTCGTGCAGCTTGATCTCGACGGGGCCGCGCGACGCGCCCGAACTGACCGCCCGCTCACGGAAGTCGGCCAGCGCCGCCTGCACCTCGGGCCCGTTGATGTCCTTCGCCCTGACGACGACCTCGGCCGGTTCGGAGCCGCCGGGGAACGCCTCGTTGAGCCGGTTGTACGTCTGGACGATGGGCAGCGAGTCGCCGAACTCCTGGTCCAGGGTGAGCTGCTGGGTCTTCATGCCGAGCGCCGGCGCCGCGACGGCGAGCAGGGCGCCGGTCGCGACGGCCACGGAGACGACGGGCTTGGCGAGCACGCCCTTGAGGACGGCCGTCCAGAACCGGCTCCCGCCGTCGCCGCCGTTGCCGCGGCGGCGCAGGAAGGGGATCCGGCCCTTCTCGACCCGCTCGCCCAGCAGCGACAGCAGCGCGGGCAGCACCGTCACGGAGCCGACCATCGCCACGGCCACCACCATCAGCGAGGCCAGGCCCATCGCCTCGAACTCGGCGAGCCCGGTGAACAGCATGCCCGCCATCGCCACGCACACCGTCACCCCGGAGACGACGATCGCGCGGCCACTGGTCGCCGCGGCGATCCGCAGCGCGGTCCGCGCGTCCCGGCCTGCGGCCCGCTCCTCACGCTCCCGGCGCAGGTAGAACAGGCAGTAGTCGACGCCGACGGCCAGACCCACCAGCAGCATCACGGAGTTCGCGGTGTCGCTCATCGGCATGACGTGGCTGACGACGCCCATCAGGCCCATCGTCGCCACGATCGCGGTGATCGCCAGCAGCACCGGCAGCAGCGCCGCGACCAGCGCGCCGAAGGCGATGAGCAGAATGCCGAGGGCCACCGGCACCGCGGAGTACTCGGCCTTCTGGAAGTCGTCCCCGAACGCGTCGTCGAACGTCTTCATCATGCTGGCGCCGCCGATCTCCTCGATCCGCAGCGACGCGTGGTCCTCCTGTACGCCCTCCACGGCCTTCAGCACCGGCTCCACCCGCTCGCCCGCGGTGGCGGAGTCGCCCCTGATGTCGAACTGCACCAGCGCGCTGCGGCCGTCCTCGGAGATGGTCCGCGTGTCGTACGGCGAGGTGACGTCGGTGGCCTCGCCGGTGTCCTCGACGGCCGTGACGACCGCCTCGACGGCCGCGCGGAACTCGGCGTCGGTGGCCTTCAGGCCGCTGTCCTTCGCCTGGACGAGGACCGTCTCACCGGCCGGCTCCTCGATCCCGGCGTCCTCGACGATCCGGGCGGCGGTGTGCGTCTCGCCCTTGAGCTGGTCGCTGTCGTCGACGTCGACCCGGCCCGCCGCCGACCCGAGCCCCATGGCCAGGACGACGAACAGCACCCAGATGCCGACGGCCGCCCAGCGGTGCCGGGCGCTCCAGCCGCCGGCCCGCGCGGCGATGCCCCGCACCCGTGAATCTCCGTTCCCCATGACGGGCTGCCCCCCTCGAGGTGCGGTGACGGCCCCCTGCCGCCACCTTCCGCTTCGACGGTAGGGGCGGCATAAGGCCATCTCGTCGTGCTGCCCGGTGACGTACCGGCCGCACGGCTCCTCCCCTCGGACCCCGGTGTCTCACCGCACGGGAGGAGGCGGGCCCTTACATCTATGCCGGCCCTCTCGGGGGTCGTGATCAGGGAAGCGGCACGGTTGTCCGGTCCGTCCGGCAGCGTTCCCCTTTGTCATTACGCAACCTTGTCGAACAAGTCACAGATGCCGGCAGGGGTTGATCGACGAGCCGCCTGTCGGCCAGAGTTTCGCGCAACCCCGTCCCGCCGGACCGGGCCCCACGCCCGTCGCGCCCACCCCCACGGGGCGCGACGGCCGCCGTGGAACCCCTGCCGCACTGATCCGCGCGGTGGTCGGACCACCCTGATTTCCGATCCGGGATTCCTGATCCGGAAGACTAGGGTGGCCGGATGACGACGACGTACGCGGCACTGCTGCGAGGCATCAACGTGGGCGGAGCCCGGAAGGTCCCGATGGCCGACCTGCGCAGCCTCCTGGAAGGCCTCGGACTCGGCGGTGTGCGCACCCATCTCCAGAGCGGCCAGGCCGTCTTCTCCTCCGGTCACGGGGACGAGGACACCCTCGCCGCGGAGATCGCGGGCTCGATCGGGACGCGGTTCGGGTTCGGCGTCGACGTGATCGTCCGCGACCACGCCTATCTGAAGGCCGTCGCCGAGGCCTGCCCCTTCCCGGCCGCCGGCCTGGAGGCCAGACAGCTCCACGTCACCTACTTCTCCGCCCCCGTCGAGCCCGACCGCTTCACCCACATCGACCGAGCCGCCTTCCTGCCCGAGGAGTTCCGCCTCGGCGACCGCGCCCTGTACCTGTACGCCCCTGACGGCCTGGGCCGCTCCAAGCTCGCCGAACAGCTCTCCAAGCCCCGCGTGAACAAGGGGCTGATCGCCACCACCCGCAACTGGAACACCGTGGTCAAGCTGGTGGAGCTGACCGGGGAGTGACCCCCGCCGCGGGGCGGAGGCCCGCTCCGCCGCGCCCTGGTGACGGGTCGTCCGGCCGGCTGTGCGAGGCTCGGCCCATGCGCTACGTCATCATCGGGGCAGGGGCGGTCGGCGGAGCCGTCGGCGGGCGGCTCGCTCAGTCCGGTCAGGAGGTCGTGCTGGTCGCGCGCGGCGCGCACCACGCGGCACTGCGCGAGGGAGGGCTGCGGCTGAGGGTGCCCGAGGGCGAACTGGTCCACCGGCTGCCCGTCGTCGACGGGCCCGCCCCGCTCGGCACCCTGCGCGCCGACGACGTCCTCGTCCTCGCCGTCAAGACGCAGGACAGCGAGGCCGCCCTCCGGGCCTGGGGGCCGGCGCCGGTCGCGGGCGGCGGCACGGCCGCGGAACGGCTGCCGCTGGTCTGCGCGCAGAACGGAGTGGAGAGCCAGCGCCTGGCCCTGCGCCGCTTCCGGCACGTCTACGGCGTCTGCGTGTGGCTGCCCGCCACCCATGTCCGGCCCGGCGTCGTCACCGCCGCCGGCAGCCCCCTCACCGGCGTCCTCCACCTCGGCCGCCACCCGCACGGCACCGACGACACCGCCCGCCGTATCGCCGCCGACCTGGAGAAGGCGTATTTCGAGGCGCCGGTCGTCCCGGACGTGGCGCGCTGGCAGTACGCCAAGCTGCTGTCCAACCTGGGCAACGCCCTGGAGGCGGTCAGCGGCCCGGTCGAGGGCGAGGAGGCCGTCGCGCTGTACCGGAGGGTGCGGGCCGAGGGCGAGGCCGTGCTGCGGGCCGCCGGGATCGCGTACGTGGGCGAGGCGGAGCAGGCGGCGGTGCGCGGGGACAAGGTCACCCAGGTGCCGCTGGACGGCGTGACGCGCGGCGGCGGCTCCTCGTGGCAGTCCCTCAGCCGGGGCGCCGGCAGCATCGAGGCCGACTACCTCAACGGCGAGATCGCGCTCCTGGGCCGCCTCCACGGCGTACCGACACCGCTGAACGACCTGCTGCAGCACCTCGCCAACGAGTTCGCCCGCCTGCGGAAGGCGCCCGGTTCCCTGCCGGTGGCGGAGCTGGTGCGCCGGGCGGGTCCGTGACGGGACGGGGCGTCAGCGGCTCAGTACCGTTCCGGTCACGCTCGGGTGCCTCAGGCAGTCCAGGACGCTGTGCGGCCACCAGCGCGCGACGCTGATGTCCGGCAGCTGATCGACCTCCGGGAAGACACGGGCGAGTTGCCCCTTCGGCACGGCTACGAAGTCCCCGACGTCCGCGACGTTCACCCAGCGCCGCACGGTGGCGGGCCTCGCGCCGACACCGCCCTCCGGCGCCGGGTCGAGCCGGTGGAACACGGCATGGGGGAGGGCGAGGGGTGAGCCGAGCGTGAGGAGGAGCCGTACGTCGAGTTCGTCACCGAGGCCGTGCAGGACCTCGTAGGCGACGACGCTGCCCAGGGAGTGGGCGACGACGACCTCGGGGCGGTGACGCAGGAGAGCCTCCCGGACGCGCTCGCGCACGGCGTCCCGGCCGCCGTCGAAGTAGCGGGCGACCTCCGGGAAGAACAGCTTGACCGTCTTCTCGACCACCGCGGGGCTCTCCCCGCTGCGCTGGGCCACCTCTCCGCAGATCCAGCGCAGCCATCCGGTGGCCCGCCCCTGGACCCCGTCCGGGGCGACACCCCAGGCGAGCGCCCACTGCTCGACGAGAGCGACCTCGGCGTCGTCGAGGCCGTCGAACCCGCCCTCCCCCTGCCGCCGGCTGCGGAGCAGGTCGGCGTAGTAGGCGGTGTCGAGGTCGAGGGAGGGGCCGGCGGCGCCGAGGGCTTCCAGCCAGTCGCCGCGGAGCCGTTTGGCGCCGAGGACGGGGGTGGTGTCGACGGCCTTGTAGTTGCGGACACCGTGGATGCCCAGGACTCGGGTCATGCGGGGGTCTCCTCCGGGGTGTCGGGGCAGTCGTAGACGGCGATGCCGCCGTTGAGGGCGACGAGGAGTCTGTCGGAGCCGACGAATCCGAGAGCCTCGGGGGAACCGGGCAGCGGGATACGGTGGGTGACGCGCAGCGTGGCTACGTCCCACACCCTGACGGTGTAGGCATCCGAGCCGGTTTCCCGCCCGCCCAGCGCGAACCTCCGGCTGTTCGGGGAGAACGCGAAGGACGGCCGGTACGGACTGCCGAGGCGCAGGATGTCGTTCGTCGGCGATGTGGGGCCGAGGCGGACGACGTGGACGCGGTCGCCGCCGGCCACGGCGACGACGGTGCGGCTGTCGGGGGAGAAGTACAGATCCGCACTGGGGTTGCTGCGGCCGATGGGCACGGTTTCCAGCCGTTGGCCGGTGAGGGAGTCGTACAGGTTCAGGACGTCGTCCTGATCGACGGCGGCCACGAGACGGCCGTCCGGTGAGGCCACTGCGTCGACGGAGTGGAAACGGGGCAGTGGGGGCACGGCCGTGTCCCGCGCGAATCGCTTCCACAGACGCAGTCGGCCGTCGGAGTGCGCGCTCACCAGGAGCCTGGGATGCGCGGGATGGAAGAAGGCTCCGAGGATGTGATCGAGTGACTCGACGAGTTTGACCTGTGCACCGGTCGCGACCTCGATGACCTGTACGGTGCTCCAGTCGGTGACGGCGAGCAGGGATCCGTCCTGGGAGAAGGTCACCCTGCCGAAAAGATGCGTGCGCAGCGGGATCCGGGTGGTCCTGCGCAACGTGTCGTACGACCACAGCGTGATGGCGTCCGTGTGGAGCAGGGCCACGAGGCGGTCGTGGGGGGTGAAGGCGACGGCCGCGGTCTCCAGGTGGGTGAGGGGCACCGGCTGCCAGGTGTCCGTGTGCCAGAGGGTCGTGCCCTCCTCACCGCACACGGCCAGCAGGTGTCCCTCCGGACTGAACAGGACCTGGCTGGCCGCCCTGCTCCCCGGGAGCCGTTTCGCCTCGGTCGGGCCGCCGTCGCCGATGTCCCAGACGGAGACGTCGAGTTCCCTGCTCGCGACGGCGAGCATCCGTCCGTCCCGGGAGAAAGCCAGGGCGGAGGGCGTGCCCGTGCGGCACGTGTCCTCCTCCCAGGGTCTTCCGAGGAAGACGCGATGGTGTACGTCCCAGAGCTGCACGTTGCGTGTCCAGGTGGGTGCCGAGAAGGCCAGGAACCGACCGTCCGGTGAGAAGGCGACGCGGTTGACCGAGGCGCCGAGCGCCGCGCCGGGTACGCGTGCCACCTGCCGCCAGGTCTCCGTCTCCAGGAGTTGCACACTGCCGTCCGTGGTGATCGCCAGGAGGTCCCCGCCGGGGGAGACGGCAAGGCTGCTCGAGAAGCCCGCCGCTGTCTGGATGAACTGGGAGCTGTCGTCGACCCGGCCTCCGATGGCCCAGCGGAGCGAGTGGGCCGCCTCCTCGGGCTGGAGCGCGACGTCCGCGACGATGCCGCTGAAGAGCGCGCACTGGTCCGGCATGCCGAGCCGGTCGGCGTCGTAGAGGAACACCGAGGCCCGGTCGGCGGCACTGCGCAGATCGCGGTGGGCCTGCCAGGACGCGCTGAGGAGGCGACGGTGGACGGCGGCCTCCTCCGAGTGGCACAGGTCGATGGCCCGGTGATCCTCACGCGGGTCGAAGCGGATGACGAAATACGGATCCGTGAGGAGGGCCTCGGCGACCTCCGGGGCGTCGGCGGCCATGACGTGTCCCAGGGCGTGCTGCAGTACGTAGGGTTCGGCCAGGTGCCAGCGGTCCGCGGACCGGCCCTCCGGCCCGGCCGCGAACGGTTCCACGATCTTCGACAGCAGACTGCGTTCGAGCGCGAGACTCTCCTGCCCGTCCACCGGGTCCGAGCCGCTCGGGTGGTCGCGGAGGTAGTCCGCGAGTCCCTGCTGGAAGATCCGGTACAGCGTCTTGCTCTCGCGGTCGGCGCCGGTCCGCAGGTACGGCGACGCCTCGCGCAGGGTCTTCTCGAGTTCGGCGTCGGTGATGTCGTGGGCGTTCAGCGCTCCGAGGCACCGGCGCAGGGTCACCCGTGGCATCCCGTCGCCCTTGGAACGGGCCAGGACGGCGAGGACCGCACGAGCCGCCGGGTGTTCCGTCAGGACGGCTTCCAGCAGTTGCGGCAGGTCCGCGGACGCCTGTCCGCCGTAGGCCTTGGCGATCGACTCGTTCTCCGGCAGAGTGCGGAGCGTCAGCAGGTAATGGGTGTACAGCCCGGCAAGGAGGAAAGGGCCCCACGGGCTGTCCTGACGCAGACCGCCGACGATGTTCTTGGCTCCCAGCTTGGCCAGAAGCACGACGAACTCCGCCGACGGGCCGGTCGTGTACACCTCGGCGGTTCTGAGCAGCCGCTCGATGTAGCGGCGTACGTCTTCTTCCGTCGTCGCGGGATCGGCGCTGTCCAGGTCGATGCGCTCGCCGGTCAGCTCGGCCATCTGGATGTCGAAGTACAGGGCGTCGACCACCTCGCGCCGGCCACCGAACAGGACCCGGCAGGGTGCGGCCGACGACCGGTCGCGTCGTTTCCCGGGTGCGACGAGTACGGCGACGAGGTCCAGCACCGACTGGGGGTCGCTGCTCTCGTCCACCGCGTCGATCACGACGAGCCGCTTCTTGCCCTCCTGCTCCAGCGCCTTCCGCAGGAGCTCGGGCGTCCAGCGGACCTCCTCCTGCTCCTCCGCCTTGTCCGTCCTGTCCGTATTCTCCCCGGGGTCCTCCTGCTCGTCCTCCTTCGGCAGGGCGAGGTCCGCCAACCGTACGATCCTGTCGACCAGTTGCTGTCCGGACCGCTGCCGGGCGTGGACCGCCACCACGTCGGGCACCTCCGGCAGACCCGGACCGGCGTGTGCCCACAGATCGTGGCAGCGGTCCCTCAGTTCGGGATGGGCCGCGCACACGATCAGTCCCAGCAGGCCGGACTTCCCGGCGCCTGCCGCGCCCGTCACGGTCAGCAGTGGGCCGTCGCCCGCCTGCCACTCCACATAGCGCCGCAGTTCCGCCGCACGGCCCGAGAAGAAGCCTTCCGTGCCATTCGCCGAGACGAGTCCGCGCCCCGAGGCGCGATCGTAGAAGTAGACCGCGTCCTCGACCTCCTCGCCCGCGGCGATCCTGGTGCCGAGGTCCTTGCGCAGGTCCTCCTCGCCGGGGACGTAGCCCAGGGAGCGTCTGCGCATACGGACTTCGTCCGCGGTGAGGCCGACCTTCTTCGGGTTCGGCAGGAACGGCCAGTCCCCGTCCCCCTGTTCGAGGTTGAAGCCGAGGGAGATGCGCCATGAGGGCTTGATCTGGCGTCCCACGGCGATGAGTTGGCGGACGAACTCGGTGAAACTCACGGAGTCGTCGTTGAGGGTGTAGTCCTCGTCCCTGATCTGCTGCAGAGCCGTGGTGATCCAGTGGCTGAAGCGGCCCTGCTCCGTCGGCAGACTGCTGATGGTCGCGCCCAGCGCCCACACGCCCCGCTCGGCGTTCTGCTCGGCGAGTGACTGCCGTCCCGTCGCGGCCCCCGCCGAGCAGGTGTCGACGAGGAAGACCACCCGGCGCCGGTTCCCGTCCCGCTCGATCTCCTGCTGCGCCTTCTCGATCCACCGGTCGATGTCGACCACGCGATCGTCGCGCGCCACGAGCCCCAGCCGGCCGTTGCGGTCCCGGTGCCCGTGTCCGATCAGATGGACGACGGAGATGTCGGCCTGGTCGCGGTCGTCGACGAGCCGACGGCGCAGCAGGGCGTCGATCTCCCCCTCGGTTCCGTCGAGACAGGGTGGCTCGACCTTCACCCCGAACGGGTCGAAGGCCCACTGGACGTCGGCCATCCGCGTGGAGACGAAGTCGAGCTCCTCCATGGTCGAGCCGTCCTCGAAGCTGCCCACTCCGATCGACAGCAGGGAGACGGTACGAGCTCCCCGGTGGTCGTGCTGCCTCTCCAACCCGTCTCCCCCAACAACGCGGTTGCGACTCCGGGAGCCCCCGCCCCGGTCTTCCGACGCTACAGGATCCCGCTTCCTCCCACGACCCGTCAGCAACCCTCTCCCCGCCACCCGTCCCGTCCCGCCCACCGCACCGCGGGCCCCACCGCGAGGCCCGCCGCCGCGAACAGCACGCCCAGCGCCGCCCAGCCGGCCGAGCCGTGCCGGATCGCGGTGACCGTGACCAGGGCCGGGCCCGCCATCATCCCGGCGGACGTGCCCGCCCCGAAGACGCCCTGGTAGACGCCGTGGGCGCGGGCGTCGGCGAGGGCGTAGCCGAGGGTCCAGGCGCCGGCCGCGGCGAGCACCTCGGCCGTGACGTGGACGACGGCTCCGGCGGTGAGGGCGAGGACCGCCCACACCGGGGTCAGGCCCGCCGAGAGGGCGTAGACCGCGCAGGCGGCGGCCAGCAGCAGCCCGGCCAGGCCCATCGCCCGCACGGCGGACGGCACTTGGGAGAAGCGGCGGGCGACCCGGACCTGGAGCAGGGCCACCAGCACGCAGTTCACGATCATCAGCAGGGCCGCCGTCCAGCGCGGCGCCTCGGTGCGCTCCACGATCCACAGCGGCAGGCCCACCTCGGAGAGCGTGTACTGCACGACCAGGACGGCGTTCAGGACGGTCACCGCGAGGAACGGCAGGTCGCGCACCGCGCGCCAGCGGTCGGCGGCCGGCGCGTCCGCGGCGAGCGGCGCGCGGTCGACGGCGTGCGGAGCCAGAGGAAGCCCTGGGATCAGCAGTGCGGGCCCCGCGAACGACAGCGCGTTCAGCACGATGATCGTCATGTACGCGCCCCTGGTGTCCAGTTGCAGGGCGACCGCGCCGAACAGGCCGCCGACGGCCATGCCCACGTTCGTCACCATCCGCAGGTACGCCCGTGCCTCCACCCGCGTCGCCGCCGGCAGCACATCCGCGTACAGCGCGCCCTGCACGCCGCGCGAGGCCATCTGCAACCCGGTCGCGCAGACCACGGCGAGGAGGAAGCCCACGTACGAGTGCACCAGCACGTACGCGGCCGTCGCGACCCCCGTGCCGGCCCACAGCAGCGCGGCCACCCGCCGGGCGCCCCACCGGTCCGCCGCCCGCCCCGCGGGCACCCCGGCGGCCACGCCGACCAGCCCCGCGCCGGTCATCCCGAGCCCGACGGAGGTCGCGTCGAGGCCGACGATCCGGGTGAAGTACAGGACGCCGAGCGGGAAGTAGAGGCCGTTGCCCAGGGAGTTGACGAGGGTCAGCAGGGAGGCGCGGCGCAGCACGGGGCCGACGGGCAGCAGCCCGGAGGCCCGGGTGGCGAGGGGGGTGGCCGTGGAGTCCGGGGGGCCGCCGCCGTCGGAACCCGGGGGAGCCGCAGGAACGGGGGAAGCCGGGGAGCCGGGCGCGGCGGAGGCGGCGTCGGAGCCCGAGGAGGCCGAGGAGGCCGGTGTCGTGGTCATGCGGACAGCGAACCCGGCGGCGGTCCGGGCCCGGCATTGATTTAGCGTGCCACTCAATGATCGAGTTCCGCTTCACCGTCGACGACCTCGCCACCACCTCTTTCGCCTACTCCCCGCTCCAGGAGGCGGTGTTCTCGCTGCGCTGCCTGCACGACCCGGCCCGCTACCCCCACCACCGGCCGTGGCTGCGCCGGATCCGCTCCCGCCTCGACTCCCTCGACCCCGAACTGCTCGCCGCGCTCGTGGCCCCCTGGCTGTGGGTCCCCGACTTCCTCACCCCGCGGCCCGACCGGGCCCGCCCGGCCTTCGCCGACGAACTGGAGCGGGTCCGGGCGACCGCGCCGGACGTCGTCGCCGCCGACCTGCGCGCCACCTACCGGAGCGAGGACGCGCTGCCGCCCGTCGTCGCACGGGGCCTCGCCGACCCCGCCGCGTTCCTCGCCCGCACCGCGGACGCGCTCGACGCCTACTGGCACACCTGCCTGGCCGCACAGTGGTGGCCGCGCGCGCAGAGCATCCTGGAGGCCGATCTCGCGTACCGCGGGAGGGTGCTGGCCGAGCAGGGCGCCGGCGCGCTGCTCCAGGGACTCGACGACCGTCTCACCTGGACCGGCAGCCACCTGCGGCTGTCCACGCGGGACTTCACGGTCCCGGCGCCCTGGGCCGGTGTCGGCATAGAGGGACGGGGCATGGTGCTGCTGCCGACGCTGTTCGCCCGTGGCGCCCAGCCCCTGATCGACCCCTCACGGCCCCCGGTGCTGATGTATCCGGCGCGCGGCCGCGCCACCCTCTCCGAGACCCGGCCCCCCGCCCCCGACGACGCCCTGGCCCGCCTGCTGGGACGCCCCCGCGCCCGGCTGCTCCTGCTGCTCGCGGAACCGGCCTCCACCACCGAGCTCGCGCACCGGCTGGACGTCACCCCGGGAGCCGTCAGCCAGCACCTCGCCGTCCTGCACGACGCCGGCCTCCTCAGCCGTACCCGCAGCGGCCGGCTCGTACGGTACGCCCGTACCCGGCTGGGCGACGAACTGTGCCACCGGCCGTGAGCTGTGCCGCCGGGCCGACGGGCCCGGCCGGAGGGACCCGTGAGTTGTGCCGCCGGGCCGACGGGCCCGGCCGGAGGGACCCGTGAGCTGTGCCGCCGGGCCGACGGGCCCGGCCGGAGGGACCCGTGAGCTGTGCCGCCGGCCCGACGGGCCCGCCCGGAGGGGCCCGTGAGTTGTGCCGCCGGCCTGGTGGGCCCGGCCGGAGGAACCGTGAGCTGTGCCGCCGGCTGCCCCGGGAACAGACGCCTACGCGCCGATGGCCGTCAGCCGGGGCACCCGAGCCGCGTCGTAGCGCTCCAGCAGCAGCCGCGCCACCTCGGGCGCCGGGCCCAGCACCTCGGCGAGGACGTCCGCCCCGGCCGCGCCCCGCGCGATACGGTCCGGCAGGAAACCGGGGGCCAGGACGTACGGGGCGACCGCCACCGTCGAGCAGCCCAGCTCCCGCAGCTCGCGCACCGCGTCCTCGGTGCGCGGCAGGGAGGCGGAGGCGAACGCGGGCCGCACGGCGCACCAACCGGTGTGCCACCACTCCCGCGCGATATCTGCGATCACCGCGATCGCCTCCGGGTCGGTGGACCCCGCCGAGGCCAGCACGACCCCGGTGGAGGACCTGTCGGCGGGCGACAGCCCCGCCTCGTACAGCCGCCGTTCCAGCGCGGACAGCAGCAGCGGCGACGGTCCGAGGACCTCCGCCTGGCGGATCCGCAGCCGCGGCGGCGCGTCCCGCAGGACCGCCGGGATGTCCGCCTTCGCGTGGAAGGCGCGCGTCAGCAGCAGCGGCAGCGCCACGACGTCCTGGACGCCCTCCGCCGCCAGGGACTCCAGCACCCCCTGCACCGACGGGACGTTGAAGTCCAGGAAGCCGGTCTCCACGCGCAGCCCCGGCCGCAGCGACCGCACCCGGCGCACCAGGGCGTGGACGGTCGCCGCGTGCCGCGGATCGCGGCTGCCGTGGGCGATGACGAGGAGAACCGGCTCTCTGCGCATGGGAGGTCAGCCCTTCACCAGCAGGCCCCGGCCGCGCAGCACCCGCCGCTCCAGGGGACTGAAGATCAGCAGGTCGATCGCGATACCGACGAACAGGATGAGGATGATCGCCTCGAAGACCATCGACATGGAGCTGGCGTTGCGGCCGTTCTCCAGCAGCGCGCCCAGGCCGATGCCCAGGTCGGGGGAGGAGGCGATGATCTCCGCCGCCATCAGCGAGCGCCAGGAGAAGGCCCAGCCCTGCTTCAGACCGCTCAGGTAACCGGGGAGCGCGGCCGGCAGGACGATGTGCCAGGCCCCCTTCATCCCGGTCGCGCCCATCGTGCGGCCCGCCCGCAGGAACAGCGGCGGCACCTGGTCGATGCCGGAGACCAGGCCGTTGGCGATGGAGGGGACCGCGCCGAGCAGGATCACCGCGTACATCATCGAGTTGTTCAGGCCCAGCCAGATGACGGCCGGCGGCACCCAGGCCACCGACGGCAGCGACTGGAGCCCGGACAGGATCGGCCCGATGGCCGCGCGCACGAACTTCACACGGGCCACCAGCAGCCCCAGCGGGGTGCCGATGGCGAGCGCCAGCAGGAAGCCCAGCAGACCGCGCGAGACGCTGGTCCAGATGTAGCCGAAGAACCTGCCCTCCAGCCAGGCGTCGCGGAACTCGCCGCCGACGTCGGCGGGCGAGGGCAGCTTGGTCGGATCGTCGACGACCTTGAAGGAGATCAGGGCCTGCCAGACCACCAGGACCACCGCGACGGCGACGATCGGCGGAAGGATCTTGCTGACGAAGGTCTGACGGAAGGACGTACGGCCGGTGACACCGGTCTCCAGGGCGTCCAGGCCCGCCTCGACCGAGGCGGTCTGCCGGTCGCTCTCGGCACGCTCGTCCGTCGTCTTCGTCTCAGTGCTGGCCATGACGGCGGATCTCCCCACGCAGGACTTCTGTGATCTCCAGGGACAGTTCGGCCACGGGGGCGTCCTCGATACGACGGGGCTGCGGAAGGCCGACCGTCCACTCGCGGGCCACCCGGCCGGGCCGGGAGGAGAGCAGGATGACGCGCTGCGCGAGCCGTACCGCCTCCCGCACGTTGTGCGTGACGAACAGGACCGACAGCCCGGTCTCCGACCAGATGCGGGTCAGTTCGTCGTGCAGCACGTCCCGGGTGATGGCGTCGAGGGCCGCGAACGGCTCGTCCATCAGCAGCAGCCGGGCGTCCTGCGCGAGGGCGCGCGCCATCGCGACGCGCTGGCGCATACCGCCGGACAGCTCGTGCACCCGCTTGCCGTACGAGCCCTTCAGCCGGACCAGTTCGAGCAGTTCCTCGGCCCGGTCGCGCCGCTCGTTCTTCGCGACCCCGCCCAGCTTCAGGGCGAGTTCGATGTTCTTGCCCGCGGTCAGCCACGGGAACAGGGCGTGCTCCTGGAACATCAGAGCGGGACGCCCGTCGGTGCTGATGCCGCCGGCGGTGGGCTTGTCGAGCCCCGCCACCAGGTTCAGCAGTGTGGACTTGCCGCAGCCCGAGGCACCCAGGAGGGTGACGAACTCGCCCGGCGCGACATCGAGGCTGATGTCGTCCAGGACGAGTTGCTGCCCCGCGGGCCCGGCGAAGGACTTCGAGACGTGCTCGATGCGGGCGGCGTACTCCACCGACTCGGCGCTGTCCGCCTTGACGAGGGTGGTGGCCATGGTCGTCACCTCCTGGGAACTCATCCGACTTGGGGTCTACTCGGCGCCGAGGCCGGCGTCGTCGACGGTGCTGTCACCCTCGGCCGCGAGGACCTTGTTCAGGAGGGTGAGGTCGTAGATGCCGTCCAGCTCCGGGTCCTCCAGCAGACCGGCCTGCACCGCGTGCTCCGCCTCGGTCTTGAGGGTGGAGGCCAGCGGGTCGTCGGTGAACCGGATGGACTCCCACGCCGGGTCCAGGACGTCCGCGGGCAGCGCCGCGCCGGAGTCCGACTCCAGCTGCGCGTTCGCCGCGGTCTTCGCCTCGTCGGGGTGGGCACTGATGTACGCGTTGGTCTCGACCGACGCCTTCAGCACCGCCTCGACGGCCTTCGGGTGCTCGTCGAGGAACGTCTGCGACACGATGATGTTCGTGATCACGAACTTCTCGTCGGGCCACAGGTCCGCTTCGTCGAGGAGCACCTCGGCGCCCTCGGCGACCAGCTTGGAGGCGGTGGGCTCGGGGACCCAGGCGCCGTCGATGGAGCCGGACCTGTAGGCGTCGGGGGTGGTCTTGTTGTCGGTGCGGACGACGGAGACGTCGCCCTTGCCGCTCTCGGCGTCGACCTTCCAGCCCTGCTCCGCGATCCAGTTGAGGAAGGCGACGTCCTGGGTGTTGCCGAGCTGCGGGGTGGCGATCTTCTTGCCCTTGACGTCCTTGACGGACTTGATCTTGTCCGGGTCGACGACGAGCTTGACACCGCCGGAGGCCGAACCGCCGATGATGCGGAGGTTCTCGCCCGCGGACTTGGTGTAGCCGTTGATGGCGGGGGAGGGGCCGATCCAGCCGATGTCGATGGAACCGGAGTTGAGGGCCTCGATCTCGGACGGCCCCGCGTTGAAGACCTGGTACGTGGCCTTGGTGGCGCCCAGGGCCTTCTGGAAGTAGCCCTTGTTCACCCCGACGAGCGCGGTCCCGTGGGTCAGGTTGCCGAAGTAGCCGATCTTCACGGAGTCGAGACCGTCGATCTTCTCCGCCCCGGCGGCGATCCGCTGGGCGGACGACGCGTCCTGGGCCCTGGACCCGTAGCCGCAGGCGGCGAGGGCCAGCAGGGGGAGGACGGCCATCACCGCGAAGGCACGGCGGAGGCTGGGTGTGGCAGGCACGGGAGGTGTTCCTCTCGTTGGCCCGGCGGTCACGGTGTTGCGGGTCGTGGCCGGGGCTTCGGCAAACATTTTCGTCTCGTCCGGGGCGGTGCTCGGCGGGTGAGGGCGCGCGGAGATCGCGTGGACCTCACCGCGCACCTCGCGCCACTTTGCTCTGCCCGCTGTGGAGGGGGCGGCCGCTGCCGACGCGGCCGTCCTCCGTCGCGGACATCGCGCAGTGGCCGGTGGTCACGTCAGAAGTCCCATCCGTCGTCGTCGGCCTCGTCCTTGACGGGATCGGGGGCCGCGAACGACTCGCCGACCATGCCCGCGGTGAGCGTGGTGCCGTCGCTGGGGTCGATCAGGATGAACGAGCCCGTGCGGCGCGAGTCGGCGTAGGAGTCCACCGGCAGCGGCTCCGCGGTGCGGATCTTCACCCGGCCGATGTCGTTGGCGACGAGCTGCCCCGGGTGCGGGTGCAGGGAGAGGTCGTCGAGCGTGAGGCGGGACGGGATGTCCTTGACGATCGCCTTGACCGTGCGGGTGCCGTGCTTGAGCAGCACCCGGTGGCCGACGGTCAGCGGCTGGTCGGCGACGTGGCACACGGTGGCCTCGACGTCCTGCGTGGTGGCCGGCGCGTCCTTGCTCGGCACGATCAGGTCGCCGCGCGAGACGTCGATGTCGTCCGCGAGCAGCAGCGTCACCGACTGCGTCGTCCACGCCACGTCGACGGCCTCGCCCAGCAGGTCGATCCCGGCGACCGTCGTCGTCCTCCCGGACGGCAGGACGGTGACCTGCTCGCCCACCCGGAACGAGCCGGCGGCGATCTGGCCCGCGTAGCCCCGGTAGTCCGGGTGCTCGGCGGTCTGCGGCCGGATCACGTACTGCACGGGCAGCCGCGCGTGGCAGTGCGCCAGGTCGTGGCTGACCGGGACGGTCTCCAGGTGCTCCAGGACGGTCGGGCCGCCGTACCAGTCCATGGTCGCGGACGGCTCCACCACGTTGTCCCCGGCGAGCGCCGAGATCGGGATCGCGGTGACCTCCGGCACGCCCAGCTCGGTCGCGTACGCCGTGAACTCCTCGGCGATGGCGGCGAACACGGACTCCCGGTAGTCGACCAGGTCCATCTTGTTCACGGCGAGCACGACGTGCGGGACGCGCAGCAGGGCCGCGATCGCCGCGTGCCGGCGGGTCTGCTCGACGACGCCGTTGCGCGCGTCGACCAGGATCACCGTCAGCTCGGCCGTGGAGGCACCGGTGACCATGTTGCGGGTGTACTGCACGTGGCCGGGCGTGTCGGCGAGGATGAACCGGCGGCGCGGGGTGGCGAAGTAGCGGTACGCGACGTCGATGGTGATGCCCTGCTCGCGCTCGGCGCGCAGGCCGTCGGTGAGCAGCGCGAGGTCGGGGCCCTCCGCGCCACGGCTCGCCGAGGCGCGCTCCACGGCCTCCAGCTGGTCCGTGAGGATCGACTTGGAGTCGTGCAGCAGCCGGCCGACGAGGGTGGACTTGCCGTCGTCGACGGAGCCGGCGGTGGCGAACCGCAGCAGGGTCGTGGCCGAGAGTTCCTCGGTCGTGGTCGTGCTCATGCTTAGAAGTACCCCTCGCGCTTACGGTCTTCCATCGCGGCCTCGGAGAGCTTGTCGTCGGCGCGGGTGGCGCCGCGCTCCGTCAGCCGGGACGCGGCGATCTCGGCGATGACGTGCTCCAGCGTCACCGCGTCGGAGTCGACGGCGCCCGTGCAGGACATGTCGCCGACGGTCCGGTAGCGGACGAGCCGCTTCTCGACGGTCTCGCCGTCCTTGGGCCCGCCCCACTCGCCGCCGGTCAGCCACATGCCGCCGCGCCGGAACACCTCGCGCTCGTGGGCGAAGTAGATCTCCGGCAGCTCGATCCCCTCGCGGGCGATGTACTGCCAGACGTCCAGCTCGGTCCAGTTGGACAGCGGGAACACGCGGACGTGCTCACCGGGGGCGTGGCGCCCGTTGTACAGGTTCCACAGCTCGGGGCGCTGACGGCGGGGGTCCCACTGGGAGAACTCGTCCCGCAGGGAGAACACCCGCTCCTTGGCGCGGGCCTTCTCCTCGTCGCGGCGCCCGCCGCCGAAGACCGCGTCGAACTTCTCCGACTGGATCTTCTCCGTCAGCGGCAGGGTCTGCAGCGGGTTGCGGGTGCCGTCCGCACGCTCCTTGAGCACCCCCCGGTCGATGTAGTCCTGCACCGAGGCGACGTGCAGCCGCAGGTTGTGCTTGGCCACCGTGCGGTCGCGGTACTCGATGACCTCCGGGAAGTTGTGCCCGGTGTCCACGTGCAGCAGCGAGAACGGCACCGGCGCCGGTGTGAACGCCTTCAGCGCCAGGTGCAGCATGAGGATCGAGTCCTTGCCGCCGGAGAACAGGATCACCGGGTTCTCGAACTCGCCCGCCACCTCGCGGAAGATGTGCACCGCCTCCGACTCCAGCGAGTCGAGGTGGCTGAGGGCGTACGGGCTGGCCGTGCCCTCTTCGCCCCCCTTGGTCTCGGTGACGGCCGTCACGCCAGTCCCCTCTCGCTGAGCAGCGCGTAGACCGACGCCGCGGACTCCTGCACGGTCTGGTTCTGCGACTCGATCCGCAGATCCGGTGACGCGGGCACCTCGTACGGGTCGTCGACGCCGGTGAGGCCGGACAGCTCGCCCGCCGCCTGCTTGGCGTACAGGCCCTTGACGTCGCGCTCGCTGCACACCTCGATGGGGGTCGCCACGTGCACCTCCACGTAGGCCGTCCCGCTCGCCTCGTGCCGCTTGCGGACCGCGTCACGGCTGTCGGCGTACGGCGCGATCACCGGCACCAGCGCCTTGACGCCGTTGCGGGCGAGCAGGTCGGCGAGGAAGCCGATGCGCTGCACGTTGGTGTGCCGGTCCTCGCGGCTGAAGCCGAGGCCCGCCGAGATGAACTCGCGGATCTCGTCGCCGTCGAGCACCTCGACGAGGTGGCCTTCCTCGCGCAGCCGGCCGGCCAGCTCGTACGCGATGGTGGTCTTGCCGGCACTCGGCAGACCCGTGAGCCAGACGGTGGCTCCGGTCGTCACGTGATTCTCCTGGGTCGCAGTGATCGCTTCTGTAACAGCAGTAGCAACAGGAGCTGTGGGAGTCGTATGAATGACCTTGGTGCTCGTCATCCGTGCAGCCCGCACTCGGTCTTGGCGCGGCCCGCCCAGCGGCCGGCGCGCGCGTCCTCGCCCTCCAGGACCCGGCGGGTGCAGGGGGCGCAGCCGACGGAGGTGTAGCCGTCCATCAGCAGCGGGTTGGTCAGGACACCGTGTTCGGCGACGTAGGCGTCGACGTCGTCCTGGGTCCAGCGGGCGATGGGGGAGATCTTGACCTTGCGGCGCTTCTCGTCCCAGCCGACGACCGGGGTGTTCGCCCGGGTCGCGGATTCGTCGCGGCGCAGTCCGGTGGCCCAGGCCCGGTATCCTCGCAGGCCCTCCTCCAGCGGCTGGACCTTGCGGAGCTTGCAGCACAGGTCCGGGTCGCGGTCGTGGAGCTTGGGACCGTACCGGGCGTCCTGCTCGGCGACCGTCCGGCGCGGGGTGAGGGTGATGACGTTCACGTCCATCACGGCCTCGACCGCGTCCCGGGTGCCGATGGTCTCGGGGAAGTGGTAGCCGGTGTCCAGGAACACCACGTCGACGCCCTTGCGGACGCGGGACGCCAGATGGGCCACCACGGCGTCCTCCATGGAGGACGTCACACAGAACTCGTCGCCGAAGGTGTCCACGGCCCACTGGAGGACCTCCAGCGCGGAGGCGTCCTCCAGGTCGCGTCCCGCCTGCTCGGCGAGTGCCTTCAACTCCTCTTCGACACGGGCTTCCTGAGCCGTCGTCATATCCGGTCATCCCCTCCGTTGTCGGCTCGCTGAACGCCGCGGGCGAGCAGCCCGAGGTACTTCAGCTGGAATGCGCGGTTGCACGCCGCGCATTCCCAGGCGCCGTGGCCCTGCTCGCTGGGACGCAGGTCCTCGTCGCCGCAGTAGGGGCAGTAGAAGGGAGCCGCCCGCTCGCTCATGACAGGGCCTCCTCGTCGGCCCGGGCCGCCCAGGCGGCGAACCGCTCGCCGTCCTCGCGCTCCGCCTGGAAGCGCTTCAGGACGCGCTCGATGTAGTCGGGCAGCTCCTCCGAGGTGACCTTCAGGCCGCGGACCTTCCGGCCGAAGCCGGCCTCGAGGCCGAGCGCGCCGCCGAGGTGCACCTGGTAGCCCTCGACCTGCTCGCCGCGGTCGTCGAGCATCAGCTGGCCCTTGAGGCCGATGTCCGCGACCTGGATGCGGGCGCAGGCGTTCGGGCAGCCGTTGATGTTGATGGTGAGCGGCTCGTCGAAGTCCGGGACGCGGCGCTCGAGTTCGTCGATCAGGGCGGAGCCGCGCGCCTTGGTCTCGACGATGGCCAGCTTGCAGTACTCGATGCCGGTGCAGGCCATGGTGCCGCGCCGGAAGGGGGAGGGCTTGGCGGTCAGGTCCAGCGCCTCGAGGGCCTCGACCAGCGACTCGACCTGCGCCTCCTCGACGTCCAGCACGATCATCTTCTGCTCGACGGTGGTGCGGACCCGGCCCGAGCCGTGGGCCTCGGCCAGGTCGGCGATCTTCGTCAGGGTGGTGCCGTCGACGCGGCCCACGCGCGGGGCGAAGCCGACGTAGTAGCGGCCGTCCTGCTGCCGGTGCACACCGACGTGGTCGCGCCAGCGCTCCACGGGCTGGGCGGGGGCGGGGCCGTCGACGAGCTCGCGCTTGAGGTACTCGTCCTGGAGCACCTGGCGGAACTTCTCCGGGCCCCAGTCCGCGACCAGGAACTTCAGCCGGGCGCGGTTGCGCAGCCGCCGGTAGCCGTAGTCGCGGAAGATGGAGACGACGCCCTCGTGGACGTCCGGGACCTCGTCCAGCGGGACCCAGGCGCCGAGCCGGACACCGATCTTGGGGTTGGTGGACAGGCCGCCGCCGACCCACACGTCGAAGCCGGGGCCGTGCTCGGGGTGGACGACGCCGACGAAGGCGACGTCGTTGATCTCGTGCGCCACGTCCAGCAGCGGCGAGCCGGAGATCGCGGTCTTGAACTTGCGGGGCAGGTTCGAGAAGGCCGGGTTGCCGATGATCCGGCGGTGGATCTCCTCGATGGCCGGGGTGCCGTCGATGATCTCGTCCTCGGCGATGCCGGCCACGGGCGAGCCGAGGATCACACGCGGCGTGTCACCGCAGGCCTCGGTGGTGGACAGGCCGACCGCCTCCAGGCGGTTCCAGATCTCCGGCACGTCCTCGATGCGGATCCAGTGGTACTGGACGTTCTGCCGGTCGGTGATGTCCGCGGTGCCGCGCGCGAACTCCTGCGAGATCTCGCCGATCACGCGCAGCTGCTGGGTGGTGAGCCGGCCGCCGTCGATACGGACCCGCAGCATGAAGTACTTGTCGTCCAGCTCCTCCGGCTCCAGGATCGCGGTCTTGCCGCCGTCGATCCCGGGCTTGCGCTGGGTGTAGAGCCCCCACCAGCGCATCCGGCCGCGCAGGTCGTTGGGGTCGATCGAGTCGAAGCCCCGCTTGGAGTAGATCGTCTCAATGCGCGTCCGCACGTTGAGACCGTCGTCGTCCTTCTTGAACTGTTCGTTGCCGTTGAGCGGGGTGAAGTGACCCACGGCCCACTGACCCTCACCGCGGTGACGGCTCACCTTGCGGCGGGGCGCGGAGGCGGCAGGGTTCTGCGGGGTGGCGGCCATGGTGAATACGTCCTTCGGGACAGGCGGAATGCGACGCTGACCTGCGCGTACGGGCGCATGGGCATACCTGCGCGCCATTGCGCGGGCGGGAAGTGCTGGAAGGGAGGTTGTCGGCGGTGCTGCGGCTCGTCAGCTCGCCGGACAGATGGCGCTGGACATGCGGCCGAGGTCGACGTGCCGCCGACTCACCAAGGCAATTCCAGTTCCAGACATGACGGAAGCGTGTCACGGCGATCTGGACACAGTCCAGCTTCGTCCGTCATGTGGACACCCTTGTCCCGAAGGGTGAGACAAGGGTGGTCTCGGTCACATGTGCCGCACGGTGTCTTGTCCGCGCAGGTCAGGCGGGGTATGCGCCCGGCCAGGGGCCCGGGCTGGCGCTCTCGGTCTCCTCCTCGACCTTGGTGTCGAAGAGCCGGAAGCCTCGACGCAGGTAGTTGTCCATCGCGTACTCGCCGTCCTTGCTGCATGTGTGCAGCCACACCCGCTTGGTCGGCGGCAGCGTGGGCCGGCGGTCCCCCAGGTCCCAGGCGCGGGCCGCGCCGTACGACAGCAGGTGTCCGCCGATCCGCCGGCCGCGGAAGGCGGGGATCAGACCGAAGTAAACGATCTCCACCACCCCGTCGTCCCCCGCTTCGAACTCCACGTACCCGGCCGGCGTGCCCCGGTCGTAGGCCACCCAGGTCTCCAGGCCCGGCCGCTCGAGGTGCTCCAGCCAGCGCGCGTGGCTCCAGCCCAGCCGGTCGGTCCAGCGGATGTCGCCGCCGACGGAGGCGTACAGGAAGCGGCTGAACTCGGGCGAGGGGACCTCGGAGCGGACGATCCGGACGTCGCCCTCGGGTGCGGCGGCCGGCAGCAGGTCACTCGGCGCGGTCTGCTCCAGGGACCAGGTGGTTACGGGAATGTTGGTCATGCCGGTCAGGGAACCATCCGTTCCGCCGGTCTGTCGATTGCGTCCGTCACTTCGCCGACCGGTCGACGGAGGCCAGGGGCAGCGCGAACAGCACCTGCCCGGACTGTGTCCAGACCTCGCCGGTCCGCGCCGAGTAGGAGAGGGACTCGGTGCGGGTGCTCCAGCAGGTGCGGCTGCCGTCGGCGCCGCACGTGGCGCCCCGTGCCCCGTCGGTGTCCTGCCGCCACAGCGTCCCGTGCCTGCGGTCCGCGGCGGCCGCCCGGGTCAGGTACCAGGCCGAGCCGTGCGCCAGCACGCCCCGCACCCCGGTCGCCTTCGTGCGGTACGCCTCGGTCACCCGGACCCGTCCGGCCGCGTCGGAGGCGAGCAGCCCGGTGCGGCCGGGTGCCGGGTCGAGGGCGTACCGCCACAGCCGGGCGCCCCGGTCGCTGTCGTCGAGGGTCCACTCCCCGGCGACCAGGGTGTCGGGGGCGGTGCTGCGGTCGAGGGAGACGGTGGCCGGGCGCGGGGCGTCCGCACCGCCGTCCAGCCGGTAGGAGGCGACGGCGGGCAGGACGTAGCGGTGGCCGTACGCCGACCAGCCGCCGGGTACCCGCCCGATCGCCGGGCCGGCGACGGTGGCGCGCTGGACGCGGTTCAGGTCGTACACGTACAGCGCGGTGCCGTCCTCCTCGTCGGCGGTGACCAGCAGTTTGTCCTCGGACCAGGCCATGCCCGAGACGTGGGAGACCAGCCCCCGGTAGTCGTGGCCGCCGTCGACCGGTACGGCGAGCAGCGCCCAGGTGTAGGCGAGGCGGTCGGGGTCGCCCGCGTCGACGAAGGCGACCCGGGCCAGGCCCCGGTCGGCGCTCGGGCCGGTGCTGCGCGACCAGCCGGAGAGGATCACCCGGTGCGCGCCCCACAGCCCGTCGTCGTCGGCCTCGCCGGAGGTGGTCACCGCGCCCGGCCGCCAGCCCCGGGTGTCCTCGGTGTCCCAGCAGTAGGCGTGCGTGGCGCTGGGCGAGACGGGCAGCGCCCGCCGCTCCGCGTCCGTACAGCCGGCCGCGTCGCGCAGGGTGCGGTCGGCGTCGCCGAGCACCGCGCCGACGCCGACCGGCGGACCCATCTCCGCGGCGAGCCGGTCCAGCGAGGCCCGCGGCACCAGGTCCTCCGTCAGCCGCAGGGCTTCGGTGTCGGTGGAGGCGGTGAGCGGCTCCAGGGCCCCGGGGCCGTCCGTGACCGTCGCCTGGGAGGCGCTGATCATGGTGGCGGCGGCGGTGAGCGCCAGTGCCGTTCCGGTCAGGAACGCGCGCAGTGCCCTGCCCCGCCTGCGGCGGCGATGTCGGCCACGATGTGTCATTCGTCCTCCCGAGGCGGGCCAACTGCGCCTGTTGATCCGTACGTTGACCGAGGAGCAGGTGGGGTGACCCGTAGGGGGATGCTACGGCAGTCGGCGCCCGCCCGGGCCCGGACCTCGCACATGTGCGGAAGTCGCCGCGACACGCGCGGGCGCACGGCATGAAAAATGGGGGTGCGAGCGCCCCGCGGCACGAAATCCGCAGCCACGGCGACCACGCCGCGAAAGCCCTGGCCAGGGCGGGTGAGCCGCGCCCCGGGGGCGCCCGGGACGCGGGTGCCGGGGCCGGCGCGGAGACCACGGCCGGCGCACGCGGGTTCGACGGTCGGCGGTCCCTGCGATGTCGGCGATCTCGGCGGTCCCTGCGATCTTGGCGGTCCCTGCGGTCCCTGCGGTCCCTGCGGTTCCTGCGGTTCCTGCGGTTCCTGCGGTTCCTGCGGTTCCTGCGGTCCCTGCGGTTCCTGCGGTTCCTGCGGTTCCTGCGGTTCCTGCGGTCCCTGCGGTCCCTGCGGTCCCTGCGGTCCCTGCGGTTCCTGCGGTCCCTGCGGTTCCTGCGGTCCCTGCGGTCCCTGCGGTTCCTGCGGTCCCTGCGGTCCCTGCGGTCCCTGCGGTCCCTGCGGTCCCTGCGGTCCCTGCGGTCCCTGCGGTCCCTGCGGTCCCTGCGGTCCCTGCGGTCCCGGGTAACGGGGTGTCGGGGGAACGGGACGATCGCGGACGCCGGGGCAGGCCGTGGGCGTGGCACGACGGTGGGCGTGGCGCGGTGGCGATCATCAGGACACCGGGTCCGTCGCCCGCGCCTCGGTCACCGCGGGCGCCGTGGAGTGCGGCAGGAGGTCCCTCGGGTCGTCCGGCAGGAGCACCGCCACCTCTGCGTCCTCGGAGAACCGGTAGGGCCGGTGCTCCAGGAGCTCCCCGAGATACCGCCGCACCCGGGACAGCTCGGCCCGGACGGTCACCGTCCGCCCCGGGTCGCCGAACACGTCCGCCGCCAGCCCCGCCGCGCTGCGCCCGCCCCGGTGCACCGCCAGCAGATACAGCAACTCGGCGTGCCTGGGGCTGAGTTCGTGTGACCACGACCCCGCCCCGCCGGTCACCGCCACCGACCAGCGGCGCGGCCGTGTCACGTCCAGCTCGATCCGGGTGGTGCCGCGCGGCAGCGGCTCCGCGGCGCCCTCCAGCGCGCGCACCAGCCAGCCCCCCGCCAGCGGCTCCACCGAGCACGGCCCCAGCACCGGCAGCCACCGGCGGCCCGGCGAGGACGACCTGGGCAGGGTGATCCGGGCCGTGTACGGCATCCCGCTCACGGCCGCGGTCCAGCCGTCCCGGTCCACCACCGCCGCCCGGCCGCCGATCCGGGCCAGCACCGGCGCCGCCACCGCCCGCAGCCGCTCCAGCGCCCCCAGGTGCAGCTCGCGCAGCTTCGCCTCGGCGAGCTTGGCCACCGAGCCGACCCAGGCGAGTGTGGCCGGATGCATCGTCTCCAGCGGCCCGCTCACGTCCACCACGCCCAGCAGCCGGCCGTCCCGCGGATCGGTGATCGGGGCGCCGGCGCAGGTCCACGCCGCGTGCGAGCGCACGAAGTGCTCGGCCGCGAACACCTGGACGGGCCGGCGCACCACCGCCGGTGTCCCGATCCCGTTGGTCCCGACGACGTCCTCCCGCCAGTCCGCGCCCAGCTCGAAACCCAGCCCGTCGGCCCTGCGCAGCACCGGGGAACTGCCCTCCCGCCACAGCACCCGGACCTCGTCGTCGGCGACGACCATGATGTGGTGGGCCGCGTCCGCCACCGACAGCAGTCCCTCGCGCAGCACCGGCAGCACCTCCCGCAGCGGTGACTCCTCGCGGCGCCGGCGCACCTCCTCCGGGCTGAGCAGCCCGGCTCTGAAGTCGTGCTCGGGGTCCACGCCGCTGCGCAGCATCCGCTCCCAGGACTGCTCGATCACGGGCCGGGGCGGGATCCTCGTCCGCCGGCCGGAGAGCTTGGCGTCGCGCACCTCGTTGAGCATCCGCGCCGCCCGCGCGGCGTCGACGGCCGCGAGCTGCGGCACGGTCATCGGCGACTTCGCCACTGGGGCCTCCCGGTGAACACACAGGCACAGGACCGGGTGTCAAGCTCCTGCGCCGACTGTTTCCGGTCTCACTCGGTGTCCCATCTTGCCGTCCGCACGTCACGGAGGGGCACACTCCGGACAGCGAGTCCGACCCGTTGCAACCCTCTGCAACCCTGGCCAACATCCACTCGCTGTCCAAAACTTGTGGCGTGCCGTCCCGAGCGGCGTCACTGGCCTCGCAGGGCCATGCGGCGGGGGTGGTGCCGTGTCGGCGCAGCACCACCCCCGCATCTGTCCGCCGCAGGTCAGACGAGTGGCCGGGCCCGCTCCACCAGCCCCGCCAGGTCCAGGCTGTGGGGCAGCGTGCCGAAGGCCGCCCCGGCGTCCCCGCCGAGCCGCGACGCGCAGAACGCGTCGGCGACCTCCGGCGGCGCGAACCGTACGAGCAGCGCACCCTGGAGCACCCGTGCGAACCGCTCCGCCAGCCGCCGCGCCCGCGCCTCGGCCCCCTCCAGGTCGGCCAGCTCGGTCAGCAGGTCCTTGATCGCCGCGTCCAGCCGGTGGTCGGCGCCGCGTGCCCGACCCACCTCCCGCAGATACGCGTCCAGCGCCTGCGGCTCCCGGCGCAACGCCCGCAGCACGTCCAGCGCCTGGACGTTGCCCGCGCCCTCCCAGACGGAGTTCAGCGGCGACTCGCGCACCAGCCGCGGCATCCCCGACTCCTCCACGTACCCGTTGCCGCCCAGGCACTCCGCCGCCTCCACCGTCACCGGCGTGCAGCGCTTGGTCACCCAGTACTTCGCGGCCGGCACCGCGATCCGCAGCAGCGCCCGCTCCTGCTCGCCGCCGTCGTCGTAGGCCGCCGCCAGACGCAGCCCGAGCGTCGTGGCCGCCTCCGACTCCAGCGCGAGATCGGCCAGGACATTGCGCATCAGCGGCTTGTCGATGAGTTTCCCGCCGAACGCCTCGCGGTACGCGCAGTGGTGCACCGCCTGCGCCACGGCCGCCCGCATCAGACCCGCCGAGCCCAGCACGCAGTCCAGCCGGGTCGCCGCGACCATCCCGATGATGGTCCGCACCCCGCGCCCCTCCTCGCCGACCCGGCGCGCCCACGTCCCGTCGAACTCCACCTCGGCGGACGCGTTCGACCGGTTGCCCAGCTTGTCCTTCAGCCGCTGGAGCAGGAACGGGTTGCGGGTGCCGTCCTCCAGCACCCGGGGGACGAGGAAGCAGGTCAGCCCCTCCGGCGCCCGGGCCAGCACCAGGAACCCGTCGGACATCGGCGCCGAGCAAAACCACTTGTGGCCGGTCAGCTCGTACGTCCCGGCCTCGGCGAGCGGCCGCGCCGACGTCGTGTTCGCCCGGACGTCGCTGCCGCCCTGCTTCTCCGTCATCCCCATGCCGAACAGCGCGCCCGCCTTCAGACGGGCGGGCCGCAGCTCGCGCTCGTAGAGCGTCGACGTCAGCCGCGGCTCCCACTCGGCGGCCAGCTCCGGATCGGTCCGCAGGGCGGGCACGGCCGCGTGGGTCATCGACAGCGGGCACCCGTTGCCCGCCTCGACCTGCGTCCACACCACGAACCCCGCCGCCCGCCGCACATGCCCGCCCGGCCGTGCCCACGCCGACGTGAGCCCGGCGCCCACGCCCTTGCCGAGCAGCCGGTGCCAGGCCGGATGGAACTCGACCTCGTCGATCCGGTGACCGTGACGGTCGTGGGTCCGCAGGGTGGGCGGGTTCTCGTTCGCCTGGATCGCCCACTCGTGGAGCTGCGCCGACCCGGCGGCCCGGCCCAGGGCCGACAGATCCCCGCGGGCCTCGTCCAGCAGTTCCGGATCGAGATGCCGCTCCACGGCGTCCACCAGGGCCCGGTCGGCGCCGTAGACGTCGTACCCGAGCAGCGGCGGAGGCTGGTTGGTCACGGTGTGCGTGCTGCCTGCCATACCGCGAACGTACCCCGGGGCGGACCGCTCATGACCACCGGACGCCGTCGGCCTCACGCGCGCGTGCCCGTGACCATCCGGACGCCGACGGTCTCACGCGCGCGTGCCCGTGACCATCCGGACGCCGACGGCGGGCGCGGGCGCGTGCCACGCCCGTGGCGGGGCCGGGCACCGAGCCCGGGTGCCCCGCGCCGGCGGCGACCGCGACCGGGTCCCACCGGAGGTGAGCGCAGCCCCGTACGGCGGATACCTTTAGGGCGTGCAGCCAGCAAGTCAGCCTTCCGAGCGGCCCGAGGTCCACTTCGGGCGTCTCCACCGCGCGCGTGCCCTCTACAGCAACGTCTCCAAGCGCAGGACCGCCTGGCTGCTGCTCAAGGACACGGTCAACTCCTGCATCGAGTACCGCATCCTCGGCCTCGCCGCGGAGGCCGCCTTCTTCACCCTGCTGTCCGTGCCGCCGCTGCTGCTCAGCCTCATCGGCCTGCTCGGTTACGTCGACGACTGGACCGGCACCGACACCATCAGCAGCCTGGAGAGCAACCTCCTCGACGCCTCCCGCACCGTCCTGTCGGACAAGGGCGTCGCGCAGATCGCCCAGCCGATCCTCGACGACGTGATGGCCGGCGGCCGCCCGGACGTCATCTCCATCGGCTTCCTGTTCGCCCTGTGGTCGGGGTCCCGCGCGGTGAACGTCTTCATCGACACCATCACCGTCATGTACGGGCTGGACGGCGTCCGCGGCATCGTCAAGACCCGCCTGGTGGCGTTCCTGCTGTTCATCGCCGCCCTGCTGATCGGGTCGGTCGCGCTGCCGCTGATGGTCGCCGGGCCCGACGCCGTCGTCCGGATCGTGCCGTGGTCGACGACGGTCGTCCAGGTCCTGTACTGGCCGGTCGTGATCGTCCTGTCGATCGCCTTCCTGACCACGCTGTACCACGTCTCCGTGCCGGTGCGCTCCCCGTGGATCGAGGACGTGCCCGGCGCCCTGGTGGCCCTCGCGATGTGGGTGCTGGGCAGCTTCCTGCTCCGGATCTACCTCCAGAGCACCATCGAGGGCGCCACCATCTACGGCTCCCTCGCCGCGGCCGTCGCCGTCCTGCTGTGGATCGGCGTGTCCGCGTTCGCCGTGCTCGTCGGCGCCGCCGTGAACGCCGCCATCGACCGGGTCTGGCCGGCCGCCGCGACGGCCGCGGCGCGCGCCGCCAACGAGCGGCAGCGCCAGGAGGAGGCCGCGGAGTACGTCGCCCGCATGGCCGCGGCCCGCGCGCACGAGGACCCCGACGACCCCGACATGCCGTCCGAGTTCCCCGAGCGGTGGTCGCGGTTCCTGCCGCCGGAGGACGTGACGGGCCGGCTGCGCGCCCACGCGAAGACCTTCCCCAAGGGGAGCGGGAACGGGGAGGAGCCCCCGCCCCCCGAGAAGTGAACGCCCGGCGTCACGCCCAGGTGCCCGCCGCCGCTGCCTCCTTCGCGCACTCCGCGAAGCCGCGCGGCTCGCGGCCCAGCACCTGCCGCACCCCGTCCGTGAGGTGCGCGTTGCGGCCGTCGAGCAGGTCCTCGAACAGCTCGACGAGGAAGTCGGCCTCCTGCGCCGGCGCACCGAACCCGACCAGGGTGAGCGGGTCCCGCTCACGGCGGGCCGACGAACCTGGCCAGGAGGTCGTCCTGGACCGTCTGCTCGACCTGCTCGTCATCGCCGCCCCGCGGGCCCGGTCCGCCCGGCCGGAGGCGGCGGCGCCGGCCGGGTACCGGTCGATGACCGCGGGCCGGGTGAGCCGCGGCGGCGTGCCGTGGCCCCGTGTACGCGGAACGTCCCTCCCGGCTGCCCGGCGCGGTCGTGTGGACGAACACCCCGGCGGGCGACAGCGTGTGCCCCGTCCTGCCCGACGGCTGCATGGACCTGCTCTGGAACGGCGGCGCCCTCCTGGTCGCCGGCCCCGACACCCGCGCCCACGTCCCCGACGGACCGCCCGCGAGCTGGGCCGGTCTGCGGTTCTACCCCGGCACGGCGCCCGGTCTCCTCGGCGTGCCCGCCCATGAGCTGCGCGACCGGCGCGTGGACCTGGCCGACCTGTGGCCGGCCGCCCGGGTACGGCGGCTGCGCGCCCGCGTCGAGGCCGCCGCGCACCCGGCGACGGCACTGGAAGACCTCGTGCTGGAGCCGGCGGGCCCGGACGGGGCGGCCGGGCCCGACGCCGCGCTGCGCCGCCTGGTCACCGGCCTGGCGGCGGGCCGCCCCGTCGCCGCGCTCGCCGACGAACTCGGTCTCGGCGCACGCCGGCTGCACCGCCGTTCACTGACCGCCTTCGGCTACGGACCCAAGACCCTGGCCCGGGTCCTGCGCCTCCAGCGCGCCCTCGCGCTGGCCCGCGGGGGCCTTCCGTACGCCGCCACCGCCGCCCGCGCCGGCTACGCCGACCAGGCCCATCTGGCCCGCGAGGTACGGCAGCTGACCGGCACGACGCTGACCGGGCTACTGCGGCAGCGGCGCGAACAGGTCGACCCCGTTGCCGTCGGGGTCGTGCACGACGGCGTACCGCTGGCCCCAGAAGGCGTCCCACGGCTTGAGCTCCCCGTGGTACCCGGCGCCCACCAGCTCCTCGTACACGGTGTCCACCTCCGCCGGACCCTCGCACCGCAGGGCGAGTGAGGCCCTGCCGCCGCCGGCCGGCGCGCGCCAGGCGGGGTGGAAGGACCGCACGGTCTCCTCGGTGTCCAGCAGCAACCGCGGTCCGCCCGGCGGCCCGGCCTCGGCATGCGGCTCCCGCTCGGCGCCGTCGGGGAACGCGAACCCGAGCCGGCGGTAGAAGGCGACGGAGGCGGCCATGTCGGAGACGACCAGGCCGATGGCATCGAATCGTGGAGTCATGGGGCCACCGTAGGCAGCCGGCGCGGGGCCGGTCTTGAAGGAAACGGACACCTGCCGGCCGCTCGCACGGGCAGGTGTCCCCTCCGTCAGGTGAAGGTCACCGGCCCGCGCGGTGTGTCCAGCGTGAAGGAGAGCCCCACCGGACCCTCGGCGATCTCGAGGCCGGTGCCGAACGCGGCCAGCAGGGGACGGATCCCGTCGGGGTCGGGCGCGGTGGCCGACACCTCCAGCAGCGGGGTCACGGGCAGGCCCGAGGCGGTGGGGTGGACCGTGGAGCCCCAGTCGATCAGGAAGGGGACCAGGCCGGAGGGGTGGGGGTCGCCGCCCTCGGTCAGCCGCCACTCCAGCAGCGTGCCGTCGGGCCGGCGCCGGCTCATCGCCCGTACGTCGCCGGGGTCGTAGCCCTGCGCGCGGGCGGCCGCGACCGTGCCGTCCAGGTCGGGCACGGCGATCGCCCAGGTGACGGTCCGCGGGGTGCCGATCCCGTCGACGCCGAAGGGGCGGGGGCCGGGCGGATCGGGCTGCCCCGGGTCCGGTCCGATGATCTCCAGGTAGGCGCGTCCGCCGAGGCCCACCAGGTGGTTGCGGGTACCGAGTCCCACATGCGCGCCCCCGGGGGCGGGCGCCACTCCGGTGCGCCGGGTGAACTCGGCGACCGTCGCCGCCAGATCGGGGGTCGCGAGGACGAGGTGGTCGAGCCGCGGAGGAATGGTGTTCATCCCGCCCGAGACTACGCGCCCCACCGCCCGGTGGAGCGGGGTGCGTTGCGGGTCGGATCCCGGCCCGCACAGGGTCGGCCCGCATGACCGACCGCCTGCCCGGTCCCCGGCGACGGCACCCGCTCCGGCGAGCCGGGACCGGTGTCTCACCCGGCCGGGGCCGCCGTGCTCGCCCGCTCCACCAGCCGCGTCGACAGCTCCGTGCGGGTCCCCTCCGGGCGCTCCCCGTCCATCATCCGCACCAGCAGCCGCAGGGCGGTCGCCGCCATCTCCGCCAGCGGCTGGCGCACGGTGGTCAGCGCCGGCGTGGTCCAGCGGGCCTCGGGGAGGTCGTCGAAGCCGACCACGCTGACGTCATGCGGCACCCTCGATCCCCGTTCCGCCAAGGCCTCGTAGACACCGAGCGCCATGTGGTCGGAGCAGACGAAGACGGCTGTCGGCGGCTCGGGCAGATCGAGGAGTTCATGCATCCGGAGGCGGGCCACGGTCTGGTCGAAGCCGCCGTGGCGGAGGTACTCGGGGCGGTGGGCGACGCCCGCCGCGGCCAGCGCGGAGCGGTAGCCGGCCACCCGCGCGTTGCTGCACATCCTGCGCCGCGGACCGGCGATCACGGCGATCCGCTCGTGCCCGAGGGCCAGCAGATGCTCGGTCGCGGTCACCCCGCCGTGCCAGTTCGCCGCGCCCACCGACACCACGCCCGGCGGAGGCTCGACCAGCGGATCGATCATCACGTACGGGATGCGGTGCTGCTCCAGCCACAGGTACTGGGAGTCCGTCAGCTCGGCGAGGTTGAACAGCACCCCCGCCGAGCCGCGCGCGGCGAGCTTGTCCAGCCAGCCGCGCTGCGGACGGCCCGCCCGGGTGCGGGAGAGCGCGGCGGAGACGACGACGTCCAGGCCGGCGTCGTGCGCCGCCTCCTCCACACCGTGCAGCACCGCGCCGGACAGGGAACTCTCCAGCGAGTCCACGACCAGGTCCACCAGCCGGGGCGGCTTCGTGGCGTCGAAGCGCGGTCTGCGCACGTAACCGAGCCGGTCCAGGGCCTCGGTGACGCGGCGTCGGGTCTCGGGCGCCACGTCCTCACGGCCGTTGACCACCTTGGAGGCGGTCGGCACGGACACGCCCGCCTCCCGGGCCACGACCGCCAGCGTCGGTCCGGCCGTCATGCTCGCACTGCCCGTGCGGACCATCGGGAACCACCTCTCCGGCCCGCCCGAGGGCCAGCGAAAGTTCGACCACCGCCCTTTCGGAGCCGATCCAGCCCGACGGCTCGCAGAAAGCGCTTGCTATCCTAGGTGCGCCTCAGCGTGTCGGGAAGACACCGGGAACGGGATCGAACATCTCCGTCGTCGCGAGGAAATGCCGGGAGCGGTCGCTCCCAGGACGGCTGCCGGGACGGTGCAGCCGCCCGCGTCGTCGGCTCCCACGTGGCGGGCGCGCCGCCGACTCCCGCGTGGCGGACGCCCGCCGGCTCCCGCGTAGGCGGGCGCGTCGCCCGGACGGCCCAGGGCGTCGGTCCCGGCCGTGGCGGGGCGACGGTCGGGACCGGCAGCGGCCCGACCAGGCCGGTTCGGGCGCCCCGAGGCACTCCGCACGGCTCCGCGGGAGGTCCGTGCGCCGGAATACCGGGCGTCGCTGTGGTGCTCTGGTGGTACCGGCGGACGATCGCGGCGAAGGGCTGGTGGGCTCATGACGGCAGGCCGGACGACCCCCGCGGCGGCGAACCGGGCGGACCCGGTGGTCCGCACCCCGTACGGAGCCGTGCGCGGTCGCCACGAGCAAGGCGTCGCCGTCTTCCGCGGCATCCCCTACGCCGCGCCCCCCTTCGGACCCCGCCGGTTCCGGCCGCCCGAGCCGCCCGAGCCCTGGGACGGCGTCCGCGACGCGGGCGCCTTCGGGCCGACGGCGCCGAAACCGCCGTACTCCGAGGCCTTCGCGCGGTACCTGTCGGATCCGGTGGTGGACGGCGACGACTGCCTCAACCTCAACGTGTGGACGCCCGAGCCCGGTCCCGGCGCCCGGCTGCCGGTCGTGGTGTGGCTGCACGGCGGCGCACTGACCAGGGGTTCCTCGGCGGTGCCCGTGTACGACGGGCGGCACTTCGCACGGGACGGGATCGTGTTCGTCTCCGTCAACTACCGGCTCGGTGTGGAGGGGTACGGCCTGTTCCCGGACACCCCCGCCAACCCCGGCCTGCGCGACCAGCTCGCCGCGCTGCGCTGGGTGCACGAGTCGATCGACGCCTTCGGCGGCGACCCCGGACGGGTCACCCTGGCCGGCCAGTCCGCGGGCGCCATCAGCACCGGTGCCCTGATCGCCGCGCCCCAGGCGCAGGGCCTGTTCCGGCGGGCCGTCCTGCAGAGCGGCGCACCGGAGGCCTTCGAGCGGGACAAGGTGCGGCGCATGGTCCGCCGGATGGCCAACCGGATGCGGATCCCGGCCACCGCGGAGGCGTTCGCCGCCGTCGACCGCGAGCAGTTGCTGCGCGCCCAGGCCGACGTCAGCCGGCTCAGCAGCCCGGTGCTCGGCGGGCCCGCCTTCGGCATCGTCATCGACGGCGACCTCGTCCCCCGCCACCCTCTGCAGGCCCTCGTCGACGGCGACGCGGCGCGTGGCGCCGACCTGCTGCTGGGCTGGACCCGCGACGAGTACCGGCTGTGGCTGGTCCCGGGCGGCCTGCTGGAACGCGTCGACCGCCTCGGCGCCGTCGCGCTGGCCGGCGCCATGGCCCGCTGCCACTGCGGTCACGACGTGCCGCGCGGCTACCGCGCCCTGCGACCGGAGGCCGGCACCGCCGAGACCGTCGGCCAGATGGTCACCGACCACCTGCTGCGCCTGCCCCTGCACCGTCTGGCCGACGCCCGCCCCGGCTCGTCGTACGTGTACGAGTTCGCCTGGCCTTCCCTGCGGCCCGGCCTCGGCTCCTGCCACGCCCTGGAGCTGGGCTTCGTCTTCGACACCGGGGACGCGCCCGAGTCCGCGAAGCTCGCGGGCGAGGGCGCCCCCCGGGCACTGGCCGACGCGATGCACCGGGCCTGGGTGCGGTTCGCGGAGACCGGCGACCCGGGCTGGGAGGCCTGGGACGCGACGCACCCCGTGTGCGTCTTCGGTGACGGCGACCGTGTCGCGCACACCGTCCACGGTCCGCGCGACCGGGAACTGGCCCTGTGGGCGAACGACTCCACGGCCACGCCGCCCGCGTCTCCCGCCTCGCCGGACGCGTTGACCGCCCGCCCCCTGCGTGCGACCGAACTCCGGTCGGCGGTCCGCCGCCTGCGCCGCGTCGGCGGGGTCCGCCGCCACTGACCACCTGGCGCCGTCGCCTCCGGCCACCGCCACTGACCACCTGGCGCCGTCGCCTCCGGCCGCCGTCGCCTCCGGCCGCCGTCGCCTCCGGCCACCGTCGCCTTCGGCGGCCGTCCCGTATGCCGGTCGTCGCGTCCGCCCTCCGGCCGTTCCGATCCCCGTGTCGTCCGGGTGGGTGCTCCAGCCTGACGGCTCGACCACGTCTGCCATGCTGTCCCTCTCACGGGGACGGGGGACGCGTGACCGAGCCGATCGCCGGATGGATCTGGGGCCGCAACCTGCGGGCCTTCCTCGAGTTGCTGTCCGGCTACGCCGGATACGCCTTCGACGAAACCGACTGGGAAACCATCGAAGCCGGCGTCCAGGACACCGACGACGAGGCGCCCGACAGCTGGTACTCGTATCCCCTGGTGGGCACGGACGCGATCTTGGAGGTCGCCCTCGCTCAAGCCGTCGGCGGCCAGGAAGTGTCCGTCAGCGTCACAGGAACCAGGACGCATGAGCTACGGCTCCGAGCCGACACGCTCCTGTCCGCTTTCGCCAGCGTCTGACAACCGGCATGGACGTTCGCAGCACACGACGTCCCCCTGCCGATCGACGGCTGGGACGCCCGAGGTCCGAGGTGTCTTCCGGTGCCCGGCCGCCGTGCGCCGTCCGCCTCCGTCCGCCCGCACCTGCCTGCATTCCGGTCGTGACCGCCGCGCCTACCCCGCCGTCAGCGTCCGCGCGATCGACGTGATCGCCTCCGGGCCCACCCGGCAGCAGCCGCCGATGAGCCGGGCGCCCGAGTCCCGCCACCCGAGGACCTCTTCCGGGGCGAAGGTGGGGCGGCCGTCCCAGGCGCGGGCCCGGGCGTCCCAGGTCTCGCCGCTGTTGGGGTAGACGACGACCGGCTTGCCGGTCACGCGGGCGGCGATCTCGACCGCGCCGTCGACGTCCTCGGGCGCGCAGCAGTTCACGCCGACGGCGATGACCTCCTGCGCGTCCGCGACCAGGGTGAACGCCTCCTCCAGGGGCTGCCCGGCGCGGGTGCGGTCGCCCGCGACGGAGTACGACAGCCAGGCCGGCACGCCGAGCCCTCGCACCGCCCGCAGCAGCGCCTCGGCCTCGTCGGTGTCCGGGATCGTCTCCAGGGCCAGTACGTCGGGTCCGACGGCGGCCAGCACTTCCAGACGGGGCCGGTGGAAGGCCTCCAGCTCCGCGACGCTCAGCCCGTACCGGCCCCGGTACTCGGAGCCGTCGGCGAGCATCGCGCCGTACGGCCCGGCCGAGGCCGCCACGTACAGCGGCCGCCGCACGCCCCTCGCCCACGCCTGCTGCGTGGCGTCCAGCGCCAGCTCGACGCTCACAGCGATGAGCTCGGCCGCCTTCTCGCGCTTGATCCCGCGCCTGGCGAAGCCCTCGAAGGTGGCCTGGTAGCTCGCGGTGATCGCCACGTCCGCGCCGGCGAGGAAGTACGCGAGGTGCGCCTCGGTGACCGCCTCGGGCCGCTCCGCCAGCAGCCGCGCCGACCACAGCTCGTCGCTCAGGTCGTGCCCCGCGGACGCCAGCTGGTTGGACAGGCCGCCGTCCAGGATGACCGGCCCGGCCGCGAGGGCCTCGGCGAGGGGGGCGGAGAATTCGGGGATGTCGCTGGTCATGTGACGACGCTAGTCGACGCGTCCGCACACGACCTCCGTCGTCCGCTGCGTGAACGGGACGCCCACCATGCGGACAGCGGTGCGGGCGCGCCCGCCGGCCCCGCGGGGCGACCGGCGGCGGGGACCTCCGTCCCTGGCCGCCCGCCCGCCACCGCCGGCGGCGCGCGGCAGCAGGGGCGGCATCGCTCCCGCCCCCACTGGCGCCCGGCGGCAGGGGGACGTCGCTCCCGCCCCCACTGGCGCCCGGCGGCAGGGGGGCATCGCTCCCGCCCCCCGCCCCCCCCACACGGCCCCCGTCGTACCCGTTGACCCGCTCCCACCCCGCCCTTACGTTTTCGGCGTTCGTCATCCCACATGCCGTTCGCAGTATCGAACGACACTCCGGCGAGAGGCCACCCCGTGCACCCCAACCCCCTCGTCCCGCACCGCGCCGACCCGCAGGTCCACCGCCACACCGACGGCCACTACTACTTCACGGCGACCCACCCGGACTACGACCGCATCGTCCTGCGCCGCTCCCGCACCCTGGCCGGTCTCGCCACCGCCGCCGAGTCCGTGATCTGGCGGGCCCACCCCACCGGAGACATGGGCGCGCACATCTGGGCGCCGGAGCTCCACCACATCGACGGCGCCTGGTACGTCTACTTCGCCGCCGCGCCCGCCGACGACGAGTGGGCGATCCGCGTCTGGGTGCTGGAGAACACCGCCGCCGATCCGTTCGAGGGCACCTGGACGGAGAAGGGCCGCGTCGAGACGGCCTGGGACACCTTCTCCCTGGACGCCACCACCTTCACCCACCGCGGCACCCGGTACCTGGCGTGGGCCCAGCAGGACCCCTCCCTCGGCGGCCACAACACCGTGATCCTCCTCTCGGCGATGGCCGACCCCTGGACGCTCGCCGGACCCCAGGTGCGCCTGTCCGCGCCGGAGTACGACTGGGAGTGCCGGGGCCACCGGGTCAACGAGGGCCCGTACGTCCTCAAGCGCCACGGCCGGGTCTTCCTCACCTACTCCGCGAGCGCCACCGACCACCGCTACTGCCTCGGTCTGCTCACCGCCGACGCCGACAGCGACCTCCTCGACCCCGCCGCCTGGACCAAGTCCCCGGTCCCGGTGTTCACCACCAGCGAGGCCAACGGCGTCTACGGACCCGGCCACAACGCGTTCACGGTCGCCGAGGACGGCGAGACCGACGTCCTGATCTACCACGCCCGCTCCTACCGGGAGATCGACGGCGAACCCCTGGACGACCCCAACCGCCACACCCGGTTCCAGACGTTCGGCTGGAACCCGGACGGCACCCCCGATCTCGGCGTCCCCGTGGCGGACACGGCCGCCGACACCGTGAAGGAGAGTGCGTGACATGAGACGTGCGTACGCGATCCTGCTCGCCCTCTGTCCGGCGCTGGCCGGCGCCCTCGCCGGCGCCGGACCGGCCCAGGCCGCACCGCAGACGATCGCCAACGGCACGCAGTTCGCCGACACGGCCGGCAGCCCCGTGCACGCCCACGGCGGCGGCGTCCTCAAGGCCGGCTCGTACTACTACTGGTTCGGCGAGCACCGCAACGCCGACAACACCTTCCGGTACGTGGACGCCTACCGGTCCACCGACCTGAAGAACTGGGAGTTCCGCAACCACGTCCTGACCCAGGCGAGCGACCCGGAGCTGGCCACCGCCAACATCGAGCGCCCGAAGGTCGTGTACAACGCCTCCACCGGCAAGTACGTGATGTGGATGCACAAGGAGAACGGCACCGACTACAGCGAGGCCCGCGCCGCCGTCGCCGTCTCCGACACCGTCGACGGTAACTACACCTACCAGGGCAGCTTCCGGCCGTTCGGCACCTACATGTCCCGTGACATCACGACGTTCGTCGACACGGACGGCACCGGCTACATGGTCTCGGCGGCCAACGAGAACTACGACCTGCACCTGTACAAGCTGACCGCCGACTACCTCGGCGTCGACAGCCTGGTCGCCAACCCCTGGGCGGGTGGTCACCGGGAGGCCCCGGCTCTCTTCAAGCGGGGCGGTGTCTACTTCATCCTGACCTCGGGCGCCACCGGCTGGAGCGCCAACCAGCAGCAGTACGCCACCGCCACCTCCCTCGCCGGCCCGTGGAGCTCGATGACGAACGTCGGCGACTCGACGGCGTACGGATCGCAGACCGCGTACGTTCTGCCGGTGACGGGATCGTCGGGCACCTCCTACCTCTACCTGGGCGACCGCTGGGGCAACTCCTTCGGCGGCACCGTCGACGACTCCCGGTACGTGTGGCTGCCGCTGGCCTTCCCGACCACGACCTCGATGTCGATGTCCTGGTACCCGGAGGTCACGGTCGACGCCACGGCCGGGACGATCAGCGGGACGAGCGCCACCTACCACACGCTGATCGCCCGGAACAGCTCCAAGTGCGCGGACGTGCCGAACCAGTCCCTGTGGCAGGCCGTCGCGATCAGCCAGTACACCTGCAACGGCGGCACCAACCAGAAGTGGTGGTTCAAGGACCTCGGCACCGGCTACCACCAGCTGGTGGGCCGCGGCAGTTCCCTGTGCCTCCAGGAGAACTCCACCGACGTCACCCAGGAGAACTGCTCCGCCGGCGCCACCGCCCAGCAGTGGAGTCTGACCGCCTCCGGAAGCTACTGGCTGGTCAAGGCCCGCACCACCGGCGAGTGCCTGGACGTGAACGGCGCGTCCACCGCCAACTCCGCCGCCGTCATCACCTACACCTGCAACGGGGCGGCCAACCAGCAGTGGACGCGCGGTACGTGACGTCCCCCCGCGTCAGGCCAGCAGGTCGATCGCGTCGATCGAGGTGCCCGCGCTGAGATAGGCCGTCGTCCCCGAACCGCTCACCACGTCGATCCTCAGCACGTTGTACTGGCTGGTGTCCGTGAGCCAGGCACTCGCCGGAACGCTGTAGGTGAACGTGTGGTTGTTGCCCCGGTAGGACCCGTTGGTCAGCGACCGGGTGCTCGGCTGCGTGGGCGGGGAGGGGATCGACGACGTCCAGGCGCCGTTGACGACGACCTGCGGACGGCCGTTGGCGTAGGCCGTCGTCACTCCGATGCGCAGCGTGTGCGCGGCGGCGGCCTGGGCCGCGGTCAGCTTGAAGTACACCAGCAGTCCGCTGTTGACGTCCTTCCAGAGGTAGCAGGGGAAGGCCGAGGTCTCGGTGCCGCTGCCGATGACGACGTTGCCGGTCCAGGCCGAGGCGCGCACGTCGGAGGGATGGGCGTACGTCATCAGGTCGGCGTTCTTGAAGCCGCTGGGCGTGCCGTTCCAGTCGTTGATCCGCCAGATCGCGCTCGCGTTGCTCGGATCGTTCGAGGAGGGGATCGCGAGGGTGTTGAGCGTGGTCGTTGCGCCGGCGGACACCGTCACCGATGTGGTGTACACCGCCAGCTCGCCCTTGAAGACGGTCAGCGTGTACGTCCCCGGCAGGACTCCGGCGATCGAGAAGTATCCGTCCGAGGAGCGTGCCGAACCCCAGTACTGCGCCGCGGAGTTGGCGATCCCCACCGTGTAGGCGTACGCCGTGTTCCGCCCGGTGATCCCGACGCCCGCGACCCGGCCGCGGCCGCCCGAGGCCACGTAGCCGGACAGGCCGAGCGAGTCGGCCCACGACGTGGTGAGGGTCCCCGGGTACAGCGAGGAGGAGGGCGCGCCGCCGTCCGTGAAGGCGATGACGTACGGGCCCTGGAGGCCGTAGCGCTCGGACTCGGTCTGGTTCTGGCCGTAGTACAGGATCTCGTACAGGCCGCCGCCGTCCGCGCTCTGGTGGCGCAGCAGCGAACGGTAGAAGGGCCCGCCGGAGGCCTTCTCGTGGTTGCTGCGCACGATCCACAGGCCGACGCTGCCGGTCGTCCAGCCGATGTAGTCGTAGTCCATCACCCGCAGCTTCGAGTAGTGCTTCGAACGGGTCTGGCCGTCGGACTTCGCGAACACGTCCGAGGCCTCGATGGTGGTGGGCGCGTAGGTGTAGGAGTCGGGCTCGTCGTTGAGGAACAGGCCCGCCTTGACGCGCACGATGTAACGGGTGGCGCTGACCGAGCTGTCGGCCTTGTCGGTCCACAGGTAGATGTTGTTCTCGCCGCTGCGGGCCGCGTAGTAGTGCTTGAGCGTGCCGTACGTGACGGAGATCAGGATCGTCGAGCCGGACTGGGCGATGGTCACCGTCGAGGTGCCGAGGCCGGACTCGATGTGCGAGTTCTTGCCGTCGTAGCCCTGGTACTCGACGCCCCGGTAGACCAGCGAGGTCAGGTCGCCGTTGGTCTTGCCGACCTTGAAGACCAGCTGGGCGCCGGTGTCGACGACGTAGTTCGAGCCGTCGTCGCTGTAGCCGAAGGCCGCGGCGGACGCGGGGGCGGCGAGCGGACCGGCGAGCGCGGCCGAGCCGGCGGCGGCCGTGACGCCGACGGTGCCGAGTACGAAGGTGCGGCGTCGGACCGGCCGGTGGCTCTCGGATCCGGACATGGGGGTGCCTCCTTCGGGAGGTGTGGGGGTACGGGGGGTGCGGGTGATGGGTCAGCGTGGCAGTTGAATCGATTTCGCGAAAGGGCTTTCACACGCGTGGAGTTGGCGATTGTTGGATTTGAGTCAAGGGTCTAGAAAGCGCTTGCCGGAGGCGGTACCGTCCAGCCGCCAGCCCTGTCACCCGTGACCGAGGAGCCGCAGTGAGACGTTTCACCCCAGCCGTGCTGGCGGCGCTGACCCTGACCACCGCCCTGACGGCCGTCCCCGTCGCCCAGGCCCACGACGGCGGCCCGGGCCTCGGCATCGAGAACTGCGCCGCCACCGCCTGCCACTTCGACGTAGCGCCCGGCACCTACGACGTGACGGTCCTCCTCGGCGGCGAGGCGGCGTCGAGCACCGCCGTCAGCGGGGAGACCCGGCGCTCCCTCCTGCCCGAGACCGCCGTCCCGGCCGGCGAACGCGCCGCCCGCGGCTTCACGGTGAACGTCCGCACCCCCGAGGGCGAACCCACCGGCGCCGACGGGACCCCCGGCCTGGACCTCGTCCTCGGCGGTTCGGCCCCCGCGCTCGCGGACATCCGCGTCACCCCGGCCCGCCTCGCCGACGCCCGGCCCTCCTCGCGCGGCGGGACCTCCGCCACCCGCCAGATCTTCCTGGTCGGCGACTCCACCGTCTGCGACCAGCCCGGCGACCCCTACTCCGGCTGGGGGCAGCAGCTGCCGCAGTACCTGCGCAAGGGCGTCTCGGTCGCCAACTACGCGGACTCCGGGGAGAGTACGGTCACCTACCTGGGGAACCCGCAGCTGTGGGCCACCGTGCGGCCCCAGATCCGCCGCGGCGACCTGGTGCTCGTCCAACTGGCCCACAACGACAAGACGACCGACGAGGCGACCTACCGGGCGAACCTGGAGACGCTGGTGGCGGGGATCCGCGAGAAGGGCGGCGAGCCGGTCCTCGTCACGCCGATCGTGCGCCGCTGGTTCAACGCCGACGGCACGCTGAACAACGGCACGGCCCTGCTGGTCAACGGCCTCGGCGTCGACCACCCGGCGGTGATCCGCGAGGTCGCCGCCGCCCAGGACGTCCCGCTGATCGACCTCACCGCCCTGACGAAGGCGCTGGTCGAGTCCCTGGGCGTCGAGGGATCCAAGGCGCTGTACCTCTACAACGAGAAACGGGACAACACCCACACCTCCGCGTACGGGGCCACCGTGTACGCGGGCCTGGTCCGCGACGCGCTCCTCGACCTGCGTCTGGTGCCCAGGGGCAAGGTGCGGGTGGGATGAGCCCCTGGGGGCGCCCCGACCGGAACCGGGACGCCCCCAGGCCCTGGCCTTGCCGCCTTGCCGGGGGGCGGGACACCTCCATAGGCTCTGGCCTTGCCGGGGGCGGGATACTTCACAATTCCAGGTTCTGGTCTTGCCGGGGGCGGGATACCTCCAGGTTCCGCCTCCCGCCTCGCAGCGGGACGCCCGGCAGCGCGACGCCCGGCACCGGAACACCCCGCGACGCCCCGGCACCGGAACGCCCGGGGCCGGCCGGTCCCGGCCCCCGACGGAGAGAGCGCCGATGCACCTGCCCCCGCCCGACCACGACCTCAGCCCCCGCACCGGCTACACCCGCGCCCACTGGGTGGCGGCCGCCGACGCCCTGCTCGCCGCCGTGGAGTTGTACGCCACCGAGGACCGCGCCCTCTACCACCTTCCCGGCGACCGCGAGAGCTGGTCGGGCCGTCTCTCCGACGGCCTGGAGGGCTACGCCCGCACCTTCCTCCTCGCCGCCTTCCGCCGTGACGAGACGGCCCTGGAACGCTACGCGGAGGGCCTCGCGGCCGGCGTGTCCGGCGTCTGGCCGCGCATCGAGGACCACGGCCAGCCGCTCGTCGAGGCGGCCTCCATCGCGCTCGCCCTGCGGCTGACCCGGCCCCTGCTGTGGGACCGCCTGGACGACCGCGTACGGCAGCGGGCGGCCGGCTGGCTCGCCGACGCGCTCACCGCCCGGCCGTACCCGTGCAACTGGGAGCTGTTCCCGGTGACGGTCGGCGGTTTCCTGGACGCGGCCGGCTGCGCGACGGACGCCGCGCGGGAGGCCGTCGAGCGCGGCCTGGACCGCATCGAGCGGTGGTACGTCGCCGACGGCTGGTACACGGACGGCCAGCGCCGCGCCTTCGACTACTACAACGCCTGGGCGATGCACCTCTACCCGGTCCTGCACGCCTGGCTCGCCGACGACCCCCGCCTGCTCGACCTCTACGGCGGCCGGCTCGCACGCCACCTCGCCGACCACGCCCGCCTGTTCGGCGGCGACGGCGCCCCGGTGCGCCAGGGCCGTTCCCTCACCTACCGGTTCGCCACGGCGGCCCCCCTCTGGCTCGGCGCCCTGACCGGACACACCCCGCTGCCGCCCGGCGAGACCCGACGGCTGGCCTCCGGCGCCCTGAAGTACTTCCTGGAGCGGGGCGCCGTCGACGGACGGGGCCTGCTGACCCTCGGCTGGCACGGCCCCGACCCGACCGTCCTCCAGGGCTACTCGGGCCCCGCCTCCCCGTACTGGGCGAGCAAGGGCTTCCTCGGTCTGCTGCTCCCGCCCGAGCACGCCGTGTGGACGGCGCCGGAGACGCCGGGCCCGGCCGAGCGCGCGGACGCGTCCACCCCGATCGCCGCTCCCAACTGGCTGCTCCAGTCGACGCGTTCGGACGGCGTCGTCCGCCTCCACAACCACGGGAGCGAGGACGTCCGCTACGACCCGTACTACACGCGGCTCGCCTACTCGACGGTGACGGCGCCCTCCTCGTCGTACGACAACAGCGTGATCGTCGGGGACGACCCGAGCCGTACCGGCATCGAACCGCTCGGGGTGGGCGAGGGCTGGGCGGCGTCCCGGCACACGGGGGGCGGCGGAGCGCGGGTGACGAGCGTGGTGCTCGTGCGCGGGGCGGCCGAGGTGCGCGCCCACCTGGTGACGGGGGCCGCGCCGGGCACGCCGGTACGGGTGACCGGGTGGGCGGCGGAGGGGCAGGCGCGCGCGGAGACCGTGCCCGTCCTCGGGCTGGGGGAGTCGCTGGCCGGGACGACCGGCGACGGCGACAGCCTCTTCGTCGCCCTCGCCCGGCTGACCGCGGAACCGGATCCCGTCCCGCTGGCGGAGACCGTGTCGGTCCGGGGGGAGGGGCCCCACGGGCTCCACGTCCGCTGGAGCGAGGGCCCCGCGGTCCGGGTGGACCTCTCGGGGGACACCGTACGGGTGGTCGTCGAGCCCCCCGACACCAGTGCCGTCGCCGATGCCGTCGCCGATGCCGTTTGATCTCGTTGCCCGGCGTCGGGGACTGCACGAGAATCCCCGCATGACTTCCCTGATCCGCCATGTGACGATCGACAGCTCCGACGCTCACGCGCTCGCCGGTTTCTGGTCGCGAGCCCTCGGCCGACCCCTCCACGCGGACGGCGATCCGGGTGATGAGTGGGCGCTGATCGAGGGCGCGGGCCTGCTCTTCGTCACCGTCCCCGAGGGCAAGACGGTCAAGAACCGCATCCACTTCGACCTCGAACCGCAGGACCGCACCCGCGACGAGGAAGTCGACCGTCTGATCGCCCTCGGCGCCACCCTGGTCGACGACCGCCGCAACCCCGACGGCACCGGCTGGGCGGTCCTCACCGACCCGGAGGGCAACGAGTTCTGCGTGGAGCGGAGCGCGGGGGAGCGGGGACAGGGCTGACGGGGCCGGACTCAGAGCGGAAAGGCCCGCCCGTGCGCCACGGGGAACGACGCACGTGCGGGCTGCTCATACTCGGTGGCAGACGGGCCAGGACTCGTTGGCCGGGTCGTCCAGCCATGCGTGTTGGCCGTGTGCGTCGACCGTGAGACCGAAGCGGGTCACGCCGGGAGATCCCCGGCTCCTCCACCACCGGTAGGCGTCGGTCACCTCGTCCCACAGATGCCGGGGCCCCGACTGCCAGACGGAGGCGTGCCGCTCCCCATCCCTGAACATCACGCACGCCCAGGACTTGTCCGCCAGACCGTAGAACCAGACGGGCCGCGCACCCTCCCGCTTCTGCGCCACGGCCTGGAGACACCGGAACACCCGGAGGCCGAGCACGAACGGCAGGTCCGTGAACCGGCCGGTGACGAACTCCTCCTCCGTGATGTCCGTGGTGCCGCGCTCCGCCTCGTCCAAGGGGCCCGCCGACATGTGGTCGACGTCCGCTACGTCGTCGATCTCGACCCGTCTACGCTGGACCGCCCGCAACACGTCTTCCGTGTAGCCGTACGTCTGGAGGAGTCCGGGAACGAGCCCGGGCGAGTACGAGCGGAACCAGCGGGTCCGCTCGTACAACGGCAAGCGGGCTTCTTGCGCCTGTCGGAGCCCTGCACGCTCCATCCGGCACCATTCCACGAACATGCCCTCTACGGCCCGGAGAGAGGCGATCAGGTCATCTGTTCGGTCCACCGCGCCGCAGGCCCGGCACCAGGCTCGAATGTCGTCGGCAGACGGTTGAGTCTTCGCGGTCGAGATCCGGGACACCTTGGACGGGTGCCAGCCACACGCCGCCGCGAGTGTCTTGCCGTCCAACCCGGCGTCCTTGCAGATCTCGCGGAGACGATCGGCAAGGACTTGCCGGGCTGTCTGAACGCTTGATGATTCTGAGGCAGGCATGGCTCAGACCGGTCTGACCGGCTTGTACTCCTCGTGCGGCGTGGCCCGCTCCCAGACCGTTTCGAAGGCCGTGCCGACCAGTTCCACGACGGCCGGTTCCGTGCGCCATTCACGGTCGATCACCTCTCCGATTCCGGAGAAGTACGTGAACAGCACTGAGGAGTTGTCGAACATCCACACGTCGGTTCCGGGGAGCGGGATGTCCCCTGCCTTGCGCCGCGGCAACCATCGGACCAGCTCGCCGGCCGCGACGTTGGGGAACGTTGCCAAATTGTCGGCGAGTCCGTGTCAGGTGTGTTCGGGATGATCCCGAGGAAGCGTAGCCGCATGCCTTCTCCCTGCGCGAAGGCGATCGCGTCCGATTGCATGACCTTCACCCGTGTGATGGAGGGCGTCAAGAGGGGACATTCGTACGGTACTTGGCCGAAGTGATCACCCTGGTCGGACGGCCGGCTGAGTGCTCCACAACCGGTCGCGGGTACGCGAGGCGGCCGGGCGGAGGCGCTGCCCGGGCGAGCCGGTGCGGAGCCGGGGCCAAGCAACCCGTCGGCCCTGGTGTCGAAGGCGAGGACGCGGGCTCAGCCCTCCTCCTCCCCCTCCCCCTCCTCGCGCGGCCAGTGGACGAGGGCCGTGTGCAGGGCGTCGACCGCCTTCTCCCACGAGCGCCGGACGTCCCGGGGTGCGCCGAAGCCGCCGCCGGCCTCCAGGGCGCAGTAGCCGTGGAAGGTGCTGCGCAGCAGGCGGACGGCGTCGGTGAGGTCGGGTTCCTCCAGGCCGTAGGCGCGGAGCATGCCGTAGGTGATCTCGGCGGTGCGGCGGAAGGCGGGGGCGTCGGCGACGAGGTCCCGGTCGACCTGGTCGACGGGGATCTGCGTCGCGGCGTACCGTCCCGGATGCCGGAGCGCGTACTCCCGGTAGGCCCCGGCGAACCCGGCGAGCGCCTGCCGGCCGGCGCGCCCGGCGACGGCGTCGGCGATGGCGTCGATCATCTCGCCCCCGGCGAGGAGCGCGACGCGGGTGCGCAGGTCCTGGAGGTTCTTGACGTGCGAGTAGAGACTCGCGTCCTTGACGCCGAAGCGGCGGGCCAGCGCGGAGAGCGTGACGTTGTCGAACCCGACCTCGTCGGCGAGATCGGCGGCGGCCACGACCAGGCGGTCGACGGTGAGGCCGGCTCGGGGCATGGGGTCGCCTCACGGGTAGGGGAACGGGGTCTTGGGGCAGGTCAGGGGAATCCTAGAGGGTGCCGGGAAGCTGTCGCTTCGTGGCAGTTGTGCCGTGATCATGCTCACTTCACCCGGAGGACACCTGTGAACGGCTTGTGCTTCCGCCGGGAGATCCCTTAGATCTTCCCCACTCGTGATCATTTCGGGGTGGGTGGTTCTTCCCGGTCTCGCTCCCGGTCGGAGGAACCCGGTCGAAGGAACCCGGTCGAAGGAACCCGGTCGAAGGAACCCGGTCGGAGAACCCGGTCGGAGGAAGGGAACACAGCAGCGTGGTCGGCAGATCCCCCGAAGAGCCCGAGGGCGGCTCGTCCCTGTCCGACGACGCGTTGCGCGCGTTCCTGGAGGAGAGCGAACGCGGCGCGGCCTCCGCCCCCAAGGAGCCGTCGGCCCGCGCGCGGATGGTCACCGAGCGGCTGCGGCGGCAGGGCGAGCCGGAGGGGTGGCGTACCGGGCCCGCCTGGCGGGAGCTGGACGGACGGGCCGCTCGTCGCCGGAAGCTCTGGTCCGTCCTGGGAGTGGCCGCGGCGCTCGGTCTGCTCGCCGTCGCGCTGAAGCCGTCGTTGCTGCCCGGGGACCTCCTCGGCGTGGGGGAGCCGGAGGCCGTCGCGGCCTCGCCCCTGCCCCCGGAGACGGCCGCGCCGACCGGCGCGCCCGCCGAGGCCCCGGAGGAGACCCCCACCCTCGACCGGCCGTTCGCCGGCTCCCCGGCCCTCGGCTGGGCCGACGGCGAGGCCGGTGTCGTCCTGCCGGCCGCGCGGGCGGTGGGCTCCGTCCCCGAGGAGCGGGTCGAGCAGGCGCTGCGGCTGACCAGGAAACTGCTGGTCGGCGCCAACCTCGACGAGGAGACGCTGCGCGGCGGACGCCCCACGGCCGCGTTCGCGGTGCTCGACCCCCTGCAGCCGGAGCTCGTCGAGCACCTGGACACCTCCCTGCGCGCCCCCGACGAGGACCACGACCCGCTGGAGCTGTTCAGCCGCTTCGACCCCGAGGAGGTCCGGCTCGTCGGCGACGTGGTCAAGACGCGCGGCCGCATGACCTTCGGGAAGGGCGAGTACGGCGGCGTCGCCGTGCACGCCGACTACACCTTCGTCTATCCGGTCGTCCGCACCGACGGCTCGACCGAGGTCACCCGCACGATCGTGCGCCGCGTGATCGACGCGGAACTCGCCGACCCGGCGCGCTACCAGGTGACGTCCGGCCGGCTGCTCGTCCGCCATTACGACCAGGAGCTCGCCAACTCGGCCTGCGAGGTCCACGACGGCTTTCTGCACCCGCAGTTCGCGACCGCCGAGCCGACGGGTCCCCGGCCCTCCGGCCCGGCCACCGACCCCTACGACCGCAGCAAGGAGGTCGGCGCCGACGCCTTCGAGGGCTGCGGAACGGTGACCCGCGTCTGACGGCGGGCACGCGCGGCGGGCTCCGTCCGGACGGCCCTCACAGGGGCGGCCCGGACGGACTCCCCGGGGGCGCGCCGGGCTCAGCCGATCGGCGCGTACACCACGCCCAGCTTGTCCACCTCGTCGCCCGCGCGGCCCGTGAAGCCCACGATCTGCCGGCCCGACGGAGCGGTGAAGGTCCTGGTGTCCGTGGTGGCCGTGCCGGCCGACAGGGTGCGGCCCCGGTCCGTGGTGAAGGAAGCCGAGGAGATCCTCGTCAGGCCGTCCTTCTGACCCTGGCTCAGCTGGACGCTCGTGAGGTGTTCGCCCGCGCCCAGGGTGAGGGACGCCGCCGTGCCGCCGGTGCCGCCGTGGGTCAGGGTGGTGCCGCCGTCGTGCGTCAGGGACACCGCGTCCAGGCGCGAGCCGCCCCTCAGGGTCAGCGTGCGGGGGGAGACGGTCGCCGGCAGGTCGTCCGCGTCGTTGAAGGCCGTACCGTGCGGGCCGCCGAAGAAGTCGCTCGCGCTCAGCTCCGGGTCGAGCGTGTACGAGAAGCCGGCCGTGTGCGGGAAGTGGTCGGAGAGGTTGCCGCCCGCGGAGTCCAGGAAGGCCGCCCACTCGTTGTGGTAGCCGGTCGCCGTCAGGGAGATCAGCGGACCGCTCCGGTAGAGGATCTTGTCCACGACCTCGCAGCCGTCCGTCGGCGCGGTGGCCGGGCAGAGCAGCGCGTCCGCGCCCTGCGTCGGCGGGGTGCCGCCCTTGACCAGGTCCACCCACGCGTCCGTCAGGCCGTTCTCGGTGACGAGGGTGCGGATGTTGTCGCCGGCACGGGTGTAGCGCGTGTTCGTGTCCCCCATCACGATCACCGCGTTGCCGGCGGAGTTCTCCTGGACGAAGTCCGACAGCTGCTGGACGTTGGAGCGGCGGGCGGCCAGCGCCTCGTCCGTGTCACCGGCGTTGGTGTGGACGTTGTAGAGGTCCACGAACGCGCCCTCCGCCAGGCGGACCCGGGCCAGGGTGAAGCCCTTCGGCGTCAGGCAGTCGGTGCCGGTGCAGTCGTTCCAGCGGACGCGCTCGAAGTCCTCGAAGGGGAGGTCCGACAGGGTGTTCAGGCCGTCGCCGATGCCGGCGCCGCCGCTGGTGGCCGTACGGTACGGGTGGTCGTCGCCCGCGTACAGCGCCGCGTGGTAGTTGAAGTCCTCCTGGACGTTGACGAGGTCGTAGGCGCCCAACCGGGGCGATATCAGCGGGGTGTTGGTCGCCGGGTGACCGGAGCTCAGGCCTTCGGGCAGGCCGGCCACGTTGTACGTCAGTACGGTGAACGTGCCGGTGGTGGTGGCGGCCGCGGCGGGCGTCGCGCCGGTGCCGGCGAGGCCGGTGAGGGCCAGGGCGGCGGCCGCGAGGGTGCCGAGGAGTCGTCTCATGGCGGGAGCTCCGAGGGAGGCGGGGAACGGGCGGGAAGATGAACACTGCTCGCGAGCGATGGCCAACAGTGTGAGCTTCAGGGGCAGTTGAGGGAACAGTGGGAGACGGGGCGAGCCGGACGCGTCCGCGCCGGTCGCCGCTCACCTAAAAGCCGTTCAAGGTTCATCTTTTGGCTCGATCCTCCCCACGCGGCGCACTCGCGCCGCGCGGACGTCAGCCGCGGACGGCAGCGGCAACCAGGAGGACACCATGGGGCACGGTCACGCGCACGGGCACCACCATCACCACCACGGACACGACCACGGACACGACCACGGCACCCCCGGCGCCGCGGCGCTGCCCGCCGCCTTCGACGCCTCCGTGCCCGACGACGCCCTCAGCCCGGAGCAGCAGTCGCGCCGCGGCCTGCTGCGCCGCGCCGGTCTGCTCGGCGCCGGCCTGACCGCCGCCGGCGTCCTCGGCCGCGCGGCCGAATCTCCCGCGTACGCCGCCACCGGCGGCCGCCGCAGCGACGGCTTCCTCTGGCTGGCCGGCGACCACCACATCCACACCCAGTACAGCAGCGACGGCAAGTACCGCGTCGTGGACCAGGTCCGGCAGGGCGCCCGGCACGGCATGGACTGGCTGGTCATCACCGACCACGGCAGCGCCACGCACGCCAAGATCGGTGTGGAGAAGGTCAACCCGGACATCAAGGAGGCCCGTTCCGCCCACGAGGACACCCTCGTCTTCCAGGGCCTGGAGTGGAACATCCCGGGCGCCGAGCACGGCACCGTCTTCGTGCACCCCGGCAAGAACGAGGTCTCCGTCCTCAAGCAGTTCGAGACCGACTACGACGGCAGCGTGAAGAGCGCCTCCGACTCCACGCCCGCCAACGAGGCCCTCGCCGTCGCGGGCCTGGCCTTCCTCGGCGAGCAGGTCCGCCGCCGCAAGGTCAAGGACGCGCTGATGCTCGCCAACCACCCGGCGCGGCGCGGTGTCGACTCCCCGCACGAGATCCGCGCCTGGCGGGACGCGACCGACCCCGGTCACCAGATCGCCGTCGGTTTCGAGGGCGCCCCCGGCCACCAGGCCGCCGGCCTCCCCGCCCCCCTCGGCCCGGCCCGCGCCCGCGGCATCTACGACAACAACCCCAGCGCCAACTCCTTCGCCGGCTATCCGCTGGAGAGCTACCGCACCTGGGGCGGCTTCGACTGGATGACCGCCACCGTCGGCGGCCTGTGGGACAGCCTCATCGCCGAGGGCAAGCCCTGGTGGATCACCGCCAACTCCGACTCCCACCAGGTGTACGCCGACACCGCCGTACGCGGCACGGGCGGCGACTTCGCCACCGACGGCAGGTACGCGGACCCGGTCTACGGCGGGCAGATCGACATCACCCAGGGCGACTACTGGCCCGGCCAGTACAGCCGCACCCACGTCGGCGCCGACGGCTTCTCCTACGCCGCCGTCATGGACGGCATCCGCGCCGGCCGCGTCTGGGTCGACCACGGGCAGCTCGTCAGCGGCCTCGACGTCCGCGTGAGCGGCGGCAGCCGCTGGGCCACCCTCGGCGGCGCCCTGCACGTCAAGAAGGGCACGGACGTGACGCTGACGGTCGACGTCGCCCTCGCCGGCGGCCCCAACTGGGCGGGCTTCGTCCCGCGGCTCGCGCGGGTCGACGTCATCCAGGGCGAGGTCACGGGCACCGTCACCGACCAGGACACCTTCACCGCGCCGACGGCCAAGGTCGTGAAGTCCTACGAGGTGAACAAGTCCACCGGCACCGTCCGGCTCACCTACCGGCTCGGACGCGTGGAGGAGCCGCTGTACGTCCGTCTGCGCGGCACCGACGGCAACCGCTCCGCCGTCGGCGCGATGGGCGCGGCCGTGGACCCGGCGGGCCCGGCGATCGACGTCGTCGGCGACGCCGACCCGTGGCGCGACCTGTGGTTCTACTCCAACCCCGTGTGGGTCCTGCCGTCGTGAACCGGTACGTGCTCACGGTGGACGCCGGTCCGCGCGACCTGCGCGCGGCCGATCACCTGCTCCGCACGCTCGCGGCCGAGCTCGCCCTCGACGAGGGCGTGTTCGGCTGCACCCACCTCGTGCGGGGCGACCGGCCGCACGTCGCCGTCTCCCTCGCGCTGCGGGAGGAGGCGGTCGCGGCGGCGGTGCGCGGGCATCTCGCCGCCCGCGGGTACGAGCCGGCCGACGGCGCCCCGGACTCCGTCGGCCGGGCGGTCCTCTACCCCGGGGCGGACGCCCTGCGGGGCACGATGACGGTCGCGGAGGTCCTGTCCGTCTCCGCGATCGACCGGGTGGCGGTGCTCGGAGCCGCGGCGCGGCCGGCGCCGGACGCCCGGCTGGTGACCCGGGACCACGTGCGGCCCCAGTGGCACGACGGGGAACTGGTCCTCACCGCCATGCCCGCCGTCGGCGGCACCCTCGTCCCCTTCGAGGTGCCCGACCCGACACCCTGCTGCGCGGACCACTGAGGTCACCGCCGGTGCTACAGCCCGTGCACCGCCGAACGGGCCCGGGTGACGAAGTCCGTCAGCGACAGCCAGAAGGGGTCGTAGTACTGGTCGAACGAGGAGAGGGCGGTGGGGTCCCCGGTGATGGCCGCCTCGAGTGCCCGGTAGGGCGGCCTGGTCGACAGCCGCAGGTTCTCCGCCGCCTCGGCCACGTCGTCGGGCCCTTCCAGGGTGATGACCCAGATGAAGTGCCGCAGCTTCGGATACTCCTCGCGCAGACCGGCCCTGACCTCCTTCAGGGCGGGCAGCTGTTCGCTCCGCGGGGCCGCCGACTGGTGGATGTCCGAAATCCTCCAGTACAACTCGGCCATTCTGTGGGCCTGTTCGATGAGGCTGACATAGGCGGTCCGGCGTGCCTCGCTCACCCGGACCGCACGCTGGGTCCGCTCGGCCGTGTGCGCCTGGATCTGGGCCGCGCGGGCGGTGCCGCGGCTGGTGACCCAGCTCGCCAGCACGGCCGTACCCGCGGTCAACGAGGAGATCCACAGGGCGGAATCGGTCATGCGGTCGATCCTTCCCCGCGCCGCCGGGCACGATGGCTCCGCCGTCGACCGGCACGCGGCGACCACCATGGTTTCGGCCATCCCGCGGTGCCATCAGAACAGCGGCCGGGCCCGGGACGGCGGGTGACGGCCGGGCGCGGGGCAGCGGGTGACGGCCGGGGCCGGCCGGGTGGTGCGCGGCCGGCCCCGGGAGCGGGTCAGGCGCGCACGTCCGGGCCGGTCTGCGCGAACACGAAGGAGAACGCGGCGGGCGCGACGTCCAGGAAGTACCGGGGCAGCGGCCCCGGACCGCAGGACTGCGAGCCGATGCCGTGCTGGCCGTGGTCGAGGTTGACCCACACCGTCCCGCCCGGCACCAGGTCGGTGCGGTGCCGCGCCGCGTCCAGCTGCTCGTTCGTCCAGCGCCGGGCGCTGAACCAGAACGCCGGCTCGCCCTCGATCCGCAGCCCGCCGAGCTCGGCCCAGCGGACGTCGGCGCGGGCGCCGTTCTCCTGCGGACGGACGTACGGCGTCTGGAGGTCGTCGACGGTCGACCGCCAGCGGCCGACCCGCGACGCCGACCGGGTGTCCGGGTACGCCTCGCCGGGGCCGCCGCCGAACCAGGTCACCGCGTCCGCCTCGGTCAGCCCGAAGCGCACCCCCAGCCGGGGCAGCGGCACCGTCCAGCCGCCCTCGGGGGTCACGGAGACGTCCAGCCGCACCCGGGTGCCGTCCGACGTCCACCGGTGGACCACCGACAGACCCACCTCCGACGCGGCGGGCGCCACCCGGGTCCGCACCGTCAGCGCGTCCTCACCCGGCTCGACCGCGTCCACCCGGTGCCGCATGCGGTGCAGGCCCAGCTTGCGCCACAGCTCGCCGTACCGGACGTCGGACTGCCACGCCGCGCCCTCGTCGTTGTCGGTGAGCGCCCGCCACACGTCCAGCCGCAGCCCAGTCACCGCCACGGCCCCGATGGCACGCGGCTCGCCCGTGCGGGCGTCGAAGACGGCCGGGCCCAGGCTGATCAGGCCGTCGCCGGCCGCCGGTGCCCCGGTCGCGGCCACCGCCGGCCGGGCCCGCGGCGCGAGCGGCACCTGGCCCCACGCCACCTCGTGGCCGCGCGGCGCCCACGCCGTGTCCTCGGCCAGGACGGCCCGCACCGTCCAACCGGTCTCCGCCCCGGCCCGGACACCCTCCGGCGGCTGACCCAGCTTCACCTCCGCCGACTCGCCCGCCGCGAGCGCCGGCACCGGCAGCGGGCCCGACGCGACCGTCTCGCCGTCCGACTGGAACGCCCACTCGAAGGCCAGCGCCGACAGGTCGGCGAAATCCTGCCGGTTGGTGACGCGCACGGTGCCGTCCGCGCCGTCGCCCGTGATCGCGACCGGTTCGATCACCTTCTTGTACTCGACGAGGCCGGGGGAGGGGGCGCGGTCGGGGAAGAGCAGGCCGTCACAGACGAAGTTCCCGTCGTGCAGCTCCTCGCCGAAGTCGCCGCCGTAGGCGTAGCCGTACCGCTCGTCCTCGATGCCGTGGTCGATCCACTCCCAGACGAAGCCGCCCTGGATCCGCTCGTGCGCCTCGAACAGCCGCTGGTAGTCGGCGAGGCCGCCGGGGCCGTTGCCCATGGCGTGGCCGTACTCGCACAGGAGGAAGGGCAGCGCGCGCCGCCTGAGGGTGCCGCCGTCGAGGCCGCGGCCGATCCGCTCGACCTCGTCGTGGAAGGCGTACATGCGGGAGTAGACGTCCGTGTCGCGGCAGTCGATGTCGCCCTCGTAGTGCACCAGGCGCGAGGTGTCACGGGCGCGGATCCACTCGGCCATCGCGGTCAGGCCGCGTCCGGTGCCCGCCTCGTTGCCCAGGGACCACATCACCACCGACGGGTGGTTCTTGTCCCGTTCGACCATGCGGGCGGCGCGGTCCAGCAGGGCCGGGGTCCAGCGGTCGTCGTCGACGGGGTTGTCCCGCCAGTCCTGCTCGACGAAGCCGTGCGTCTCCAGGTCGCACTCGTCGATCACCCACAGGCCGTACTCGTCGCACAGGTCCAGGAAGGCCGGGTGCGGCGGGTAGTGGGAGGTGCGGACGGCGTTGACGTTGTGCCGCTTCATCAGCAGCACGTCCTCGCGCATGGTCCCCAGGTCGAGCGCGCGGCCGGTGCGCGGGTGCCACTCGTGCCGGTTGACGCCCTTGAACAGGACGGGCCTGCCGTTCACCTTGATCAGGCCGTCCTCCAGGACGACCGTACGGAACCCGATCCGCAGGGGGACCCGCTCGCCCGCCGTCACCAGCTCACCGTCGTACAGCCGGGGCGTCTCGGCGCTCCACGGCTCGACCGGCACCGTCACCGTCGCGCCCGTCACGACGTCGATGTCCAGCGCGGGCACGGTCACCCGCCCGTCGACGTCGGAGTCGACGCGCAGGGTGCCCGCGCCCGTGACGTGGTCGTAGGAGGCGTGCACGAAGAAGTCGCGCACACCGCCCGCGGGCCGGTGCAGCAGTGTCACGTCACGGAAGATGCCCGGCAGCCACCACTGGTCCTGGTCCTCCAGGTAGGAGCCCGCCGACCACTGGTGCACCCGGACCGCCAGCACGTTGCCCGAAGCCCTCAGCAGCTCGCCGACCGCGAACTCGTGCGGCAGCCGCGAGCCCTTGAACTCGCCGAGCTCCGTGCCGTTCAGCCAGACCCGGGCACAGGACTCCACGCCGTCGAAGCGCAAGGCGGCGTCGCCGTCGGCGAGGTCGGGCCAGTCGTCGGGCAGGTCGAACACCCGCAGGTGGTCGCCGGTCGGGTTCTCGGTGGGGACGCGGGGCGGGTCCACGGGGAAGGGATAGAGGTGGTTGGTGTAGATCGGGGCGCCGTGCCCCTGGAGGACCCAGTGCCCGGGGACCGTGACCTCGGCCCAGTCGCCGGCGTCGTGCCCCTCCGCGGCGAACGAGTTGTCCTCGGCGTCGGCCGTCGCCGACAGGCGGAACCGCCAGCTGCCGTTCAGGGACAGGGACTTCGCGTCCGACGAGGCGTACCAGGCGCGGGGCGCGAGGGCCCCGCGGCCCGGCGAGACGTCCTCGACGTAGCCGGCGGACGGGGAGGTGGTGCGCAGGGACATCGGTCTCCAGGTCGTGAGTCGTGGGCCGTGAGGTGTGGGTCGTGAGGTGTGGGTCGTGGGCCCTGAGGTGTGGATCGTGGGCGGTGGGCGGTGGGCGGTGGGCGGTGGGCGGTGGGCGGAGGGCGTCAGCCCTTGATGCCCGTCCGGGCGATCCCCTGCACCAGCCAGCGCTGGAGGAAGAGGAACACGAGCAGCAGGGGCAGCAGGGAGAGGGCCGTGGCCATGAAGATCAGGTGGTAGTTGACGGTCTGGTTGGTCATGTACGACGACAGCGCCACCTGCACCGTCCAGGCGCTGGGGTCCTGGCCGATGACCAGCGGCCACAGGAAGGAGTTCCAGCCGTTGATGAAGGTGATCGTCGCGATGGCCGCGAAGAAGTTGAGCGAGTTCGGCACGACGACGCGCCAGTACGCGCCCCAGTGGTTCAGTCCGTCCACGCGCGCCGCCTCCTCCAGTTCCTTGGGGAACCCCAGGAAGTACTGCCGGAAGAGGAAGCAGGTGAAACCGCTGAAGAGGCCCGGAACGATCAGACCGCGGTAGGAGTCGATCCAGCCGAGGGAGGACACCAGGACGAAGCCGGGCACGAACGTGACGGCCGTCGGCACCATCAGCGTGAACAGGACGGCGTAGAACACCTTAGCGGCGTGCCGGTAGGGGATCCGGGCCAGTCCGTAGCCGGCCAGGGAGCACACCAGCAGGGTAACGGCCGTGTGCAGCACACCGACGACCAGCTTCCCGAGGCCCTCGACGACACCGTCCGTGTGGCAGGCGGGCCGGTTCCGGTCGTCGAGGGTGTCGGCGCCGGCCGCCCAGATCATCGGGCGGATGACCGCCTGGAGGGTGTTGCCGAGGTAGACGCCCTTGACCTTGTCCGTGGTGAGCTCGGCGGCGGCCGCGATCAGCTCGTCGAGGGTCTGCGGCACGCCCACGCCGGCCTTCTCCAGCAGCGACCTGCGGTAGAAGAAGAACTGCGGGTCGTCGATCATCCGGACGCCGTAGACCTTGCCGTCGACGGTGTGCGACCGGATGTCGGCCTGGTTGAAGTCGTCCCGGACCGGCTCGACGAGGTCGGTGAGGTTCGCCACCTGACCGCTCTTGACGAGCTGTATCTGCGGGTGGAACTCGAAGAGATCGGGCGCGTCGTCCGTGAGCAGGCTCGCGAAGAGCTTGCTCTCGAAGTTCGACCCGGTGATCCACCGGGTCGTCACCTCCGCCCCGTCGTACGCGGCCGCGTACTTCTTGATCGCCTGCTCGGTGCCCGCCTCGCCGTACGCGTGGAAGTACTGCACGAGTCCGCCGCCCGCACTCCCGCCGCCCCGACCGTCGTTGCTCCCGCAGGCGGCCGGCGTGCCGGCGGCGGCCAGGCCCGTGGCGGTCCGCAGCAGTGATCGGCGGGACCAGTTGCTGTTGCTCAGTGCCGACATGGTGACGTCCTTGTCTCGAGTACGGCTGAGGCGTGCTACGGCATCGGCGCCAGGTGGCTCGGAAAGGCGTTGCGGGCGGGACGTTAACCTTCGGCTAATGCTTCGGCAAGGGGTTGGACGAAGCCGGTCCGAAGCGTTGCGTGACGTTCGGGATACCAGACGTGACGGGCGGGGGCGTGGTGTCAGGAACTCGGCCTGGTACGGCTTCCGGCGCCGGCGCCGCCTCCGCCGGCGCTGCCTCCGCCGGCGCTGCCTCCGCCGGCAGCGCGCTGCGCGCTCCGCTGCCCGACGGACCGCAACGCCCCTTCGAGCGCGAACGTCGCCGCGCCCAGGCAGACCGGGTCGCCGGGGATCGGGGAGAGGACGACGGCGGTCGCGGCCAGCGGCCGGCGCAGCGCGTGCCGGGCGACGGCCTCGCGGACCTCGTCGAGCAGGGGCTCGCCGAGCCGGGCGGCGACCCAGCTGCTCAGCACGACGACCTCGGGGTTGAGCAGGTTGACCAGGTCGGCGATGCCCGCCGCCAGGTAACGGGCGGTGTCCCGGACCACCTTGACGGCCACCGGATCCTCGGCGGCGACCGCACGGGCCAGCGCGTCGACCGTGGCGGTCTGGTCCTCGGGGTGCAGCAGCGGGCTGCGCGGGCTGAGTTCGCGCAGGTTCCGCATGATCCCCGGCGCGCCGACGTACGTCTCCACGCAGCCGTGGTTGCCGCAGTGGCACAGCCGTCCGTCGAGGACGAGCGTGGTGTGCCCCCACTCGCCGGCGCTGTTGCTGACCCCCCGGTGCACCCCGCCGCCCAGCACCAGGCCCGCGCCGACCCCGGTCCCGAGGTTGACGACCACGGCGTCGCCGTGCCCGCGCGCGGCCCCGAACCACAGCTCGGCCACGGCGCAGGCGCGCAGCGGATTGTCCAGGTGGAGCGGGTGGGCGATGTGCGCGGAGAGCAGGTCGAGCAGCGGCACGTCGTGCCAGTCCCAGTTGGGCGCGTACTCGCAGACGCCGGTGTCGCGGTCCACCTGCCCCGGCACGCTCACCCCGACGCCCAGCACCCGGGCCGGCTCCACGCCGGCCCGCGCGGTCACCGCCCCGACGGCCGCCGCGACATGGCCGACCACCTGTTCCGGCCGGCTCTCCCCGGGGCGCATGTCCTCCTCGGCGCGGGCCAGGACGTTCAGCGCGAGGTCGAACAGCTCGACACGGACGTACGTCTCCGCGATGTCCACGCCGATCAGCGTGCCCCCGGACGTGTTCACGGCGACGAGACCCCGCGGGCGGCCGCCGGCCGAGTCCTCGAACCCGACCTCGGTGATCATGCGCAGATCGAGCAGTTCGCCGACGAGGGTGGCGACGGTGGCGAGGCTGAGGCCGGTGGCGGCGGCCAGCTCCTGCCGGGAGGTGGGCGACCGGGCGATGATCTGGCGCAGCACCTCGTAGCGGTTCGCGGTGCGGATGTCGCGTGACGTGCGCTTCACCGCAGAGGCCCCTCCCGTCCGTGTGGCCGCGCCGGAGCGGTCGGGCACCGGTGCGGCGTCAGGCTATGGCGTGCGGACGCAGTTCGACAAGGCCTTAAGAAAGGGGCTGTACAAAGTCCCGGCGGTCCGCGCGCGCCGGTTCCTCAGCCGCCGAGGACGTCCGCGACGAACGCGTTGGTGAAGGCCCCCGCCGGGTCCAGCTCCCGCGCCAGGGACCGGAAGTCGCCGATCCGCGGATACCGCCCGCGCACCACGCCGGCCGGCACGGCGAAGACCTTGCCCCAGTGCGGGCGCGGCGCGAAGGGCTCCAGCGCGGCCTCCAGCTCCCGCACGACGGGGAGCACGGCCCGGGTGTCCTCGACCCAGGTGAAGTGCACGGCGACACAGTCGTGTCCGTAGGCCGGGCTCAGCCACTGCTCGTCGGCGGCGACGGTGCGCACCTCACACGTCTGGAGCACGGGGGCGACCGTCCCCCGTATCCCGTCGATCGCGCGCAGCACGTCGACGGCGTGCTCCCGCGGCATCAGGTACTCGCTCTGCAGTTCGCTGCCGCTGCTCGGGGTGAACTCCGCGCGGAAGTGCGGCAGCCGCTCGTGCCACGGCCCCGGCACCCCGAACTGCTGCGTGCAGTTGACCGCGGGCATCCCCGGCACCGGGTGCAGCGCCTCGGTGGCCGGCGCGGCCCACGGGAAGCCGGCGAGCGGCTGGTCGGTGCGCCGCTTCAGCCACACCTGCCGGAACCCGGGCGCCCGCCAGTCGGTGAACAGGCTGACGCTGTACGCGGCCGCCGCCACGGCCCCGAAGTCCAGCCCCTCGAGGGGCAGCTCCGTGAAGACGTGCTGCTCGACGTCGAAGGCCGGCTCCAGGTCCAGGGTCAGCGCGGTCACGACGCCCAGGGCGCCCAGCGCGGTCACGGCCCCGCCGAACCGCTCGTCCCCCCGCCCGATCACGACCGTGGACCCGTCCGCCGTCACGATCTCCACCTCCCGCACGGCGGCGGCGAGCGGCCCGTTGCGCACCCCCGACCCGTGCGTGCCGGTCGCCACCGACCCGGCCACCGAGATGTGCGGCAGCGAGGCCATGTTCGCCAGCGCGAGCCCGTGCGCGTGGACCCGCCGCGCCAGCTCGGCGTAGCGCACGCCGCCTCCGACCCGTACGGTCCGCGCCGCCGTGTCGACGTCGACCTCGACGGGCAGGGCGTCCAGCGACAGCAGCACCCCGCCGTCGCCCGGCTCGGCGATCTCGTTGAAGGAGTGCCCGCTGCCCAGCACCCGCACCCGTGCGCTCCCCGCGACCAGTGAGCGCAGGGCGGCGAGCGTGGGCGGCCGGTGCAGCTCCTCGGCCGCGAAGGTGATGTTGCCCGCCCAGTTCGTCACGGTCTCGCCCATGCCGTCGCCCCTCCCGAGGAGAACCAGAAGCCGTATGCCCAGGTGAACCTACCGTGCCGGCGGCACAGGACCCCCCGCCCCCGCCTCCCGCCGGGCGGGGGCATACCGTGAGGAGTCGTACGCCTGAGCCGGGAGGAGACACGGATGGGCAGCCGTACCGCGCTGGTCGAGGATCTGATGGAGCGCTTTCCGCATGTGCCGCGGGAGGCGGTCTTCAAGGAGGACCTGCTGCGCGGGGGAGTGGCCTTCGACCCCTCCGCCCTCAGCGACAACGAGTCGGGCGAGGTCAAGCCGAAGTCGTACTTCATCTTCTCCTTCGACCACGGCACCCTCCCCGAACTGGGCGAGGCCGCGCTGCGGCGCCCCCCGGAGGAGATCATCCTCACCGGCGGCCCCTACGACCTGCGGCGGACGGTCGTGTCGGTGCGGGTGAACCCCTCCTCGCCGTACCGGGTGGCCGCGGACGACGAGGGGCTCCTCGGGCTCTACCTCGACGGGAAGCGGATCGCCGACGTCGGGGTGCCGCCCATGCCCGAGTACTACCGGCACACCCTGTCCAACGGGAAGTCCGTGATGGAGGTCGCCCCCACCATCCAGTGGGGCTACCTGATCTACCTCACCGTCTTCCGGGTCTGCCAGTACTTCGGCGCCAAGGAGGAGTGCCAGTACTGCGACATCAACCACAACTGGCGCCAGCACAAGGCGGCCGGCCGGCCCTACACGGGCGTCAAGGACGTCGAGGAGGTGCTGGAGGCCCTGGAGATCATCGACCGGTACGACACCGCCAAGGCCTCCACCGCCTACACCCTCACCGGCGGCGCCATCACCAAGACGGTCGCAGGCCGGGACGAGGCCGACTTCTACGGCCACTACGCCAAGGCCATCGAGGAGCGCTTCCCGGGCCGCTGGATCGGCAAGGTCGTCGCCCAGGCCCTCCCGCGCGACGACGTGCAGCGCTTCAAGGACTACGGGGTGCAGATCTACCACCCCAACTACGAGGTGTGGGACCGCCGCCTGTTCGAGCTGTACTGCCCGGGCAAGGAGCGCTACGTCGGCCGCGACGAGTGGCACAAGCGCATCCTGGACTCCGCGGAGGTCTTCGGCGCCCGCAACGTCATCCCCAACTTCGTCGCCGGGGTGGAGATGGCCGAGCCGTTCGGCTTCACGACGGTCGACGAGGCCATCGCGTCGACGACGGAGGGGCTGCGCTTCTTCATGTCGCACGGCATCACCCCGCGCTTCACCACCTGGTGCCCGGAGCCGACCACCCCGCTGGGCAAGGCCAACCCGCAGGGCGCGCCGCTGGAGTACCACATCCGGCTGCTGGAGGCCTACCGGGCCACGATGGACGACTTCGGCCTGTCCTCGCCCCCCGGCTACGGCCCGCCCGGCCCCGGGCGCGCCGTCTTCTCGGTCAGCTCGTTCATGGACAGCCTGCCGGCGAAGGAGCCGTCGGAACTTCGTTAGGCTCTGTCGCGGCCCGGGCGGGGGAGCCGCCGGGGCCCGTCCGGGCTGTCCTGACATCCGCACAGGGCGCTTGTCAGTTGTGCGGGACATGTGAAAAGCTCGGGCCCTGCCGCGAGGTTCCCCCCAACTCCATTGCATTCAGGGTGAGTTGACCTCGCCTGTGGATGCAGGAGACTCATGCCCGACCTGCCGATCCCGAGGGACGCCGCCGAGGCCGCGCTGTTCTCGGAGTGCTGGGACGCCGTGCTGTCGTACGCCGACCTGTGCACGTCCGGCTCGACCGCGGCCAACCAGCTGGCCCGCGAGGCGTTCGCGCTCGGTATCCGCGAGGCCCGTGCCGCCGAGGACGGGTCCCGGCACAGCGTCGGCCGCCGCGCCTCCCGGCTGCCCCGGATCCCCCAGCTGCTGACCGCCGTGCGCACCACGGCGGCCGCCTGGGAGGCGCAGGGGCAGGGCCACCGGCTCGACCCCGATCTGCGGCTGTGGCTGAACTCGGAGAGGGCCGCACGTTACACCGGTCCGCCCCTGCGCCGCCCGATCGCGCTGCGCGGGCTGCGCGACATGCAGGAGCCGGACGCGGCGCTGCTGTGGCTGGCGGAGGTGGAGGCGCTGCCGCTGCGGGCCGTCGCCCGCCGGCAGGGTCTGGACCCGGCCGCCGCGACGGAGGAACTGAACCAGGTCCGCGGCCTGTTCCGGGACCGCTGCCACCGCAACCACCTCGACACACCGATGGACGCCGAGTGCCGCAGCTACGTCCGGCTGCTCGACGCCGTCACCCGCTCGCCCGTCGCCGACACCCCCGAGGACCTCTCCCGGCACCTCGCCACCTGCGTGGAGTGCGCGGAGGCCGCCGCCTGCCTGCGCCTGCACGGCGGCGGGCTGCCCGCCGCCCTGGCCGGCGGAGTCATCGGCTGGGGCGGCCTCGCCTACCTGGAGCGCCGCCGCCGCGCCGCCGAGGTCCGCATGGGCGCCGGCCGCCCCGACGCGCCCGACCCGGACGGCCAACCGGCGGACGCCGCCGCGAGCCGGGCACGCGTCCGGCGGGGCGGGCTGCTGCTCGCCGCCGGGCTCGTCTCCGCGCTGGCCCTCGCCGTGACGCTGATGCCGTCCGGCGGTGGCGGCGACAGCTCCGCCCAGGACGGCGCGCCCGCCGGCGGCAGCCCCGTCGCCGGCCCCTCCGCCTCCGCCCCCTCCTCCTCGCCGTCGGCCGTCGTGCCCGGCCCGTCGGCCCCCTCCGGCTCCCCGGACCCGTCCACCGGCTCCCCGGCCCCCGAGTCCTCGGGCGCCGGCTCGCCCACGGCGAAGGCCCCCGACCCGGAACCCCAGGGCACCACCTCGGCCACCGCCGGCACCGGCGGCACCGGCGGCACCGGACAGGCGGTGGCCTGCACGGCCAGCTACGACCTGGTCAACCAGTGGCCCGACGGCTTCCAGGCCACCGTCACCGTCACCACCGACCGGGCCCTCAGCTCCTGGAGCGTCGCCTGGTCCTTCCGCGACGGCCAGCGGGTCGACCAGATGTGGGACGCGGGCTTCTCCCAGGACGGCTCCCGCGTCACCGCGACCGCCGCCGACTACAACCGGGCCGTCCCCGCCGGAGGCTCCCTCTCCTTCGGCTTCCTCGCCACCTGGCAGGACCGGAACACGGCACCGTACGGCTTCAGCCTCGACGGGATCGGCTGCGCGGCGTCCTGAACGGTGCCCCCAGGACCTACACCGGCACGAGCCCCGGGTTGCCGGCCTCCGTCACGAAGGACGCGGCCGTCGAGACGGGGGCGTCCGGAGTGGTCACCGCGGCGACCGTCCGGAAGTCGGCCCGGGCCAGCGCCTGGTCCAGCCGGACCCGCACATAGCCGCGGCGGCCGTCGTAGAACCTCAGGTGGGGGTTGGCGGTCAGGTACGTCTGCCAGTTCGCGGGGCGTTCGGCGCCGTCCCTGCCGCTGGCGATCGACGTGGCGACGATCTCGGTGCCCAGGGTCCGCGACGCCGGGTCGTCGAAGTCGTCCTTGATGTCGAAGGCGTACCCCACGTGGACGTCCCCCGTGAGGACCATCAGGTTCTCCACCCCCGCCGACCGCGCCCCGGCGAGGATCCGGGCGCGGGAGGCGCGGTAGCCGTCCCAGGCGTCCATCGACATCACCGCCTGCGCGGTGAGGTCCAGCTTGCGCTGGGAGAAGCAGACCTGCTGCGGCATCACGTTCCACAGCGCCTGCGACGCCCGCCACCCGTCGATCAGCCACCGCTCCTGCGCCGCCCCGGTCATCGTGCGCGCCGGGTCGTCCGACTCGGGTCCGGGGACGTGCTTGCCGTCGCCGTAGGCCTGGTTGGAGCGGTACTGGCGGGTGTCGAGGACGTCGAACTGGGCGAGGGTGCCCCAGTGCAGCCGGCGGTGGAGCCGCATGTCGGGCCCGACGGGCTGCTGTGCGGCACGCAGCGGCTGGTGCTCCCAGTACGCGCGGTACGCGGCGGCCCGGCGCAGCAGGAACTCGGCCGTCGGGCTGCCGTGTTCGTCGACGGCGCCGGCGTAGTTGTTCTCGGTCTCGTGGTCGTCCCAGGCGACCACGAAGGGGTGGGCCGCGTGGACGGCCCGCAGGTCGGGGTCGCTCTTGTAGAGGGCGTACCGCAGCCGGTACTCCTCCAGGGTGACGGTCTCCCTGTCGAACGCGTCGGGCAGCACCAGGTCGGTGTAGCCGCGGGCGCCGCCCGCGGAGTTCACGGCGTACTCGTAGAGGTAGTCCCCGAGGTGGAAGACGACGTCCACGTCCTCCTGGGCCAGATGCCGGTGCGCCGTGTAGTACCCGTCGTGGTACGCCTGGCAGGAGACGGCGGCGAACGACAGGGACGCGACGGCGGAGGAGGGCGCGGGCGCCGTGCGGGTGCGGCCGGTCTCGCTGATCCAGGTGCCCGTCCTGAACCGGTACCAGTACGTCCGGCCGGGCTCCAGCCGGTCGACGTCGACGTGGACGGTGTGGTTGTACTCGGGTAACGCCAGGGCCGTACCGCTGCGCACGACCGTGGCGAACCGCTCGTCCCGCGCCACCTCCCACGCGACGGAGACGGACTGCCCGGCCAGCCCCCCACCCACCTCGTAGGGGGCCGGAGCCACCCGCGTCCACAGGACCACGGCGTCCGGCAGCGGGTCCCCGGAGGCGACGCCCAGGGTGAACGGTTCCCGCGAGATCCGCGCCCCGTCGAGCTCACGGGCCGCCGCCGCGCCCCTCGCGGGCACCTGGCCCGCGAAGGCCATGGCCGTGGCGGCGGCGCCGATCGTCAGGAAGCGCCGGCGTCCGAAGTGCCGTGCGGCGGCACGTGGTTCGTGCGGATCGCGGCGGTGGGCGGGGCCGTGACGTCCCCTCAGGTCGTGATCGTCGCCGTGCGCGGTGAGGGGCGGCGCGGTGCTCGGGGGCTGTTCGGCGGTGAGGGGCGGCGCGGTGCTCGGGGGCTGTTCGGCGGTGAGGGGCGGCGCGGTGCTCGGGGGCCGCTCGGCGGTCAGGGGCCGCGCGGTGCCCGGGGGCCGCGGGGCGCTCAGGGACCGATCGGCGGTCAGGGGTTGCTCGGCGCTCGGGAGCCGCTCGGCGCTCGGGGGCAGGGCGGCGGCGCTCACGAGCCGCTCGGTCAGGGACGTTGCCGGCAGGGGGGTGTGACGGCCTGTCGGGCGCATCGGCCTGGGCTCCCGGGGGCATGGGTGCGTCTGCGGCCCACGGGCCGGAGCCTGCGGGCGGCAGGCATCTAGATGCTAAGCAGACAAAGTTCATAAATCCGGCAGGCGTGGCGGCGGCCCTCCGGCCGAGTCCCCGGCGGTCCGGGAAGCCGCCCGGCCGGGCGGTCCTCCGGCCGTGCGACGGGCGTGGTGGCCGGCCGGAGGGAACCGGGTCAGTAAGTGAGGTAGAAGCGGACGGTGGTGCCCGCCTCGGAGGTGTGCACGCGCACCAGGTCCGCCACGTAGTGGACCAGCATCAGGCCCCGGCCGCCGATCTGCCCCCGCTCGGGCGGCCTGCGCCCGGCGAGCGGATCGGTCAGCCGTCCCTCGTCGCGGACCTCGCAGACCACCTGCCCGCCCTCGGCCCAGAGCGCCAGCGTCCCGCGTCCGCCGCCGTGCACCACGCTGTTGGTGGTCAGCTCCGCCACCGCCAGCTCGGCGTCCTGCAGCCGCTGCCCGGCCAGGCCCAGCCGGGCGGCCCGGTCCACGGCGAAGTGACGGACCGTCGGCAGCTCCTCGGCCCCGAAGGCATGGACGGCGGCGTCGGCGGCGGGCACCAGCGCCTCGTTGTAGCGGGCGACGACGGCCTGCCAGTCGTAGACGTCACTGGGCCGTTCGCGGCCGCCGGCGATGACGGTGGGATGGGTGACCCGGGCGTCGGCCAGGACCGCCGCGTCCAGACGGGACTCGTCGTACGGACACAGGATCGTCACCGCGCGGCCCTCGAAAGCGGCGTTGATGAGCGCCTCGTGCTGCGCGCACGCCGGGTACTCCACCGTGCTGCGCTCCGCCCAGATCGGCTCGCCGATGATGCGCACCCGGCTCTGCCGATGGGCGTCGGCGAACGCCTTGAGGACGCCGGGGATGATGCGCCCCGGGTTGCGGCCGGCCTCGGTCATGTCCAGGAGGCGGACGTCCCGGGCGTCCGCGCCCAGCCCGGACCTGATCAGCTCCAGCTGAGGACCGGGCACCGCCACCGCCACGGGCTCACCCGCGGCCAGGCCGTCCCGGACGAACGACACGGTCTGCTCGGCGTACTCCTGCCCGGTGCGGTAGAAGAGTGCCGGGTGGGCGAACACCTCGTCGCCTGCCATGGAGCTCATCGGGGCGCCACCTCGATCCCGCGCAGGGCCGGCCAGAACAGTGCCAGCACCCGTGGCACCTGGGGCGGCGGATGCTCCACCACCATCCGTCCGCGCGGCAGGTTCATGGCCGTGACCGCGAGCGCCGACACCCCGGCCACGTCGACGAACCCGACGCGTGACAGCTCCACGTACGACACGTCCGTGTGCCGCCGGGCCAGTTCGGTGAGGGCCGCCTCCCAGGAGAGGCGGGTGGCGACACTGATCTCGCCGCTGACGCATATTCCGGAACGACCGGACAACGGGCTCACCTCCAGCACGGCCCCGCCATGCACCGGAGCACGTTCCCCCCTGTCGTGTGCGGCCTCCACACTCGGTCTCCTCAACGGTCCGCCACCCGCCGTCCCGGCGGAGTCCGACGGAAGACGACCCATTCCGGACAGGCAGCCTACCGTGCCGTCCGGGCACGCCGGTTGCGGCGTCAGCCCGCGGCCGTTCGGTGTCCAGCGCGTCGCCGGACGGCCGGTGACCCGTACGGCGCCCGCGTTCTCCCGCCGGGGCGTTATCCGATCGCGCCGGGTGGCCCGGCCCTCCTATGATGGGCCTCGCTTCACACGGGGGCGGGAGGCCGCCGCCGACAGCCGTACGAGGAACGGGAGGTGTGACCGATGACTGTCGCCACGAAGGGTGCTGTCCGCAGCGACCAGACGCTTGTCCACTCCACCTCCGCGGTCTCCGGCTGACCACCTGTCACTTCCGCGCGCTCCCGCGCGCCACCCGGGACCGCCCTGTGAAGGGCCCTCCTTGAACCTCGTCTCCACCTCGCCCTCCCCGCACCTCCCGCACCCGCTCGCCCGCTACGGCTGGGACGGGCACTGGGAGGCCGAGTTCACCGGCCACGCCGAGCGGGGCCTGCTGCCCGGCCGTGTCGTCCGGGTCGACCGCGGGCAGTGCGACGTCGTCACCGCCGACGGTGTCGTACGGGCGGACACCGCGTTCGTCACCCCGCACGACCCCCTGCGGGTCGTCTGCACCGGCGACTGGGTCGCCGTCGACGCCCACGGCACCCCGCGCTACGTACGGGCGTGCCTGCCGCGCCGTACCGCCTTCGTGCGCTCCACCTCCTCCAAGCGGTCCGAGGGGCAGATCCTCGCGGCCAACGCCGACCGCGCCGTCATCGCCCTGTCCCTGGCCGTCGAACTCGACCTCGGCCGGGTCGAGCGGTTCCTCGCCCTCGCCTGGGAGTCCGGCGCCCAGCCGGTCGTCGTCCTCACCAAGGCCGACCTCGTGCCCGACCCGGCCGTACGGGCGTACCTCGTCGAGGACGTCGAGCGCAGCGCGCCCGGCGTGCCCGTCCACACCGTCAGCGCTCTCGCAGGCGAGGGCGTCCGGGAGCTGACGAGCGCCCTCGGCGGGGGCACCGCCGTGCTGCTCGGGGCCTCCGGCGCGGGCAAGTCGACGCTCGCCAACGCGCTCGTCGGCGAGGACGTCATGGACGTCCAGGCCACCCGCGACCTGGACGGCAAGGGCCGGCACACCACCACCACCCGCAACCTGCTGACGCTGCCCGGCGGCGGGGTGCTCATCGACACGCCGGGACTGCGCGGCGTCGGGCTCTGGGACGCCGGGCACGGCGTCGGCCAGGTCTTCTCGGAGATCGACGCACTCGCCCGCGACTGCCGCTTCCACGACTGCGCCCACGAGTACGAGCCCGACTGCGCGGTCGTGGCCGCCGTCGACACCGGCGACCTGTCCCCGCGCCGCCTGGACAGCTACCGCAAGCTCGTCCGCGAGAACCAGTGGATCACCGCCAAGTCCGACGCCCGGGTTCGCGCCGACGTCCGGCAGGACTGGAAGCGCAAGCAGGCCGAGGGCCGGGCGGCCGGACGCGCCAAGCGCGGGCAGTGGCGGTGACGGCACGGCGGCCGGCGGGGGTGGCCCCCGCCGGCCGGCGGGAGCGGTGAGCGGCGGCCGGCGGGAGCGGCGGTCGGCGGTCGGCGGGGGTGGTGAGCGGCGGTCGGCGGTCGGGGGGGGCGCGGGGGGTGGGTCGGGGGGGGTGGGGGGGGGGGGGGTGGGCGGGGGCCGCCCGCCGCCCACCACCACGTCCGAATCCCGCTGGCGGCGCCCTCCCCCGGGGGCGAAGACTGGGACCCGTGAAGGACGAGGAGACCAGGTACGAGGCGGTGCGCAGCCGGGACGCCCGGTTCGACGGCACGTTCTTCTTCGCCGTCGAGACCACCGGCATCTACTGCCGGCCCAGCTGCCCCGCCGTCACACCGAAACGACGCAACGTGCGGTTCTTCGCGACGGCCGCCGCCGCACAGGGCGCGGGGTTCCGGGCCTGCCGGCGGTGCCGCCCGGACGCCACGCCCGGCTCGGCCGACTGGAACGCGCGGGCCGACGTGGTCGGGCGGGCCATGCGACTGATCGGCGACGGGGTCGTCGACCGGGAGGGCGTCGCCGGACTCGCCGTACGCCTCGGCTACAGCGCCCGCCAGGTGCAGCGGCAGCTCACGGCCGAGCTGGGCGCCGGTCCCGTCGCCCTCGCGCGGGCGCAGCGCGCGCACACCGCGCGGGTGCTGCTCCAGACCACCGGCCTGCCGGTCACCGAGATCGCCTTCGCGTCGGGCTTCGCGAGCGTCCGGCAGTTCAACGACACCATCCGGGCCGTGTACGCGCTGACCCCGACCCGGCTGCGGGACGCCGCCCCCCGGCAGGGCCGCACGGCCGACCCGGGCGTGGGGATCCCGCTGCGGCTCGCCCACCGCGGCCCGTACCACGCGGCCGCCGTGTTCGACCTGCTGCGACGGGAGGCCGTCACCGGCGTCGAGGAGGTCGACGGCCCGCCCGGCCGCCGCACCTACCGCCGCACGCTCCGCCTCCCCTACGGCACCGGGATCGCCGCCGTCGAGGAACGGACGGGCTCCGCAACCGCCTCCGCCGTCCACCCCGGCGGCTGGCTCCACGCCCGGCTGCACCTCACCGACCCGCGCGACCTCACCACCGCCGTCCAGCGGCTGCGGCGGCTGTTCGACCTCGACGCCGACCCCTACGCCGTCGACGAGCGGCTCGGCACGGACCCGCGGCTCGCCCCGCTCGTCGCCGCCCGGCCCGGACTGCGCGCGCCCGGCGCCGCCGACCCGGACGAGTACGCGGTGCGGGCGCTGGCGGGCCGGGAAGCGACCGCACACCTGGTGGCCGCCCACGGCAAGGCCCTGGACGCCCCCAGCGGAAGCCTCACCCACCTCTTCCCCGAACCGGCGGCCCTCGCCCAGGTCACCGGCCCCGTGGGCACCCTCGCCACCGCCCTCGCCGACGGCACCGTACGCCTCGACGCGGGCGCGGACCGGGACGACGCCCAGGCGGCGCTGCTCGCGCTGCCCGGCCTGGACGGGCGCACGGTCGCCGACGTCCGGGCCCGGGCCCTCGGCGACCCCGACGTCGCGCCGCCCGGCGCGGACGTCCCCGACGCCTGGCGTCCCTGGCGGACGTACGCCCTCCACCACCTGCGCGCAGCGAAGGAAACCCATGTACTGGACTAGCGTCGACAGCCCGCTCGGCCCCCTGCTCCTGACCGCCGCCCCGGACGGCGCGCTGACCTCGCTGTCCGTGCCCGGCCAGAAGGGCGCACGGCCGGTCCCGGACGGCCGGCGGCACGACCGCGGGCCCTTCCGCGCGGCCGAGGAACAGCTCGCCGCCTACTTCGCCGCCGAACTCAAGGAGTTCCACCTGGAGCTCCGGGCCGAGGGCACCGCCTTCCGGGAGCGGGTGTGGGCCGCCCTCGACACCGTCCCCTACGGCGCCACCGCCACGTACGGCGAGATCGCCGCCCTGATCGGCGCCTCCCGCCCCGCCGTACGGGCCGTAGGGGGCGCCATCGGAGCCAACCCCCTGCTGATCGTGCGCCCCTGCCACCGCGTCATCGGCGCCGACGGCTCCCTCACCGGCTACGCGGGCGGCCTGGAGCGCAAGGTGCGGCTGCTGGGGCTGGAAGGGGCGTGGTGAGGGTGTGTCAGGGCACTGCGGGTGCGGTCCGGGTTCCGGTCGGATCCTCTCGGTTTCGCACATCAGTACATAGAAAATAGATCCGGTTCTGTCGGTGCCCCCTGTTAGCCTCCAGCCACCCGAACGGCACAGCTTTTCCACGAGGGAGGGGTGGGCGTGAGACGTCCGAAGAGCAGGGAGAACCGCCGAAGACACGGTCGGCTCGCCGTGGTGGGACTGCTGGCGGCAGGCGCCCTGGGCGTGCCGGGTGTCGCCCTCGCGGCCGAGAACCTTCCGCCGCACCAGCCGCTGGTACAGGACCTGATGACCGACTCCCAGGCGTGCACGGCGGGGTCCGGCAAGGCGTACGTCCCCGAGCCGCCGACCGTCAGCGCCGTGCTGTACGACCCGGAGGAGGACGAACAGCCCGCCGAGGGCAACAACGTCAAGGGCGAGTTCGAGGCCTGGTGGACCGGCCCGGACGGGGTCGAGCAGCGCCGTTCGTACACCACCTCTGAGCGTCCCTCCGGGTACCGGCAGCAGTGGCGGTTGCCCGACGACGTACCCGCCGGCACCACGGTGTCCTGGCACGTCCGCGCCGACGACGGCACCGCGACGTCCGCCTGGAGCTCCGAAGGCGCCGGTTTCGCCTGCGAGTTCGAGCAGGACACCGAGAACCCCGCCGCGCCGACCGTCAGCTCCGCGGAGTACCCCGACGACGGCGCGTGGCACGACGGCGTCGGTGTCTACGGCACCTTCACCGTGGACTCGCCGTCGCCCGACGTGACGTCCTACGTCTACGGCTTCCTCGGCGGCCCCGAGGAGGTGACCGTCCGGCCCGCCGAGCCCGGTGGCGCCGCCGCGATCCGCCACCTGCCGCTCACGTCCGGGCCGCACTACTTCAGCGTGCGCGCCGTCGACCGCGCCGGACGCAGCAGCACCACCGTCACCCACCTCTTCAGGGCCACGTCGGGCCGTGCCCCGGTGGCCCGCTGGACCCTCGCCGACGCGCAGGGCGCGACGACGGCCGCCGCCGAGACCGGCCCGGCGGCCTCGGCCGGATCCGGAGTGACCTTCGGATCGACGGCACCATGGGGGACGGAGCTGGCGACGACGGCCGAGCTGGACGGCGGGGGGCAAGCCTTCCTCACCCCCGACGCGCAGGTGATCGACACCCGGGGCACGTTCGCGGTGGGCGCCTGGGTGCGCCCGGCCCGGACCGACCGCGCCATGACCGTGGCCGGCCAGGATGCGGGCGGCACCACCGCCTTCGACCTCGGCCTGCGCCACCAGGACGACAGGCCCGTGTGGTCCCTCACCGTCGGCGGGGCCCAGGTGACCGGCGGAGCACCGGAGACCGGCGAATGGGCCCATCTGCTGGCCATGTACGACGCCGAGACCGGCCAAGCTCTGCTGTACGTCAACGGTGAAGCCGTGGGCACGCCCGTCCAGGTCACTCCGTCCGAGTCCACCGGGCCGTTCCAGATCGGGCGGAGCCGGCACGGCGACGGCTACCGGCAGCACTGGCAGGGCGCCGTCGGCGACGTCCGCGTCTACGACCGGGTCGTGGTCCCGGAGGAGATCACCGACCTGGCCTACCGCAAGCCCACGCTGCTCGGGCGCTGGTCCCTGGAGACCGCGTCGGACGGCCTGAGCCCCGAGGCTAACGGGGGCGCTCCGCTGCGGCTCGGCACCGGAGCCTCGATCCACCGGGGGCCGGACCTCGACTGCGACCTCGACCCGGGCTGCTACGTCCCCCACGCCCTTGTCGGCGACGGTCACCTGCAACTCGACGGTGAGACCGGGTACGCGGCCACCGACGGGCCCGTCGTGGACACCTCCGACAGCTTCACCATCAGTGTCGTCGTCCGTCTCGCCGACGCCGAGCCGTCGGGTCCGATGACGGTGCTCTCACAGCCCGGCCGGCACACCGACGCCTTCAAGGTGCGCTATGTACCGGCGCTGCACGCCTGGCAGCTGGTCGTGCCGCACGAAGACGCGGCCGGGGCCCCGGAGAGCGTGGTGTCCCAGGTCGTGACCCTCTACGGCAGTCAGGGGCCAGGGCAGCGGCTGACCGTGGTGTACGACGATGCGACCGACCGCATCAAGCTCTACGTCGACGGCTCCACGAGCGCCGGCGCCACCGCCGGCCTTCCCGTCGGCCGGCCCGGCTCGGGTGCCCTTCAGGTCGGCCGGGCCATGTCCGGCGACGGGTGGGGCGAGTACCTGCGCGGCGACGTCGACGAGATCCGGGCCTATCAGGGCGCTCCGAGAGACGGCGGCGTCCTCCAGCTGGGCTGAGGCGTCGGCCGGTCCCCGCCCCTGCCGAGCAGACCGCAGGGGGGTTGCCCCGGATCCCCCGCGTGCTGGCCGCACGCGGGGACCCGCGCCCCTACGGCCGTGCCTCACCCCCACAGCACCGCGCCCAGCCACGCCCCCATGACCAGCAGGCAGGTGAAGAGTTCCGCGAGGACGCTGGAGCCGCCCGCGCGCATCGCCGTGCGCAGCGACGCGCGGGCCGCGTCGGACCGGCCGAGGCGCAGGCGCTCGGCGAGGTAGCCACCGCCCAGGAACCCCGGGATCGCGCCGAACACGGGCAGCAGGAAGAAGCCGAGGAACGCCCCCGCACCCGCGTACACCGCCATCCGCCGGGTGGCGCCGCCCACCCGCAGCCGGCGGGGCGGCAGGGCCCAGCGCACCACCTGGGACAGGAACAGGGCGACCGTCGCACCCACCAGCACCGCCCAGGCGACCGGCTGCGGGTCCTTCAGCGCCCACCACAGGACCGCGGCCCACACCAGCCACGACCCGGGAACACCGGGCACCATCACTCCGCACAGGCCGAGCAGGATGACCAGGCCGACCAGCAGGAGTTCCCACACGCCCATCTGCCCAGCCTGCCGGAGACCGGGCGAAGGCGCAGGTCAAGGCGGGCGCCCGGGGGCTCTAGTGGTCCCGGGTCACCCATCCGCGCTCGTACGCGTGCCAGCCCAGCTGGAGCCGGGTCGTCACGCCCGTCAGCTCCATCAGCCGCTTCACCCGGCGCTGTACGGTCCTCAGGCCCAGGCCGAGCTGTTTGGCGACGCTCGCGTCGGTCAGGCCGGCCAGCAGCAGGGACAGGATCTCCAGATCGGCGGCGTCGGGGCCGTCGGGGCCGTCGGGGCCGTCGGGGTCCCGCTCGGCGACGCCTCCCGCGCCGAGCCGCAGCGGCAGTGCCTCCCGCCACACCGACTCGAACAGCCCCGACAGCAGCTCCAGCAGCCCGCTGGCGTGCACCACCAGCGCGGCGGGCTCCGCCGAGCGGCCGGTGAGCGGCACCAGGGCGAGCGAACGGTCCGCCACGACGAGCTTCGTCGGCACCCGGTCCACGACCCGCACCTCCTCGTCCCGGCCGAGCGCGGCCGCCAGCTCCGTCACGCCGTCCGGCTGGTCGAGGACCGCCCGTTCCAGCACCACGCGGTAGCGCACCCCGCGGGCCGCGGCCCGCTCCTCCGCGTCGTTCTCCACGCCGGTCACGGCCACGGGCGTCCCGGTGACCAGCGCGCACACCTCGTCGCTCGCGCCCAGCTGGATCTGCAGGAAGCGCTGCGCGACCGCCGCCGCGCCCGTCACCACCTCGACCAGATCGTGCACGGACGGCTCGGCCTCCGCCGCCCGGTACTCCTCCGCCAGCAGCGCCGCCGCCAGCTCCGCCTGCTCCAGCTCGTGCCGCCGCTGGGTGAGCAGCGCGGCCAGGGCCACACCGGGCGGCGCGGCGACCCAGCGGCCGGCCCGACCCGACGACTGCGCGACCAGCCCGTGCCCCTCCAGCCGGCGCAGCGCGCGCTCGGTGTCGTGCTCGCCCAGGGCCAGCCGGCGCGCGAGGTCCGGTACGTCGGCGGCGCCCACGGACACCAGCGCCCGGTACGCCGACTCGTGCATCCCGTCGAGCCCGATCGCTCCCAGCATCCGCCCTCGTCCTCCCCGACCGCCCGTCGTCCGTGGCGGGAAGCCGCCACGGCGTGATCCCGCCGCCGCACATCATCGCCCTACCCGGGGTCGCTCTGCCAACGTGTGGCACGGTGGCCACCGGTGATCATCCGCTGCCGCCGGGGTGAGCATCCGTCACAGCGGATCTCGATTCGGGGCGTACACATGTGACCGTCGGCCGCATCGGCACGGCGTCGGCGGGCACCCGGAACGTGACGCGGGCTCATGACGCGCAGGGGCGCCCAGGGGATCTGAGCCCGGGTCACCCGAGGTCGCCGGGCGGTCCTCCCGTGGGGGGTGGGACCGCCCGGCGGCCTCCCCACCCACCCCGTCGCACCCCCGTTCGGGAGGTCGCCCGTCGGGGCTCCCGCAGGCCGGTCGCATTTTCCCGATGCCCCGTTCCCCCGGGGCCCGTGCGGTGGACAATCGGGGACATGAGCCAGCAGGGGGGTAGGCCCACCGGTCACGAGGACGACTGGTGGGGGCAGTTGTACGACGACTCCGCCGAGGACCACGGGCCGGCGGCGGCCGGCGACTCGCTCGACGACCGCTTCGCGTCGGCGGCGGGGACGGTGCGCCCCGCGGAGCCGGCGCTGGACGGAACCGACGCGGATACGGCGGCCGACCGGACGCGCGAGCGCGCGCGCGAGGACGAGGGCGAGGACGCGTCCGGGGCGGCGGCGGTGCCGGGAACCCGCTCCGCGCCGGCCGCCGAGCGTCCGGACCAGGAACAGCAGGGCGAGCGCGCCGGGCAGGCGGACTGGTGGGCGCGGGGAGAGGCACCGCCGCCCGCCGCCGCTCCGCCCCGGCCGGCCGCCCCTCCGACGCCGACAGCGGCGGTCCCGCCGCCGCGCACCGGCCCCGCCGCCGGTCCGGCCTCCGGCCCGCGCAGGCCGAGCGCCGGGCCGGGTGCCGCTCCCGCCGCCGGGCCGGGTGCCGGCCCCGCCGCCGGTCCGGACACCAGTCCCGTCACCGAGCCGCCCCCCGCTCCCGCCCAGCCCCCCGTCGATCCGCCCCCGCCAGGACGCCGACACGCCCCCTGGGAGCCCCCGTCGGCCGCGCCGCCCGGTCCCACCACCTTCCCGCCCGGTCCGTTGCCCCCGGGCTTCGACCAGCGATCGGCCCGGCGCCCCGCCCCCCCCGCCCCCTTCGGCTGCACCCCCCGGGAGCCGGTGGCGGAGCCCGCCCCCGCCTCCGAGTCCGCCCCCGAGCCCGTATCCGCCCCCGAGCCGGAGCCCAAGCCGATGCCGGAGACCGCGTCCACCCCCTCCCCTCCCCAGCCGGCACCCTCCGCACCCCCCGCACCCCCCGGCACCCACCCCCCACGCCCTCCCGCCCCCGTACAGCCCTACGCGCCCCCCGCGCTCCCGCACGACCCCACCGCCTCCGCCACCGGCACGGCGGCCTCCTTCCCCCCGGCCGTCACCGCGCCGCGATCCGCGCCCCGGCACGCCGAGCGGCCCACCGTGCAGCCCTACGTCGGATCCGGGCCGCCCACGTACGACGCCGAGCCGACCGCGCTGCCGCCCGCCGATCCGGACGCGCTCGACGACGTGGTCGCCGACACCGTGCTGGACGGTGCCCGGTACGGGGCCTGCACGCTGCGGGCCGCGTCCGTGCGGGGCGACTCGGCGCGCTACCGGGGCGAGCCGCGCCGCGACGCGCTCCTCACTGCGCGTTTCGGCACCGGCGAGCAGGCGCTGCTGCTGGTCGCGATGGCGACCGGCGCCCGGGCCACGCCGGGGGCGCACCGGGCGGCCGCCGAGGTGTGCCGGTGGATCGGGCGGGCCGTGGGCCGCAGTCATGTCCGGCTCGCGGAGGACATAAGGGCCGGCCGGCGCGGCGATCTGAAGTCGGGCCTGCACCGCCTCACGGACCGCAGCCTCGGCCGGCTCCGCGCCGGCGCCGCCGAACAGGGCCTGGAGCCGCAGGAGTACGCGGCCACCCTGCGGTGCCTGCTGCTGCCCGCCGACCCGGCGTGCCGTACGCGGGTCTTCTTCGGGGTCGGACCCGGCGGGCTGTTCCGGCTGCGGGACGGCGCGTGGCAGGACATCGAACCGCGGGTCGGCGAGGTCGCCGGCGAACCGGTCGTCGGTTTCGGCTCCCCGCCGGCCGAGACCCCCGAGGGCGACCGCCTCACCATGGACCTGGGCATCCCGACCCCGCCGAACCCGTACGGGCCGGCCTCCGGGCCGGCCTCCGGGCCGGCCTCGGGGCCGGCCCGTGAACCGTTCCGCTTCCGGGCCTCCGTGGCCCGCCCGGGTGACACGCTCCTGCTGTGCACCGGCGGCCTCGCCGACCCGCTGCGCGGTGAGCCCGCGCTCCTCGGCCACCTGGCGCAACGGTGGTCCGAGGCCGCCCCGCCCGGCCTGGCCGCGTTCCTCGCCGACACCCAGGTGCGGGTCAAGGGGTACGCCGACGACCGTACGGCCGCCGCGGTCTGGGAGGCATGACGGCTGGGAGGCATGACGGCGTCCGCTGTGGATTCATGGAACCCGGAGGGTCCGAGGGGATCTACGGATACCGAAGGGGCACGAGAGCACCATGGCCAAACAGAACGTCGCCGAGCAGTTCGTCGACATCCTCGTCCGCGCCGGGGTCACCCGCCTGTACGGCGTCGTGGGGGACAGCCTGAACCCGGTGGTGGACGCCGTCCGCCGCCACGCGGGCATCGACTGGGTCCACGTCCGCCACGAGGAGACCGCCGCCTTCGCCGCGGGAGCCGAGGCCCAGATCACCGGGAAGCTCACCGCCTGCGCGGGTTCCTGCGGGCCGGGCAACCTGCACCTCGTCAACGGCCTGTACGACGCGCACCGCTCCATGGCACCCGTGCTCGCCCTGGCCTCCCACATCCCCTCCAGCGAGATCGGCCTCGGTTACTTCCAGGAGACCCACCCCGACCGCCTCTTCCAGGAGTGCAGCCACTACAGCGAACTCATCTCCAGCCCGAAGCAGATGCCGAGACTGCTGCACACCGCCATCCAGAACGCGGTCGGCCGCAGCGGCGTCAGCGTGGTCTCGCTCCCCGGCGACATCGCCTCGGAGCCCGCTCCCGAGCGGACCGCCGCGACCGCCCTCGTCACCAGCAGGCCCACCGTCCGCCCCGGCGACGAGGAGATCGACCGGCTGGTCAGGATGATCGACGCGGCCGACAAGGTCACCCTGTTCTGCGGCAGCGGCACGGCCGGCGCGCACGCCGAGGTGATGGAGTTCGCCGAGAAGATCAAGTCCCCGGTGGGACACGCCCTGCGCGGCAAGGAGTGGATCCAGTACGACAACCCGTACGACGTGGGCATGAGCGGCCTCCTCGGCTACGGCGCCGCCTACGAGGCCACCCACGAGTGCGATCTGCTGATCCTGCTCGGCACCGACTTCCCGTACAACGCCTTCCTGCCCGACGACGTGCAGATCGCCCAGGTCGACGTACGGCCCGAGCACCTCGGCCGGCGCTCCAGGCTGGACCTGGCCGTCTGGGGCGACGTGCGCGAGACCCTGCGCTGTCTCGTCCCGCGCGTGCGGGAGAAGAGGAACCGGCGCTTCCTCGACAAGATGCTGAAGAAACACGCCGAGGCGCTGGAGGGCGTCGTCAAGGCCTACACCCGGAGGGTGGACAAGCACGTCCCGATCCACCCCGAGTACGTCGCCTCCGTCCTCGACGAACTCGCCGACGACGACGCGGTCTTCACGGTCGACACCGGCATGTGCAACGTCTGGGCGGCCCGCTACATCTCGCCCAACGGGCGCCGCCGCGTGATCGGTTCCTTCTCCCACGGCTCGATGGCGAACGCGCTGCCCATGGCGATCGGAGCCCAGTTCACCGACCGGAAGCGGCAGGTCGTGTCGATGTCCGGCGACGGCGGTTTCACCATGCTGATGGGGGACTTCCTCACCCTCGTCCAGTACGACCTGCCGGTGAAGGTCGTCCTCTTCAACAACTCCTCGCTCAGCATGGTCGAACTGGAGATGCTGGTCGCCGGGCTGCCCTCGTACGGCACCACCAACAAGAACCCCGACTTCGCCGCCGTCGCCCGCGCCTGCGGCGCCCACGGGGTGCGCGTCGAGAAGCCCAAGGAGCTCGCCGGCGCGCTGAAGGACGCCTTCAAGCACAAGGGCCCGGCCCTGGTCGACGTCGTCACCGATCCCAACGCGCTGTCCATCCCGCCCAGGATCAGCGCCGAGATGGTGACCGGGTTCGCGCTGTCCGCGTCGAAGATCGTGCTGGACGGCGGAGTCGGCCGGATGCTCCAGATGGCCCGCTCCAACCTCCGCAACGTCCCGCGCCCGTAGGGCGGAGGCGCAGCCCCGGTGGGCCGGCCCTACCCGTAGGGCACCCAGCGGCGGGCGGAGGTGTCGTACGTGTGGCGCGGCAGGCCCTCGATGGAGCGGGTGCGGAACGGGCGGCCGCGGTCGTCGACGCGGACCGTACCGGCGCGGCCCTGGGAGGACCAGTCGAGCTCCAGGTACCAGGAGCAGTCGCAGCCCCGCGCCGACGCGGTCACCAGCAGCACCTCGGGATCCTCGGCGGACACCCGGTACGGCAGCCGGACCGCCGGGACCGGTGTGCCGGAGTCGTTGCCGGGGACCGCGCGGGCGACGGGCCGGTCCCGGTCCAGGTCGACGGCGAAGTGGCGGGGGCTGACCGCGCCGCCGCAGCCCTGGTCCATGGCGTAGGCGTTTCCCGGCGCGGGCTCGGTGCGGCCGACGACGCGGACCCGCAGCGCGGTCAGGACCACGGCCGCGGAGCTGCGGCCCTGCACCGAGATCTCCACGGTGGTCTCCCGTCCGTGCACGGCCCCCTGTGCCGCGGCCCAGGCCCCGGCGTCCTGGGGCGCCGGGGGCGGCGGGACCCGCGCGGGCGGCTCGGCGAGGACGTAGTCGTGACCGCAGCCGAGCGCCCAGGCGTGGGAGTCGGCGGTCCAGGCGAGGGGCACGGCCGTGGTCACCGACTCCCACGCCTGGGCGCTCGGGGACGGCCCGCCGGTGCCGGGCGTGGACGGGGACGTGACGGAGCGGGACGGGGAGCCCGACGACGTGGAGGCCGTGGAGGCCGTGGAGGACGTGGAGGATGTGGGGGAGGTGGGGGAGGGGCGGTGCGGGGCCGCCGGGGCGGTCGTCCGCGAAGGGCCGGCGGCGGACGGCCCGGACCCGGCCTCGGTGGCGGGCGGGTGGTCGGCGGGCAGCGCGGACAGCGCGCCGAGCGTGGCGACGAGGGCGCAGGCCAGGCCGCCGAGCAGCACCGGGACGCGACGGCGGTGCCGGGCGGGGGCCGGCGCGACGGCGGTGTCCCCGGGGCGCGGCGCGACGGGCACGTCGGCTTCCGCCCCGGCCGTCTCCGTCGGGCGCGGGGAGTTTGCCGTCCGGGGCCGCTGCCGCGCCGCCACCGCCAGCAGCCAGCGCCGGTGCAGCTCGAGCCGCTCCGGCGGTGACGCCCCGCAGAACTCCGCCAGCCGCTCCACGGGCGCGAAGTCCTGGGGTACGGCCTCCCCGGCGCAGTAGCGGTGCACGGTGGAGGTGTTCATGCCGAGCCGGCGTGCCAGGGAGCCGTAGCTCCGCCCCGTCCGCACCTTGAGTTCCGTCAGCAGGGCCGCGAACTCCGCGACTTCGTCCCCACGGTCACCGGTCGACACTGTTCTCCCGCGCTCACCCAGACCCGTCCCGGCCCGGGACGGCATCCCAGGCACTCATGTACCTGCACGTCAGAGGGCCTGGGACGGTTCCATGCCGGGCGGCCGGGCTCCGGAGCTTGCCGCCGGCCGCCGCGACCGCCGATGCTCGGGGTGTCGCCGCCGAGCAGGCCCGGACCGACCATCCGCGCCACCGGCGCCACGCCCTCCCACCCACACCCGATCCGCACGGGGGACACCCATGTCCAAGCGCATCCGCACAGGCGCCCTCACCGCCCTCGCCGCCGCGGGCCTCGCCCTCGGCACCGTCCTCGCCGTACCGGCCGGCGCCGCGCCGCCGACGCCCGGCTTCCTCGCGGCCGGGGACCTGCCGCCGCACCCGTCGTCGTCCTGGACGGCCGGCAGGGTCACCCGCGGCGTACCCGCAGCGGTGGAGGCGGACCGCTGCCTGGGCCGGGCGCTGCCGGGCCACGCCGCCGCCTGGCACCGCGGGTTCCGCACCGACTTCGACACGGGCGCCCGTCAGATCACCGTCGTACTGAAGGACACCCGCGCGGCGAAGAGCCTGGTCTCGCGCCTGAACAAGGACATCGCCTCCTGCCCGGCGCGGATCGAGCGGGCCGACCCGGAGACCGACGCCGCCCGCCGGGACTACGGCACGCTGGACGTGGAGGAGGGCGCCCGCGTGCACGGGCTGCACACCGAGACCTCCTGGGGAGCCTCCGACATCCGGCTCCTCTCCGTCGGCCGGGACGGCCGGACCGTGACGGTCGTGGACTGGGGGCAGATGGGCGACTTCGGCGACGCGCCGGTGAAGGCCTTCAAGAAGACGACCACCCGCGCCGTCGACAAGCTCCACTGACGGCCGTCGGAAGGCGAACGGCCGTCGGAAGGCGAACGGTGGTCGGAAGGCGAACGGCCGTCGGAAGGGGAACGGCGGTCGGAAGGCGAAATGGCCGTCGGGAGGGGAACGGCCGCCGGAAGGCGAACGGCCGCCGAAGGAGGGGACGGTCACCGGAAGAGGGCGGCCGCCGACGAGGACAGGGCCGCCGCCCTCCCGCCACGGGGGTCGGGAGGGCGGCGGCCCGCACGCGCGACGCCGACGGGTGTGCCCGTTCGGGCACCGCCGGATTCCGGCCAACTTCGCGAGCCGGGTCAGGGCGGCGGCGAGGAGGAGGGATTCGCCGGACCCGGAGCGCGGGCCGGGCCCGCCGGGCCCGGCCCGCCGGCGCCCGCGGAGTCCCTGGCCGGGGTCTCGCGCCCCACCCCTTCCCGGCCTACGGCCGGATCGGCAGACACGTGTCCGCCGGGCGGCCCACTCCGGGCGGTCGGTACGCGCCGGGCCGCCTAGGCGCGACGACGCGCGGGACGGCCACGGACGGCGGCCGTCCCTGACGGGCGGCGCCGGTGCACGTCCCGCCCGGGCCCGCCCGGGCCGTCGTACGGCGGCTCCGTCGCGCGGGCCGGGGCCGCCGCCTGTACACGGCGGCGGGACGGCCGTCTCCACCCGGCGCCCCTCCCATCCCCCGCGCCACCGCCCACCCGGCCGCGGCCACCGCGTCGACCAGGCTCTTCCCGCGCCAATCCGTGCACGAGGAGCGGGTGGGCCCGCCCGGAGACGTGGGCCGGGCCCGGAGGCCTGGTGGCCCCGGGGCCGACCCCCGCGCCCGTCCTCCCGGGGGGACGGCACCGGCGGCACCCGGGCCCGGCGGCGGACGCGGCGAACGCCGCGCAGACGGCGCACGCACCGCCGCGCCCCGCGCCGCCGGTCCCGGCCGTGATCCGGGCGGGGGCCCGGGGCCGTGGCCGAACACCTGGGCGTCGACGATCCGGCATGACTGGCCCCGGGCCCACGGGGCAAGCATCCCCGTGAACGTGTTCGAGCAGGGGGGAACCGACAATCGGCACGCGGGCGGGGGTCATGAAGAGGCAGGCACGAGGCAGCGGTGCGACCGTGATCGCGGACACCTCGGCGGAGCAGACGGCGGAGGACGGGGCCGACGGCGCCGAGGGGCACGCGCGGGCGCCCCAGTTGCGGCGCAGACTGGGGCGGGCGGACCTGAGAGCCGTCCCCGAGACACGGCGGGCGCTGCGCGAGATGCTGCGGCACTGGGGCCGGCCGGGACGCACGGACATAGCGGAACTGCTCACCAGCGAGCTCGTCACCAACGCGCTCGTCCACACCGATCACGACGCGGTCCTCACGGCGACCGTGGGACCGGCCGGCCTGCGGGTCGAGGTACGGGACTTCGTCTCCCGCCCCCCGCAGCCGCGCCCGGCGGAAACCCACGGCGGTACGCACGGCCGGGGCCTGCTCCTGGTGCAGTCCCTCGCGGACGCCTGGGGCGTCCGGGCCCACGGGGTCGGTAAGGCGGTGTGGTTCGAGCTGGAGGCGGGAGCGGCCTGAGACGACGGGACCGGGGCGACGGGACCGAGGCGACGGGACCGAGGCAACGGGACCGGGGCAACGGGACCGGGGCGACGGGACCGAGGGAACGGGAAGGGGGCGCGGCCCGTATGGCCGCGCCCCCTTCCCGTTACCGCTCACCGGTCAGCCGAACTGCTGCTCCAGGTCCTTGAGCTTGCGCTCCAGGGAGTCCAGTCGCGGCAGGGCCATGGTGTCGTCCTCCGCGGTGAGGTCGACGGTGAGTGCGTCGGAGCCGTGGCGGACGGGCTGGAGGGAGGGGCGCGGCCGGCCCGGCAACTGCTCGGTCGAGTTGGCTATGGCAGGCTCCGCGGGAACGCGCTCGGAGGTGGCCCGCTCCAGGGTCGCCTGGGCCTCCAGCTGGCGGGTGCCACCGCCACCGCCACCACGGCCGGGCCAGCGGCCGTGGCCGCGGCTGATCGCCTTCAGCTGGGCCCGCTCGACACGCTGCTGCTCGCGACGGCGCAGCTTGGTCTCCTCCTTGCGGGCCTTGTCGTCGCGGACCTCCTCGACGGCCTCGTCCAGGCTGCGCACGCCCTCCAGGAGCATCAGCGACCACGCCTTGTAGGTCTCACGGGGAGCCCGCACCCAGCGCACCACGCGGATCTGCGGCAGCGGACGGGGCACCAGGCCCTGCTCGCGCAGCGCGGCGCGGCGGGTCTGCTTCAGCGCGCGGTCGAAGAGCACCGCGGCGGACAGGGACATGCCCGCGAAGAACTGCGGAGCGCCGTCGTGACCGAGGCCGCGGGGCGCGTGGACCCAGTTGAACCAGGCGGCGGCACCCGCGAACGTCCACACCAGTATCCGGGAGCCGAGCGCCGCGTCACCATGGCTGGCCTCGCGCACCGCGAGGACGGAGCAGAACATGGCCGCACCGTCGAGGCCGAAGGGGACCAGGTACTCCCAGCCGCCGGAAAGGCTCAGGTTTTCGCGGCCGAAGCCGACGAGTCCTCGGTAGGAGAGCGCGGCCGCCACGGCGGCGCAGCAGAACAGCAGAACGTAGGAGGCGATTCCGTAGACGGCTTCCTTGCGCCTGCGCCGCTCCTCGCTGCGCTCCCACGAGTCGTCCGCGCTGGTGTCCTTCCCCGAGGAGTTCTTGCCGCGCCGGAGCACCGCCACCGCCGCCAGCATGCCCAGGAGCAGTACGGCGCCCGGAAGCAGCCAGTTCAGCGATATGTCGGTCAATCTCATCTGGGGTCCCTTGCATTGGGATAGGGCGTAACGCCCGCCATAGTGGACCAATCCCGCCAGCCCTCAGGGGGTTTCGGGGCAAGAGGCCGCCAAGGAGGTGCAAGGGGATGCCCAGGGCGACGTTCTGCTCGAACTGCCGCGTGAGGGGCGGGAGTTGAGTTCTAATAAGACTACCCGCACGGGTGGTTCCGCGAAAAGTTCCTGTGCCGGGTGAGGAGATTGTGAAGTACCTGTGACCGGGCGGGAGTCTCGTTCGGGTGATCTTACGGGACCCCGGTGGGCGGGTCGTCCCGGGGGGTGCTCCCGGGCGGCGCCCTGAGGGGTGCTCAACTCGTGGCGGTGGCCGTGAGCTTGGAGACGCGGTCCGCGTCGCAGGTGCGCGGGCAGGTGGCGCAGGTGTCCGCGGGGCGCACCGTGTAGAACATGCAGCAGCTCGCCCGGTCGCGGGTGGGCAGCGCCTGTCCGTCCGGTCCGGTCAGCTCGCGGAAGGCCGCCGAGCCGACGTACGGCCGGGTCGCGCCCGGCAGCAGCAGTTCGAGCTCGAACCGCGCCCGCTCCTGCTCGCCCTCGCCGAGCAGGTGGGCTATGTACCAGAGCCCCTCCACGACCTCGTCCGTGATCATGCCCCACAGGGCGCGGCCGCGCCGCCGCGCGCGCGGAGCGAAGCCGGCCAGGACCGGCTCGTGGTGTTCGGCGACCGCCGCCCGCACCTCCGCCCGCAGCGCCTCCTCGTCGGCGACCACCCGGGCGCCGGGCAGCGCAGCCGCCGGGTCGCCCGGCAGGCAGGCGAACGAGGCGGGCGCGCGGACGGCCATCCGCATGCCCTCGCCGGTGCGGTCGTACGACACGTGGGTCACGGGGAAGCGGGGCACGCGGCGGTGCAGGAACCACGGGACGGTGACGAGCAGGCAGGCGGGCCAGGCGTACCGGTGCAGTCCGAAGCTCGCGACGACGTCCGGGCGGGCCTTCTGCCCGTAGTCGCGCAGCACCTGGGCGTCGTCCCAGGCCAGGAAGGACTCCAGGGCCGGTCCGCCCTCGGCGAGTTCGGCGGCCGCTACCCAGCCGCCGCCGCGGGGCGCCGGTTTCCCGTCCTCCAGCTCCGTGACGGTGAAGCCCGGGAAGACCTCGGTGAGGCGCATGTAGGCGTCCGTCACGGCCGAAGCGGCCGAAGGGCGTACGGGCATGCCGGAACCACCGATCCATGAGTACTGAGAGGTAAGCCTAACCTTACTCAGTATGGGGCGGATTTGAACTGGCGGCCAGTACGCCTAAGGTGCTTGACGGGCGAGTAACAACCCGCCGTAATGACCCCAAGTACCGACACGTCCCTCAGGAGGACCCCCGTGGAGCGGAGCGCGCAGGGCTTTGCCGGGACGGGGATCCCCGAAGGGCGCGGCGGATCCGCCGGCGTGCCGGGCGTCCCGTGCGCGGCGGAGCGTGAACGGGGCGTGGCGGGCCCCGTCGGGAACGCGTCCCCGCCCGGGGCGGTGCGCGGTGAGCACACCCACGGCGAGGTGCCCCTCCCGCCGCCGCGCCCCGTCGTCCAGCGCGCCTCCGTGCGCGGCCAGATCCTCGACGCCCTGCGCACCGCGCTCGTCGCCGGCGACCTCACCCCGGGCGAGGTGTACTCGGCACCGGTCCTCGGCGAACGCTTCGGGGTATCCGCGACCCCGGTCCGCGAGGCCATGCAGCAACTCGCCCTGGAGGGCGCCGTCGAGGTGGTGCCCAACCGGGGCTTCCGGGTGGTCGTGCGCGGCGCCCGCGAACTGGCCGAACTGGCCGAGGTGCGCGCGCTGATCGAGGTCCCCGTGATGCTGCGGCTCGCCCGCACGGTCCCCGCCGCCCGCTGGGCGGACCTGCGCCCGCTCGCCGAGGACACCGTCCGCGCCGCGGCCTCCGGCTGCCGCGCCACCTACGCCGAGGCCGACCGCGCCTTCCACCGCGCCGTCCTGGCCCTGTCCGGCAACGAACAGCTCGTCGGCATCGCCGAGGACCTGCACCGCCGCTCCCAGTGGCCGCTGGTCGGCGGCCCGGCCTCCCGGGGCCGCGCGGACCTCGTCGCCGACGCGGCGGAACACACGGCCCTGCTGGAGGCGCTGACCGCGGGCGACCTGGACGTGGTGCGGGCCCTGGTACGGGAGCACTTCGCGGGCGCGGGCTGACCGCGCCGGTGGCAGCCCCCTCAGGCCCCCGGCGCGGTCGGCGCCGCCGGGCCTCTGGCGCGCGTTCGCGCTTCTTCGGACGGCCGCCTCTGGCGCGCGTTCGCGCTTCTTCGGACGGCCGCCTCTGGCGCGCGTTCGCGCTTCTTCGGACGGCCGCCGCTCCGGAGTGCTCGACAGCCGCGCGGACGGTGCTCCAGGAGACGCGCGGCTGCCCGCACGTGCCGCGCCCCGGGCGACGGGGACCCGCGGCAGCGGGCCGGGGCGGGCCGGGGCGGGCCGGCGGCGTGGGCGTCCGGGCGCCCGAGGGCGGCCCGGCACGCGCGTGCCGAGGCCGGCCCGGGTGTGAGAGCGGCGGCCCGGTGCGTGTGCCGGGCCGCCCGGACGTGCGTCAGGTCCGCTATGCCGTCGCCGCCGGTGGGATCAACTCCCGTGCCAGCCAGGTGGGTACGCCGCCGAGCAGACGGAACAGCCGGCGGGCCTCCTCCCTCAGCCGGGACGCCTCCGGCTCGGTCTCCGCGTCCGCCAGGGAGGCCAGGGCCGGTGCCGTGCCCACCAGGTAGCCCAGCTCCTCCCGGATCCGCAGGGACTCGGCGAAGCCGTGCCGCGCCTCGGACAGTTCGCCGTCGCGCAGGGCGAGGCCCGCGAGGTGGCGCCAGGTGAAGGAGAGCAGCAGGGCGTCGGAGTGGGCCGCGGCGGCCGTGTGGGCGCGCCGGTAGGCGGCGCGGGCGGCCTGCGGGGAGCGGGCGATGTTCTCGGCGAGCAGGCCGCGCCGGAAGTCCAGCAGCGCCCGGCCCGGCGCCTCCGGAGGGATCAGCGCCGCCGCCCGCCCGAGCGCGGCCCGCGCCTCGTCGACCCGGTCGCGCACCCCGTGCACGGTCGCCGCGTACGCCAGGTGCCCGCGTTCGCAGGCGGCGGCGCCCCGCTCCTCGTCGGAGTGCGCCAGCGCCTCGGCCGTCCGCAGGGCGTCCTCCGCGTCCTGCCAGCCCTGCTCGGTGTACAGGCACCGCTCCACGAGCAGCCCGGCCCGCTGGATGGCGCCCGCCGCGGTGCCCGGTGGGAGCAGGGCCGCGGCGTCGGCCCAGCAGCCCCGCGAGCGCAACCGCCATACCGCGGTCTGGAGGGGATCGTCACCAGCGGTCGTTCCGTTACCAGACATGGCGGCATACGCCACGTTGCCCTCCCCAAGGTCCGGTCCTTCGGCTCAGCCCGGGGTCACGGGACGCGGCGCGCGTTCCCCGGGAGGGGGCGGCCTCGGCGCTGTCGCCGGCCGCCGGTGCTCCGCACCGACGCCCGCCTCCGCCCCGAGGCCGCACGCACCAAGCCCCGCTCACCGGCGTCACCAGGCACCGTCCCTCCTCGTCGGCCTGATCCGGAGGGCAGGCCCAAGCGCGCCGTCGAGCTGTGAGTGGTGGCCGCATCTCAGCACGACTGGCCCGGCCGGGCCAAGGGGGCGGGTGAAGGATTTCACAAAGTCGTGGGACTCCCGGGCCGCACAGGTTTCGGCCCGCGACCGCCGATCCGTCAGCTCATCCGCAGCGCCAGGAAGAAGTCCAGCTTGTCCTCGAGCCGCGACAGGTCACGGCTCGTCAACTGCTCGATCCGGCCGACCCGGTAGCGCAGCGTGTTGACGTGCAGGTGGAGCCGGGAGGCGCACCGCGTCCAGGAGCCGTCGCAGTCCAGGAACGCCTCCAGCGTCGGGATCAGCTCCGCGCGGTGGCGGCGGTCGTAGTCGCGCAGCGGGTCCAGCAGGCGGGCGGTGAAGGCCCGGCGGACGTCGTCGGGGACGAACGGCAGCAGCAGCACATGGGAGGCGAGCTCCTGGTGGCCCGCCGCGCACACCCGGCCGGGGCGGGCCGCCGCCACCCGGCGGGCGTGCCGCGCCTCCTCCAGGGCGCCGCGCAGTCCCTCCGCCGAGTGCACCGCCGCGCTGACGCCCAGCGTGACCCGGCCGTCGTCGTCCAGGCCCGCCGACAGCGGCTCCCGGACGGCGGCGAGGAGGGCGTCGGCGAGGACGCCCGGCTCCGGGCCGTCGTGCCCGGTGGAGACCGCCGGGAGCGGGACGAGGGCGACGGCCTCGTCCCCGATGTGGGCGACGGCGATGCGGTCGGAGGGCTCGGGGCCGGTGGCGCGCGGGTCGATCAGGATCTCCTCCAGCAGCGCCTGGGCGACCGGACCGCCCTCGATCTCCCCGCCCTCCCACTCGGCGCTCGCCACCACCACCTGCCAGTGCGGGGCGGCCCCGAGACCCGGCAGCAGCACCGGCGCCGCCACCCGCAGCCGCGCCGCGATCTCGGCCGGGGCCGCGCCCGTCTGGACCAGTTCCAGCACCTCCTGCGCGAGCCGCCTGCGCACGGTGCGCGCCGCGTCCCGCCGGTCCCGCTCGACGGCGATCAGCTGGGTGACGCCCTGGAGCAGGTCGAGGCGCTCCTCCGCCCAGTCCCCCGCGTCCGCCTCGACGGCCAGCAGCCACTCCGACAGCACCGTCTCGCGCGCGTCCCGCGGGACGCGCGCCGTCCGGCCGCCGGAGCGGACGGGGAAGAGGGAGTACGTCGTCCGGCCCATGACCACCCGGTGCGGGCCGCGGCGGCCGGTGCGGGCGGCCGCCAGGTGCTCCGCGGCGAGTTGCGCGCACACCTCGGGCGCCGGGCCGGGGCCGGACACCTTGGGGCCCGCGATGAGCCGCCCGGTGGGGGAGAGAACCCAGGCGCGCAGGTCCAGGTCGGAGCCGAGCAGGTCCAGGACCACGTCGGGGCCGCCGCCCGCCGGGCCCGAGGTCATCATCCGCCGGTGCCGGTCGACGACGGCCGCGAGGTCCCCGGCGCGCTCGCCGGACACCTGCCGGACGACGTGCTCGGTGATCGTCGCGAACGCCACCGACTCGTGCACCGCGAACAGCGGCAGCCGGTGCCGGGCGCAGGCGGTGACCAGATCGTCCGGCACCCTGCCGAGCTCGGCCTCGCCGGCGGCGAGCGCGGTCACCCCGGCCTGCGCCAGGATCCGCACGAAAGGCTCCGAGTCCGCCGCGTCCCGCCGCCAGGCCAGGCCCGTCAGCACCAGCTCACCCCCGGAGAGGTAGCGGCTCGGGTCCCGCAGGTCGGTGGTCATCACACCCCGTACGGTGCGGTCCAGCTCGTCCTCGCCGCCGAGCAGCCGCAGGCCCAGCGCATCGGTGTCCAGCAGTGCGCGCAGCCGCATTCTCGTCGCCGCCGTTCCTTGTCTCGAAAATCCACGAAATCTACGAAGTCCACGAAGTCCACGAAGTCCACGAAGTCCACGAAGTCCACGAAGTCCACGAAGTCCACGAAGTCCACGAAGTCCACGAAGTCCACCAAAAACCACGATGAAGCGTGAGGGGCCGACCGGGGTCGTCGGGTCGAGGAGGTCCGCCGACGGGTTCCGGGCCCTCCTCAGCCGCATTCTGTGCTTGCCGGGCTGTTTCCCACGTTTCCACAGGAAAACCGGGAGGTTACTGATGGCCTCCGTTCATACGAATCTACAAGATGCCCGCCTCGACCAGCGAACTCCTTCATGGTTTCCGTGACTGACCCCGTCGGAGTACGCGGCGGTGTACTGACTCCACAGCGCGTGAACAGGACATGAGCGAGCCGGGTCCGCCGCACCCGATGCTGGCTCGATCCGAACACCACGAGACCAGGAAGAGAGCCGGTCATGGACTTCCTTCGCCCCGCCAGCTGGGAGGAGGCGCTCGCCGCGAAGGCCGAGCACCCCACCGCTGTGCCGATCGCGGGCGGCACCGATGTGATGGTCGAGATCAACTTCGATCACCGGCGGCCCGAGTACCTCCTCGACCTGGGCCGTGTCGGAGACCTCCAGGAGTGGGAGGTCGGCGAGGACAGCGTGCGGCTCGGCGCCTCCGTCCCCTACACCAGGATCATGGAGAACCTGCGGGCGGAGCTGCCCGGCCTGGCCCTCGCGTCCCACACCGTGGCCTCCCCGCAGATCCGCAACCGCGGCGGCGTCGGCGGCAACCTCGGCACCGCCTCCCCGGCCGGGGACGCCCACCCCGCGCTGCTCGCGGCCGGCGCCGAGGTCGAGGCCGAATCGGTGCGCGGCAGCCGCCGCATCCCCATCGACGACTTCTACACCGGCGTGAAGCGCAACGCGCTGGCGCCCGACGAACTGATCCGCGCCATCCACGTCAAGAAGGCCGACGGACCCCAGCAGTTCTCCAAGGTCGGCACCCGCAACGCCATGGTCATCGCGGTCTGCGCCTTCGGCCTCGCCCTGCACCCGCGGACCCGCACGGTCCGCACCGGCATCGGCTCCGCCGCCCCCACCCCGGTCCGGGCGACGACGGCCGAGGACTTCCTGAACGCCGCGCTCGACGAGGGCGGCTTCTGGGACAACGGAAAGATCATCACCCCGTCGGTCGCCAAACGGTTCGCGGACCTGTGCGCCGCCGCCTGCAACCCGATCGACGACGTCCGGGGCACGGCGCGCTACCGCCGGCACGCGGTCGGCGTCCTGGCCCGCCGCACCCTGACCTGGACCTGGGAGTCGTACCGCGGCACCCGCCGCGCCGTCGAAGGAGCCGTGTGATGCGCGTCCACTTCACCGTCAACGGACGACCGCAGGAGGCGGACGACGTGTGGGAGGGCGAGAGCCTCCTGTACGTGCTGCGGGAGCGCCTGGGCCTGCCCGGCTCCAAGAACGCCTGCGAGCAGGGCGAGTGCGGCTCGTGCACGGTCCGCCTCGACGGCGTGCCGGTGTGCGCGTGCCTGGTCGCCGCCGGGCAGGCGGAGGGCCGTGACGTCGTCACCGTGGAGGGCCTGGCGGAGTACGCCGCACAGCGCTCCCGCCCCACCGGCGCCCGCGGCGGCACCTCCCTCGACGAGGCCCGGCGCTGGGACGCCAAGGGGGACACCGGCGCGCGGACCGGCGAGGGCACCGCACTCTCCCCGGTCCAGCAGGCCTTCATCGACGCCGGCGCCGTCCAGTGCGGCTTCTGCACGCCCGGTCTGCTGGTCGCCGCCGACGAGATGCTGGAGCGCACCCCCGACCCGTCCGACGCGGACATCCGCGAGGCGCTGTCGGGCAACCTGTGCCGCTGCACCGGCTACGAGAAGATCATGGACGCGGTCCGCCTGGCGGCCGCCCGGCAGGGAGAGGCGGTCTGACGATGTCTCCCGACGGCGCCCCCATCGGCGCCCCCACCAAGGTCACCCAGGGTTCGCAGACCCGCGGCGGCATCGGCGAGTCCACCCTCCGCCCGGACGGCATCCTCAAGGTCACCGGCGAGTTCGCGTACTCCTCCGACCTGTGGCACGAGGACATGCTCTGGGGCCAGATCCTGCGCTCCACGGTCGCCCACGCCGAGATCGTCTCCCTCGACACCGCCGAGGCCCTCGCCACCCCGGGCGTGTACGCCGTCCTGACGTACGACGACCTGCCGGCCGACGTGAAGCACTACGGCCTGGAGTTCCGGGACACCCCCGTCCTCGCCCACGGCAAGGTCCGCCACCACGGCGAACCGGTCGCCCTCGTCGCCGCCGACCACCCGGAGACGGCCCGCCGCGCCGCCGCGAAGATCAAGGTCGAGTACCGGGAGCTGCCCGTCGTCACCGACGAGGCCTCCGCGACCGCGCCGGACGCGATCCTGGTCCACGGGAACCGCACCGACCTCCCCCAGTCTCAACCTGGTTCGACCGGGGGGACCCCCATCATCGGCCACGTCCCGCACCCGAACATCGTCCACCGCCAGCCGATCGTCCGCGGCGACGCCGACGCGGCCGCCCGGCGGGCCGACGTGATCGTCCGGGGCGAGTACACCTTCGGCATGCAGGACCAGGCCTTCCTCGGCCCCGAGTCCGGTCTCGCCGTGCCCGAGGAGGACGGCGGCGTCCACCTCTACATCGCCACCCAGTGGCTCCACTCCGACCTGCGCCAGATCGCCCCCGTCCTCGGCCTGCCCGAGGAGAAGGTGCGGATGACGCTGGCCGGCGTCGGCGGCGCGTTCGGCGGCCGCGAGGACCTGTCGATGCAGATCCACGCCTGCCTGCTGGCACTGCGCACCGGCAAACCCGTCAAGATCGTCTACAACCGTTTCGAGTCCTTCTTCGGCCACGTCCACCGCCACCCCGCCAAGCTGACCTACGAGCACGGCGCCACCCGCGACGGCAAGCTCACCCACGTCAAGTGCCGGATCGTCCTGGACGGCGGCGCGTACGCCTCCGCCAGCCCCGCCGTCGTCGGCAACGCCTCCTCCCTCGGCATCGGCCCCTACGCCGTCGACGACGTCGACATCGAGGCCCTCGCCCTCTACACCAACAACCCGCCCTGCGGCGCCATGCGCGGCTTCGGCGCGGTCCAGGCGTGTTTCGCCTACGAGGCGCAGATGGACAAGGTGGCGAAGGAACTGGGGATGGACCCGGTGGAGTTCCGGCAGCTCAACGCGATGGAGCAGGGCACGGTCATGCCGACCGGCCAGCCCGTCGACTCCCCGGCCCCGGTCGCCGAGCTGCTGCGCCGCGTCAAGGCGATGCCGATGCCGCCGGAGCGCCAGTGGGAGAGCAGCGAGGGCGCCGACGTACGGCAGCTGCCCGGCGGTCTGTCCAACACCACGCACGGCGAGGGCGTCGTCCGCGGAGTGGGCTACGCGGTCGGCATCAAGAACGTCGGCTTCTCCGAGGGCTTCGACGACTACTCCACCGCCCGGGTCCGCCTGGAGGCCGTGGCGGGCGAGCCCGTCGCCACCGTGCACACGGCCATGGCGGAGGTCGGCCAGGGCGGTGTCACCGTCCACGCGCAGATCGCCCGCACCGAGCTGGGCGTCGACCAGGTGACCATCCACCCGGCGGACACCCGCGTGGGCAGCGCCGGCTCGACCTCGGCCTCGCGTCAGACGTACGTCACCGGCGGGGCCGTGCGGAACGCCTGCGAGCTCGTCCGCGAGCGGGTGCTGGAGATCGGGCGCCGGAAACTCGGCTCCTGCCACCCGGCCTGGGCCACCGCCGAACTGCTGCTGGAGGGCGGCAAGGTCGTCACCGACGGCGGCGAGGTCCTGGCCGACCTGGCCGACGTGCTCGGCGACGAGGCCGTGGAGGTCGAGGAGGAGTGGCGGCACCGGCCGACCGAGCCCTTCGACCCGCGCACCGGCCAGGGCAACGGACACGTCCAGTACTCCTTCGCCGCCCACCGGGCCGTCGTCGAGGTCGACACCGAGCTAGGCATGGTGAAGGTCGTCGAGCTGGCCTGCGCCCAGGACGTCGGCAAGGCGCTCAACCCGCTGTCCGTCGTCGGCCAGATCCAGGGCGGCACCATCCAGGGCCTGGGCATCGCGGTGATGGAGGAGATCGTCGTCGACCCGAAGACCGCGAAGGTGCGCAACCCCTCCTTCACGGACTACCTCATCCCCACCATCCTCGACACGCCGACCATCCCCGTCGACGTCCTCGAACTCGCCGACGACCACGCCCCGTACGGGCTGCGCGGCATCGGCGAGGCCCCCACCCTGTCGTCGACCCCGGCGGTCCTCGCGGCGATCCGCGACGCGACGGGCCTGGAGCTGAACAGGACGCCGGTCCGGCCGGAACACCTCACCGGGACCGCGTGACGGCCGCGGCGGCTGCCGCGTGCGTCAGCCCCGCCGTGGAACACCGTCCACGCGACAGCAGACAAGGAGACCGAGACATGCTGGACATCGCCGAGGAGCTGAACCGGTGGGTCGAGCAGGGCCGTGACTTCGCCGTCGCCACCGTCGTGGCCGTCGGCGGCAGCGCACCCCGCCGGCCGGGTGCCGCGCTCGCGGTGGACACCGACGGCACGGCGATCGGCTCCGTCTCCGGCGGCTGTGTGGAGGGCGCGGTGTACGAGCTGTGCCGGCAGGCCCTCCAGGACGGCGAGCCGGTGCTGGAGCGCTTCGGCCACAGCGACGACGACGCCTTCGCCGTCGGCCTGACCTGCGGCGGGGTCATCGACGTCCTCGTCACCCCGGTCCGGGCCGCGGACCGGGTCCGTCCGGTGGTCGCGGCCGCGCTGGCCGCCGCGGCACGCGGCGAGGCGACGGCGACGGCCCGGATCACCGCGGGCCCGCCGGACCTCGTCGGCCGCGCCCTCCTGGTCCGCCCCGACGGCTCCCGCGACGGCGGTTTCGGCGCCCACCCCGAGCTGGACCGCACGGTCGCCGCCGAGGCCGGCGCCTTCCTGGACGCCGGCCGCACCGGCAGCCTGGAGATCGGCGCGCAGGGCTCCCGCTGCGGGGCCCCGCTCACCGTGTTCGTCGAGTCCTCCGTACCGCCGCCGCGGATGATCGTGTTCGGCGCGATCGACTTCGCGTCGGCGCTGGTGCGCGTCGGCAGGTTCCTCGGCTACCGGGTCACCGTCTGCGACGCGCGCCCGGTGTTCGCGACGCGGGCGCGCTTCCCCGACGCCGACGAGATCGTCGTCGAGTGGCCGCACACCTACCTGGAGCGCACCGGCGTGGACGGCAGGACCGTCCTGTGCGTCCTCACCCACGACGCCAAGTTCGACGTCCCCCTGCTCCGGCTCGCCCTGCGCCTGCCCGTCGCCTACGTCGGCGCCATGGGGTCGCGCCGCACCCACCTCGACCGCGAGGAACGGCTGCGGGAGGCCGGCGTCACCGAGCTGGAGCTGGCGCGGCTGCGGTCACCCATCGGCCTCGACCTGGGCGCCCGGACGCCCGAGGAGACCGCGCTGTCGATCGCCGCGGAGATCGTCGCCGCCCGGCGGGGCGGCAGCGGGGTCCCGCTGACCGGCGCGCACACGCCGATCCATCACGACGTGACGCCGCTGCCGCCGGGGCGGATCGGATCGGTCGCCTGAGGCGGCACCGCGATCCGGCGCACCGTCGGCTGGTCCGGCCAGGCGAACGCGTAGTGCGGATCGCCCGACTCGCTCAGCCGCACGAAGCGCAGCAGCTCCCGCACGATGCCCGCGGTGCCCGCGCCCCAGCCGGTGCGCGGCTCCAGGGTGCTCGGGGTGACCCGGTGCTCGACGTTCGACCAGTGCGCCCCGCCGGCGTCCCGGGTGGCGCGGGCGAGCAGGTCCGCGACCAGGACGCGGGCGAAGCCCGGGGCGTCGCCCTGCTCGGCCATCCGGTCGCAGGTCAGCGCCAGGACGCCCGCCGTGCCGCAGCAGCGGGCGTTGTTGTCCCAGAACCCCGGCCGCAGCCGGCGCGGCAGCCCGGAGTGCGTCACGGTGTGCCAGCAGCGGTCCGCCAGCGCCTGCCAGGAGGGCTCGGCCAGGACGTCCCGCAGCAGCCGGAAGACCTGAGCGTCACCGGCCGGCCCGTGGCACCAGCCGTAGCTGTACCGCTCGATCAGGTCGGGCAGGTGCTGCGGGTCGGAGTGCGGCACCAGGAAGCCCTCCGGGCCCGCCTCGTCACGGGCCACGAAGCCCGACGCCCCGGCCCGCGCCAGGTCCGTGAAGTCCGCACGGCCCGTGGCCGCTCCCACGGCGGCCAGCCCGTACACGATTCCGAGGGTGCCGTGCGAGAGGTGGTGCAGCCGCGCCTCCACACCGGGCCGGTGCGCCCACTGCACGCCCCCCGCGACCTCCTCGGCCGTCCGCGCGTACGGCTCCAGCGCGAGCACCGCCAGTTCGGGGTCGCCGGCCGCGAGCGCGCCGAGGCCGATGCCCGCGTTGCCGCCCATCAGCTCGAACAGCTCACCCCAGCGCGTCCCGTCGAAGCGCTCCCGCACCCGGGCCAGGGCCCGGTCGGCGGCCCGGCCGGACGCGGCGTCGCCCAGCTCGCGGTGGACGGCCCGCAGCACCAGCGCCACCCCGGTGCGCCCGAAGTACAGCGAGTCGTCCCGGCATTCCTCGGCCGCGACCGCCAGGCTGCGGGCCGCGCGCAGGGCGGCGTCCCCGTAGACGTCGTCCCCGAAGTGCCGGCGTGCCTCCAGCAGCGTCGGCACGATCCCGGCGGTGCCGTCGTAGAGCATCGCCTCGACGGTGGTGTCCGAGGGCCGGGCCGGCCAGCCGAGGCCGCCGCCCGCCGTCTCCCGCGCCACCCCCAGCAGCCAGCGCAGGCCGTCCACCGCCAGCGTCTCGACCTCGTCCACCGCCGGTGTGGAGTCCTCGTCCACCGCCTGCGCCGCCCCGCCCCTGTCCACCGCTGTCATGGCTCCACCCTGGCACGGGCCAGGGCACCTGCCCAGGGGAACGGTCGGGGAGCCGTCACGGGGCGCGACGCGGCACGGGGCGGCAGCGGTGGCGCGCGGTGGACGCGGCGGCACGGAAGCGGCAGGCGCGGCGGCACGCGGCGGCACGCGGCGGCGCGGAGCAGCACGGTCCGCCCGGGCTCCCGGCCGAGCCGTGTCGGCGCCCTGCCGACGCCGGCGAGCGGGGTGTGGTGCGGCGCCGGCGTGCGGTCGCGGCGCGCGGTCGTCCGCACCCCGTCACGGGCGGCGCAGCAGACGGTTGGCCGCCCGCCCGAACACCACCCGGCCCGCGGTCCGCAGCAGCGGATCGCACAGGGACGGCAGCGGCCGCAGCCGGAGCTCCTCGCGCCAGACGACCCGGGCCCGCCCGCCCGGCCCGGGCCGCACCTCGATCTCGGCCCAGCCCCGCACCACGCGGCCGCGCTTCTCCAGCCGGCACAGACCCGGCTCGTCCTCGGCCGGAGGACACCAGACGGTGACCTCCATCCGGTCGTCGACGGCGAACGGTCCGACCCCGGAACGGGCCACGAACACCGTGCCCACGCGGGTCGGCCCCGGGGTGACCACGGTGACGCGGGTGAGGGGCACCACGTCACCGTGCCGGGGCCACTCGGTGAGCCGGCGCCAGGCCTCCTCAAGGGGGAGCGGCGCCGTACGTTCGAACTGGAAGGTGACCACGGAGAGATCGTAGGGACTCCCGGCGGCCCGGCGGCAGGTTCCCCGGCGGCTCACACACTTGGCCCAGTCGGGTGCCGGCGGCCGAGCCCGCCCGAGTCCGCCTCCGCGGACGCGGGCGCCCGCCATGCCTGTCCCACCCCACCCCACCCTGCCGCGCCGCGCCGCGCCGCGCCGCGCGGGTTTGAGGTGGTGGTCATCTGGCACCCGGGGAGTCCGGAGGCCGTCCACCCGCCGTCCGGGCGGAGGAAGGCGTACGCATGACCGCCTACACCGTCGTGATCCCGACCCGCGCGCGGGCCCCGCTCGCCGACTGCCTCGCCGCGCTCGCCGCCGCCAAGGGGCCCGCGCCGGCCGAGATCGTCCTCGTCGACGACCGGCCCGAGCCCGGACCGGCGCCGCTGGAGCACCCCTTGAGCGTCCTGGGAGACCTGCGCGAACGCACCACCGTGCTGCGCGGCGCCGGAAGCGGACCCGCCGCCCGGAACGCCGGCCTGCGCGCGGCCCGTACGCCCTGGGTCGTCCTGCTGGACGACGGCGTCCAGGTCGGACCCCACTGGGGCGAGCAACTGGCAGACGACCTGGCCGACGCCACCCCGGACACCGCCGGGGTACAGGGCGTGCTGGCCGTGCCCCTGCCGGGCGGGCGCCGCCCCACGGACTGGGAGCGCACCACCGCGGGCCTCGCGCGCGCCCGCTGGATCACCGCCGACATGGCCTACCGCACCGAGGCGCTCAAGCAGGCCGGCGGCTTCGACGAACGCTTCTGCCACCCCTTCCGGGAGGACACCGACCTCGCCCTGCGGCTGCTGGACGCCGGCTGGCGCATCCGGCAGGGGCGGCGCACCACGCGCCGTCCCGTCCCGTCCGCCGGCCGCTGGGAGTCCCTGCGCGCCGAGCGCGGCAACGCCGACGACGCCCTGATGCGGCGACTGCACGGACCGGACTGGCGGCACCGGGCGTTCGCGCCGCGCGGCCGGATCCGCTCCCACCTCGCGACCACCGCCGCGGGACTGGCCGCCGGCGCGTACGCCGTGTCCGGCCACCGCCGGTCCGCCGCGGCCGCCGCGCTCGGCTGGGCGCTGGGCACCGGCGCGTTCGCGTGGGCGCGCATCGCGCCCGGCCCGCGCACCGGCCACGAGGTCGCCACCGTGCTCGCCACGAGCGTGCTCGTCCCGCCCGTGGCCGCCTGGCACCGGATCAACGGCATTTGGCGACACCGCCGTGCCGCGCCCTGGCAGGAGGTGGCGCCGTGAACCGCGTCCGCGTCGTGCTCCTCGACCGCGACGGCCTGCTCGTGGAGCACGTGCCGCACAACGCCGACCCCGGCCGGGTCCGCCCCGCCCCCCACGCCCGCGAGGCGCTCGGCCTGCTCCGCGCGCGGGGCGTGCACACCGGCGTCCTCACCCATCAGCCGGGCGTCGCCCGCGGCCTGCCGACCCAGGCCGACCTGCGCCGCGTCGACGAACGGATCGAAGACCTCCTCGGCCCGTTCGACGTCTGGGCGGTCTGCCCGCACGGCCCCGACGACGGCTGCCACTGCCGCCCGCCGCAGCCCGGTCTGGTGCTGTGGGCCGCCGGGCGCGTGTGCACGCCACCGGAGCGGATCGCCGTGATCGCCACCACCCCGGACGCCGTCGAGGCCGCGAGCCGGGCCGGCGCCCACGGCATCCTCGTCCCCGCCCCGGCGGCGGACCCGCGGCGGACGGCGTCCGCCGCGCACGTCGCCCCGGACCTCCTCACCGCCGTGCGCGGGGTGCTGACCGGGCCGCCGAGGCAGCATGTGCCGGCGGACGAACGGGCGATCGCGCGGGCGTACCGGGAGGCCCGGGACGAGGCCGGACGGCCCTGAACCGCCCTGCCCCGTGACTCACTGGGCGTAGTACGTGGCGTCCGCCCGGTCCGTCGCGGTGCCCGGCGTCTGCACGTACAGCAGGTAGTCGTAGTGCCGGATGTAGCGGCCCGCGTAGTTGTACGACTCGTAGGAGACGCCCGCCGTGTCGGCGAGGCCCGCCCGCCGGTGGAACGTGGCGTCGGACGCGAACTGCGCCGTGCCGTCGTTCTTCTCCAGCCACACCTCGAAGGTGCGGTGCCGCAGGTAGTAACCGGGGAAGTCGGCCGACTCCAGCGACACCGTGCCGCTGCCCGCGAGGCCGGTCACCACCCGGAACTGCGAGTCCGCGAGCGGGCTGACGTCCGCCTCGACGCGGGCGCGGTACTCCCAGTGGCGGACGAAACGGTCGGGGACGTTGTACGAGGAGAACCGCTGCGGGGTGACCCCGTCGGCGACCGGGATGCCGAAGTCGGGGGTGCCGTCGGCCTTCCAGTACAGCTTCTGCACGCGGGTACGGCGGTTGGGGTCGGCGAGCGGGTCGCCGGTGATGTCCTTGTAGCTGCGGTCGTGGTAGACGAGGATGTCCGACCTGCCGTCCTCGGACACGGTGAACGAGTTGTGGCCCGGCCCGTACTGCGAGGTCGCGTCGTTCGACCGGAACACCGGCGACGGGCTCTTCGTCCAGGAGGCGGGGTCGGTGAGGTCGGCGGTCGAGGACGCGGTCAGCATCCCGATGCAGTAGTTGGCGTCGGTCGCGCTCGCCGAGTAGGTCAGGAACACCTTGGCGCCGTGCTGGATCAGCGCCGGGCCCTCGTTGACCTTGTAGCCGACCGTCTCCCAGGACAGCGTCGGCTGCGAGATCTCCGCCGGAGTGCCGGTGATCGTCCAGGGGTTGGCGAGCCGGGCGACGAAGAGGCTGGTGTTGTTGTCCTCGGCCGGGTTGCGCTGCGCCCAGGCGAGGTAGCGGACGCCGCCCACGACGAAGGTGGTGGCGTCGAGGGAGAAGCTCTCCCACGTGGTCCTGATCTGCCCCTTCTCCGTCCAGGTCGCGGTCAGCGGGTTGGCTCCGGTGCCTTCCAGGACGTACATGCGGATCGCCCACACGTCGTCGGTGGCGCCGGCCGCGAAGTACACGTACCACTTGCCGTCGATGAAGTGGATCTCCGGTGCCCAGATGTGGGCGCCCATGACCCCGCTGGTGTGCTTGGTCCAGATGGTGACCTCCTGGGCCGTCGACAGGCCCTGGAGGGTCGTCGCCCGGCGCAGCACGATGCGGTCGTACTCGGGGACCGTCGCGGTGAAGTAGTAGGAGCCGTCGGTGTGTCTGACGATGTGCGGGTCGGCCCGCCGCTCGGCGATCGGGTTGGTGTACGTCACGGCGGGGGAGTCGGGGACGGCGGCCCGGGCGGTGGCGCCCGGTCCGGTGAGGGCGGCCGTGAGGGCCACGAGGACGGCCAGGAGCAGCCGGACGGCGATACGTCGCAAAGGAGTTCTCCAGGGGGAGGGGAGGAGGGGGCACGTGGTGGGTACGAGCCGCCGCTCCTTCGTCCGTGATGTCGAACGCGGTTCGCGAATTCGGCCAGAACTTAAGGGTTGGGCATGCTCCCGTCAATGAGTTGGACAGGACCCGCCTCGGCGGACGCCCGCGACGCCCGCGACGCCCGCCACGCCCGCCACGCCCGCGACGCCTGCGGATCGGTGCGGTCGCCCCGCGCGGCGCGGCCGCCCGCGCGGGGCAGTGCGTCCCGTCTCGCGCGGGGCAGTGCGTCCCGTCCCGCGTGGGTCAGTGCGTCTCGCGCGGGTCAGTGTGTCCCGCGCGGGTCAGTGGTCTCCAGCAGGGCGCGGGCCGTGCGGCGGGCGGGCTCCGCGGTCTCCTCGGCGACGCGCCGGAAGGTGTCCTGGGCGGGGCGGGCCGGCCAGGCGGGGGGAAGGTGCCGGGCAGGCAGCCGGGGGTCTGTGCGGATGGTCTCCAGCCACTCGCTGACCAGGCGGAGCCGCGTGCCGATCGGGTCGTCCCCGGCTCCGGCGCTCAGCTGGGCGGTCCACCGCTTGTCGAAGGTGACGTAGCGGGCGGCGATGCTCTCCAGGTCCCAGGTGTCGCGGACCATCAGCGCGATGTCGGTGGCCTCGTCGGCCCGGGCGTGGAAGATCTTGACGTGGGCGGTGAGTCCGAGTTCCGCGATCAGGGCGGAGACGTCGACGTGTCCGGGCGCGATCCACAGCCCGCTGTACAGCGCGCCGAACCCGGACCAGGTCAGCCGCGAGCGCAGGTCGTGGCGCTGGCGCTTCCAGGAGTCGGGCAGGGAGAAGCCCAGCAGGGTCCAGGAGCCGTCCCAGTCGTCGTTGACGGCGCCCTGCGTCCAGATGCGGGTGCGGCCGTCCTCCAGTACGCGGGTCGCCTGCGGCGTCAGCCCGAAGTACATCCTGCGGCCCTCCCGCTGGCGCCGCAGCATGCCCCGGTTGACCATACGGGTCAGCGTGGAGCGCACGGCCTGTTCGCCGACGCCGACGCGGCCCAGGACGTCGATGATGCTGCCCGAGTAGACGCACAGGTCCCCCTCGTCCAGCACGTGGTTGCCGAAGAAGGCGAGCATGAGTGACTGCGGGCGCGGCTGCGGCCCGTCCGCGGTGTCGCCGCCCGGGGCGTCCCCGCCCGCGCTGCCGTCGTCCGAGGGATCCAGGATGTCGTCGTCCTCCACGGTGGAAAGCGTACGGCCGTCCACCGGCGGCGCGGCGGGCGGCCGTACGGCGTTCACCGGCCGTCGGCGGTGCGGGTGCCGGGCAGTACGGGGAGGTCGGGGAGGACCTCCTCGGCGCGGGCGCCGGCGGGCTGTTCGGCGGGGCCGGCGAGGGAGGCCCGGCTGGTCTCCCGCACACAGCACACGGTCAGCGCGGTGACGACGGCGCCCCCGCACAGCAGCAGGGCGACGGGCGTGCCGCTGCCGCTGCCGGCCACCAGGCCGCCGGCGATCATCGGGGAGAAGCCGGCGCCGATGAGCGTGGCGCCCTGGTAGCCGAGGGACGCGCCCGTGTAGCGCACCCGGGTGCCGAACATCTCGGTGAGCAGGGCGCCCAGCGGGCCGTACATCGTGGACTGGGCGACGCCGTGCCCGAGGACCACGGCGAGGATCAGCAGCCCGGGCGACCCGGAGTCGACCAGCGCGAGGACCGGGAAGGCCAGCACCGCCGAGGCGACGGCCCCGGCGAGGACGACCGGGCGGCGGCCCACCCGGTCGGAGAGCGCGGAGGCGCACGGCAGGACGACGAGCGCGACGCACGCGGACACGGTGAGCGCGGTGAGCACCTGCGGGCGGGCGTAGCCGATGCCGGTGGCGTACGAGATCAGGTAACTGGTCAGCAGGGACTGGGCGGTGAACGCGCCGATGCCCACGCAGCAGGCCAGCAGCACGGGACGCGGGTGCCGCAGCACCTCCAGGACCGGCAGCCGTGCCTCGGCGCGGTCCTTCTTCACCTCGGTGAACAGCGGGCTCTCCACCACCTTGAGCCGGACGAAGAGCCCGACCCCGAGCAGCACCACGCTCAGCAGGAACGGCACCCGCCAGCCCCAGGCCGCGAACTCGTCCCGGGGCAGGGCGACCACGAGGGTCACGACGACGGTGGACAGCAGGGAGCCGAGCGGGGCCCCCATCTGCGTGAAGCTGGACCACAGGCCGCGGCGCCGCTCGCCGGCGTGCTCGACGACCATCAGGGTGGCGCCGCCCCACTCGCCGCCGATGGCGATGCCCTGCACGACGCGCAGGGTGATCAGCAGGACCGGCGCCCACACGCCGACCGTGCCGTACGTGGGCAGCAGGCCGATGAGGAAGCTCGCGCCGCCCATCAGGCCCATGGTGAGCAGCAGCATGGACTTGCGGCCGAGCCGGTCGCCGAAGTGCCCGAAGACGACGCCGCCCACCGGGCGGGCCACGTAACCGGCGGCGAAGGTGCCGAAGGCGGCGATGGTGCCGACGGCGGGGTCGGCTCCCGGGAAGAACAGCTCGCCGAAGACGAGGGCGGCGACCGTGCCGTAGACGAGGAAGTCGTAGAACTCCACGGCGGTGCCGAGCAGCCCGGAGAGGGCGACCCGGCGGAGCCGGCGGAGGCGTTCGGGGCTCGGAGGCGGTGGGGCGACGGGGGACGGGGACATCGCGGTCTCCCTTGACCGGGGGAAGGACACCGCGAAAGTAGGCTCACAATCGACTGTCGTCAAGAAAGTGCACAACATCGAATGCCGGGCCTCCCCGGTCCAGGACATGGAGAGGGGGGGGGGGGGGGCGCCCGGGGGGGGGCGCCCCCCGCCCCCGGGGGGGGGCCGGGGGGGGGGGGCGGGGGGTTTCGGGGGGCGGCGGGGCCCCGGGGGGGGGGGGGCGGGGGGGGGGGGGGGGGGGGGGGGGGGGGGCCCCCCCCCCCGCCCCCTGGTCGTGCACCTGAGGGGTACTCAGGAGTTCTTCCGGGTCACGAGGCGACCTGTGCCGCCACGAGGCTGGAGAAGGTGGTCAGCCGGGTGTACACACCCGGGTAACCGGCCTCCGCACAGCCCTCGCCCCAGGAAGTGATGCCTGCCAGGACGCCCCCGATGAGCAGGGGACCGCCGCTGTCGCCCTGGCAGGTGTCTACGCCGCCGGAGGTGTATCCGGCGCACACCATGTCGCTCGCGACGAAGTCGGAGCCGTAGGAATTGCCGCAGCTGGAGTCGGACACGATCGGGACGGTCGCGGTCCGCAGCTGGTTGGAGGAGCTGCCGCCCGAGGAGGTGGTCCCCCAGCCGAGGACGCGGGCCGTGGTGCCGGCCGCGTACACGCCGGTCTGGCTGGAGGTCACGTACGACGCCGGCGTGTACGACATCGACGTCGACAGGGTCAGCACGGCCACGTCGTCACCGTTGGTGGCGTCCGTGTAGTCCGGGTTGATCCAGATCCTGCTCACCCGGCTGACCGTGCCGTTGGTCCCGTTGAGGTACGTGCGGCCGCCGACGACTCTCACGCTGCTGGTCGTCTCGCCGACCATACAGTGCGCGGCGGTGACCACCTTGGTGGGGGCGACGAGCGTGCCGCCGCAGAACTGGTTCTGCGAGGCGTCCGTGATCTGCATCATGAACGGGTACGCCGTCGTGGTGGTCGTCGTACCACCGACGATCGGCTGGGGGGCTGCGACAGCGGTGGGGGCGCTGAGCAACGCCGTCGCGGCGGCGGCAGCGGTCGCGGCCACGACGGCCGCGGTCTTCTTCGCACGGATGAGCCCGAACATGGATCTCCTTGCTGGGGAAGTTGCCGGTGGGGGGTCGCACGGGTGTGGGGGTGTACACGGGGGCGGGCGCCCTTCCCACTCGGACGGAGCCGGGAGTGGGGGAGGGGCCGTTCCCCGTGTGACCGGGCGAGCGGCACGCCCCTTACGCTAGGGGCCGGACCCTCGTCTCCCAATGAGGGAACCCCCTAAGGGAGTTGGGGAGGGAAAACCCTCGGTCGCCGCTCGGCGAACCCCGCGCGACACACCGCGCGCGGCAAACCCCCGCGCGGGAGACCACGCGCGGCGAACCCCGCGCGGTCCACCCGTGCCGTGAGCCCGCGCTGGCAGTTAACCCGCGGAATCGCTACTTCGCGTGACGCCCCGCCGCCAGTCGGACGATGTCCACCCGCGAGCGGATCCCCAGCTTGCGGTAGACCCGGGTCAGGGTCGCCTCCACCGTCTTGACGCTGATGAACAGGCGCGCGGCGATCTCCCGGTTGGTCGCGCCCTCCATGACCAGCGCGGCGACCTGACGCTCCATCGCGGCCAGTCCCTCCAGCGCCGGCACGGGCGGCTCCACCGGCCCGGCCCCGGCCCCGGCCGCCGCGGCCGCGACCGCGGCGTCGACCTGCCGCAGCCACGGCAGCGCCCGGCACCGCCGGAACAGCCGCGCCGCCTCCTCGTACGCCGTCGGCCCGGGCCGCCCGGTGCGCAGCCGGGCCAGCGCGAACGCGGCCCGCGCCTCCTCCAGGCCGTACCCCAGCCCCGCCAGCCGGTCCTGAACGGACGTCAGACGGGCCACCGCGCCCTCCTGGTCGCCGCGCGCCGCCCGCACCAGCGCCTCCGCCCGGTCCAGGACCGCCAGAACGCCCTCCCGGCCCAGCCGCAGCGCGTGCGCCCGGGTGACGTCGATGACGTCCTGCGCCTCGCCCGGCTCACCGATACGGACCAGGGCCTCGGCGAGATCGCCCTGCCAGCGGCCGCGTGCCGGGTCGGTGATGCCCATGCCCTGCTCCAGCTCCCGCACCCGGCGCAGGCTGGCGACCGCGCCCGCCGCGTCCCCGGCCACCGACTGGGCGTAGCCGAGCGCGGCCAGGGCCCGGGAGAGGTACATCTGGTCGCCGTCCTCCTCGGCCCGGTCCGCGGCCTCCCGGGCCAGCGCCAGCGCCCGGTCGACATCGCCGCCGGAGGCCTCCGCGAGGGAGGTGAGCATGGCGGAGGCGCCCAGGCCGATACCGGAGTCCCGGGCCAGGCGCAGGCTGTCGCGGGCCAGGTCCAGGGCGCGTCCGCAGTGCCCGGAGCGCAGTTCGGTGTCGGCGAGGAAACGCTGGAAGTGCACCTCGCTCTCGACCATGCCGCGCCGGCGCGCCTCGCGCAGCAGCGCCGTGATGGTCGAACGTGCCTCGGGCAGCTGGTCGCTCATCAGCAGCCAGCGGAACCGGGCGGTGCCGGCGCCGTTGTGGTGACAGGCCACATAGGGGTCCTGAGGCTCCTTCAGCGCGCGCTTGATGGTCGCGGGCGCGTCCGGATGGCCCATCAGGGTCTCGGTCGAGGCCTGGAAGGACAGCGCCATCAGCTCGGTGCGCCGGTCGCCGCCCCGCGCCGCCAGGTCGGCGGTGTGCGCGGCCTCCTGCCGGGCCTCGGCGAAGTCGCCCTCGACGACCAGCTTGCGCCAGGCCAGCCGGTAGTGGACCAGGGCGAGCAGCCGCGGGTCGTCGCCGGCGTCGGCGAGTGCCTGCGGGAAGGCGGCGTCGACCTCGCCGAGGGACTGCCCGGCCGCCTCGATCACCACCTCCCAGGCCCGTACCCGCTCGGCGGGCACCGTGGCCCGGGTCAGCACCTCGCGCGCGATGTCCCGGGCGAGGTCCACCTCGCCGGCGGTGATGGCGTCCTCCGCGGCCTGCAACCGGTGCCCGTCCGGGCCGGGGGTGCCGTCCGGCGGGGCGTGCCGGGCCGCGAGCAGACCGAGCGAGGCCGCCACCGAGGGGGCTCCCCGGTCCCGGGCCAGCGCGGCGGCCTCGGCCAGGCGGGCGGCCACCTCCGGGTCGGTGCCGGTGGTCGCCAGGGCGAGGTTGCGGGCCCGTTCGATCGGATCGGAGGCCGCCGTGGACAGCGCGGCGTGCGCGGCCCGCCGTTCCTGCGCGGGCGCCTCCGCGTACAGCGCGGCCGAGATCAGCGGATGCGCGAACCGTACGGCCGGGCCCTCCGGTTCCGTCGCCAGCAGCCCGAGGGACGCCGCCCGGGCGGTCTCGGCCTCGGCGTTCTCCCGGCCGGCCGCGTGCAGCAGTGCCAGGGTGGGGCGGGCGCCCGCGCTGGCGACGAGCAGGGTGCGACGGGCCTCGTCGGAGAGCATCTCCAGACGGCTGAGCACCAGGGCGCGCAGCGAGGTCGGCACGGGCAGCGGCTCACCCGGGCGCGGCGGGGTCGGGCTCTCGCCGAGGGCGCGGCCCAGTTCCAGGGCGAACAGCGGGTTGCCGCCGCTGGTGCGGTGGATCTCGCGGACCGTGGAGCGGGGCAGGTCGGTGTAGCCGCGGTGGTCGAGCAGGGCGGAGACCTGGGCGCGGGAGAGCGGGTTGAGGCGGACGGCGAGGGTGTCGGGCGGGGACGCGCGTAGCTGGCGGTCGTACTCCTGCCCCTCCGTCCGGACCGCGCAGAGCAGCTGGACGGGCGTGTCACCGAGCCGGCGGGCGGCGAAGCCGAGGAGTTCGGCGCTGGCGGAGTCCAGCCACTGGAGGTCGTCGGCGACAACCAGGACGGGACCCGCGGCGGCGAGGGCGCGCAGCGCGGACAGCACGGCCAGCCGCAGGGCGAGGCCGTCGCGTTGCAGGGTCGATTCGCCGCGGCCGGTCAGGGCCGCCTCCAGGGCGGTGCGCTGGGCGGCGGGCAGCCGGTCGGAGACCTCGTCGAGGACCAGGCCGAACAGATCGGCCAGGGCCAGGAAGGGGAGGTGGGATTCGGACTCGGTGGCCGAGCAGCGCAACACGGTGCGGGCCGTCTCGCCGTAATCCGCGGCCAATGCCCGCAGCACGGTCGATTTCCCTATTCCGGCCGGGCCGTGCAGCAGCACGCTGCCGCCGCGCGCCAGCTGCTCACGGGCCGCCGTGAACAGCTCCTCCCGGCCGACGACCAGGTCGGGGCGGCGGCTGGCAGACTCCTTGAAGTCCCGTCGCACGGTCACCGCTCCCTCCGAGTGTCGTGTCCGGGGCAAATTCTAGGCATTGGCGCATTGAAATTCGGAGGGACGGCATGGTGAGGGAGACAACAGCCGGCGCATACGGCAATTCGTCGCGGCGCGCTGTAACGGACGGACGCCGGGGGCGGGCCCGCCACGGCCCCGACGGACACCACCCGGCCTGCCTGCCGACGCCCTGCCCGGCCTGCCTGCCTGCCTGCCGACGCCCTGCCCGGCCGGCTGCCGGCGTGCCTGCTCGGCCGGCTGCCGGCGCCCTGCCCGGCCGGCTGCCGGTGTGCCTGCTCGGCCGGCTGCCGGTGTGCCCCCCGGGCGGCACACCGCTCACGGCCGTGCCCGCGCCGCCGCCAAGAGGTCCCGTGCCGCGTCCGCCGCCACCTGCCCCCTCCTCGCGGGCCCGTCCGCCGACGTGACCCCCGTTCGGGGGTAGTGAGACCCGCATCACGGATTACACGATGGCGGGGAGCCGCCCGGCAGTGGTCCGGGACCTAGGAGGAACAGATGACGACGCCGACGGAACAGTTCCGCAGGGCCAGGGACTTCCTGCTGGAACACCGCGAGGACTACGCCACGGCCCACCGGGACTTCGCATGGCCCCGGCCCGAGCACTTCAACTGGGCCCTGGACTGGTTCGACGCCATCGCGGACGGCAACGACCGCACCGCCCTGCACATCGTCGAGGAGGACGGCTCCGAGGTCCGGCTCTCCTTCGCCGACCTCTCCGAACGGTCCGACCGGGTCGCCAACCTGCTGCGCGAGCGCGGTGTCGAACCCGGCGACCGGATCCTCGTCATGCTCGGCAACCAGACCGAGCTGTGGGAGACCGCGCTGGCCGCGATGAAGCTGCGCGCCGTCGTCATCCCCGCCACCCCGCTGCTCGGCCCCGCCGACCTGCGCGACCGCGTGGAGCGCGGGCAGGTCCGGCACGTCGTCGTACGGGCCGGGGACACCGGCAGGTTCGACGACGTGCCCGGCGACTACACGCGCCTCGCCGTCGGCGGGGTGCCCGAGGGCTGGCAGCCGTACGAGGACGCGTACACCACCTCCGCCGAGTTCCTGCCCGACGGCCCGACCCTCGCCGACGACCCGCTGATGCTGTACTTCACCTCCGGGACGACGGCCCGCCCCAAGCTGGTCGAGCACACGCACGTGTCGTACCCGGTCGGGCACCTCGCCACCATGTACTGGATCGGGCTCCGGCCCGGCGACGTGCATCTGAACATCTCCTCGCCCGGCTGGGCCAAGCACGCCTGGTCCAACCTGTTCGCGCCGTGGAACGCCGAGGCGACCGTCTTCCTGCACAACTACACGCGCTTCGACCCGGCGCGGCTGATGGCCGAGATGGACCGCGCCCGCGTGACGACCTTCTGCGCTCCGCCGACCGTCTGGCGCATGCTCATCCAGGCCGACCTCACCCAGTTGCGCACCCCGCCGCGCGAGGCCGTGGCGGCGGGGGAGCCCCTGAACCCCGAGGTCGTCGAACGGGTACGGCGGGCCTGGGGCGTGACGGTCCGGGACGGTTTCGGCCAGACGGAGACGGCCGTGCAGATCGCCAACAGCCCCGGCCAGCCACTCAAGACCGGCTCCATGGGCCGCCCCAGCCCGGGCTACCGGGTGGAACTGCTCGATCCGGTGTCCGGCGTGCCCGGCGCGGCGGAGGGCGAGATCGCGCTCGACCTGTCGCAGCGGCCGGTCGGCCTGATGACCGGTTACCACGGCGACCCCGACCGCACGGCGGAGGCCATGGCGGGCGGCTACTACCGCACGGGCGACATCGGCACCCGGGACGAAGACGGATACATCACCTATATCGGACGCGGTGACGATGTCTTCAAGGCGTCCGACTACAAGATCAGTCCCTTCGAGCTGGAGAGCGCGCTGCTGGAACACGAAGCCGTCGCCGAGGCGGCCGTCGTCCCCGCCCCCGACCCGCTGCGGCTCGCCGTGCCCAAGGCGTACGTCGTCCTCGCCGAGGGCTGGGAGCCCGGCCCCGGCACCGCGAAGGCGCTGTTCGAGCACTCCCGCGAGGTCCTCGCGCCCTACAAGCGCCTGCGCCGCCTGGAGTTCGCGCCGCTGCCCAAGACCGTCTCCGGCAAGATCCGCCGCGTCGAACTGCGCGAGGCCACGGCGGCCGGCTCGGCCGCGGAGTACCGCGAGGAGGACTTCCGGTGACCCCGGCGGCCCCGGCGGCCTCCTACGCGCACGGCACCGGCACGACCCCGCTGCTCGGCGACACCATCGGCGCCGACCTGGACCGGACGGCGGCTCGGTGGCCGGACCGGGAGGCGCTCGTCGACGTGCCGTCCGGCAGGCGCTGGACGTACGCCGAGTTCGTCGCGGACGTGGACCGGCCGGCCTGCGCCCTGCTCGCGAGCGGCGTCGCCAAGGGCGACCGCGTCGGCGTCTGGGCGGGAAGTGGAGCTGCGGGAGCGTACGGGACCTGACGCTCCGCCGGCCCGTCGGGGCCGAGCGCGTCGGACGGACGTCGACGCGCTCGGTCCCGACGGGTTGTCAGGAGTGCGGGCGGGCTCCTACAGTCCCCAGCACACGCTGTTCATGGGAGCGCTCCCATCGATCGGGAGCCGGGGGTGCTCCCGGTGTCGCGTCAACGATCCGGTTGTCCCTCCCAGAGAGGCCCCCCACATGCAACCGTCACCGCACCGCCCCCGGACCGCGCGCGGACTGCTCGGCGCGCTGCTCACCGCTCTCGTCACCCTCACCGCCCTGCTGGCCGCCGTGCCGTCCGCCGCGGCCGACACCACGATCTGCGAGCAGTACGGATCGACGACGATCCAGGGGCGCTACGTCGTCCAGAACAACCGCTGGGGCACCAGTTCCCCCCAGTGCGTCACCGCCACCGACACCGGCTTCCGGCTCACGCGGGCCGACGGCTCCGTGTCCACCGGCGGCGCCCCGAAGTCGTACCCTTCGGTCTTCAACGGCTGCCACTACGGCAACTGTTCGCCCGGGACCGAGCTCCCCGCCCAGGTCGGCGGCATCGCCGGCGCACCCAGCAGCATCTCGTACGGCTATGTCGGCGACGCCGTGTACAACGCGTCGTACGACATCTGGCTGGACCCGACGCCCCGCACCGACGGGGTGAACCGGACCGAGATCATGATCTGGTTCAACCGGGTGGGCCCGGTCCAGCCGATCGGCTCCCCGGTCGGCACGGCCACTGTGGCCGGTCGCACCTGGGAGGTGTGGACGGGCGGCAACGGCTCCAACGACGTGATCTCCTTCGTCGCCCCGTCGGCGATCTCCGACTGGAGCTTCGACGTCATGGACTTCGTCCGGGAGACCGTCTCCCGGGGCCTGGCCCAGGACACCTGGTACCTGACGAGCGTCCAGGCCGGGTTCGAGCCCTGGCAGAACGGTGCCGGGCTCGCGGTGAACTCCTTCTCGTCGACCGTCGAGTTCTCGTCGTCCGTCGAGTTCTCGTCGACCGTCGAGTCCTCGTCGACCGTCGAGACCGGCGCACCGGCCGCGACCTGACGGACCCGCCGCGCGTTCCCGCTCCAGAACGCGCCCCCGCCCCCAGTTCCCCAGTTCCCCAGTTCCCCAGTTCCCCAGTTCCCCAGTTCCCCCCAGTCCCCCCACCCCCAGTCCCCCCGCCCGTCCGGCGGCACCCTCCCCGGACGGGCGGGGGCTCCACGTGTGCTCTCCGCTCAGTCACCGCCCCTGCGCCCCGCCTGGGATCAGCGCTTTCAGACAGCCGCCTGCACTGCCCTCAAAAACTCCGCCCACGAGGACACGTACCGGCCCGGCAGGGCATTCTTCAGGGTGAGTTGGAGCGTACGGCGCAGAGGATGGGGCGACTGCGCGATTGCCTCGTTACGCCTGGCCAGACGGGCGAGTTCTGCCTGGGTCGGTAGCCGATCGCTCTTGGCCCCGTTGCACGTCGCGTGCGCGGGTGCGAGGTTCCACAGGGCGTCCAGATCCGGGCCATGCCAGGAACCGACGCCACCGAGTCGAAGCATCAGGGAGAACGGGAACACGTGATCGACGGCTACGGCGTCGTTCGGGCCCAAGACCTCGTCACAGAGCAGGCAGCGGCCGTGTTGGAAGCCCACCGTGGACTCGACGATGCCGGTCACCGAACGGCGTCGTCGCCTGTCGGTGATCTTCAGGGTGTCCCAGTCGACGGCGACCCCCTCCTCGACCAGGCTGCGGCCGACGCCCGCTGCGAAGGAGCTCTCCACGATGCTCCAGCGCGCGTCCAACTCGGCAGCCAGGCCGGCGGCCTGCTCCGACTGTGCCAACCTGAGCAAGTCGGGAGTCAGGCGCACCACGCGCTGTCGCCCCGACCCCGACAGCTCATAGAAGGTATGAGGTACCGCGGTGTCGCCGCGCAGGTTGTGGAACTTGCGCATCACCATCGCCGGTATCGAGCGCACCGCGGCCGCCACCAGCCGCTCGGTAGGGCGTCCGTCGCCCAGCGTGGCAGCGCTCTCCTGCGAGGCGACGGCGAGGAAGTCGTTCTCTCCCCACTCCGCGGCCTGGGGCGCCTGCGGGCTCCGCGCCAAGTGGCTCACGATGCTGAAGCTGTAGGCAATGGCCAGATCGGCAAGCGGGACGGCCTCCTGCCCGTGCCGCCCGAACTCCAGCAGGGACTGGCCGAGGGCGAACTTGTAGGTGCGCGAGTTGGCCCCCATCAGCACCGCCAGGCGCCAGGACGCACGCGCCGAGGCGTCCTGGGCATAGAATTCCCGCCCGTTCACTCGTCCCCCTTGCGCAGGGCGACGGTCTGCCACCGGACCCGGGCGCGGCCGAGCCGGTCCTCGCCCTCCTCCACCAGCCTGACCAGCCGTAGCCCCGCTCGCTCGCCGTCACTCACGACCGCCTCGGCGGGCACGTCGTACATCACACGGTCCGTCGGCGGGGTGCCACGCCGAAGGGAGATCACCAGCAGTCCCGCCGGGGTCAGAAGTGCGGCCAGCCGATGCATCGCTCGCCCACGTGCGGCCGGCGGCAGGTGCATCCACACCGCGGACAGCAGCGCCAGGTCGAAGGTCCCTGACACACGGGACAGTTCGGGTACGGAATCCTCTGCCCAGCAGATGTTCTCGCTCGGGTTCAGCCGCTGTGCGACCTCCCGCAGCTCGCGCACCGGCTCGACGGCGAGGACCCGGTAGCCGCGTCCCGCCAGCGCCGCAGCGTCCCGCCCGGTGCCCGCCCCGACATCCACCACCGTGGCCGGGGCCGGCGGCAGCAGATCCAGAACCCCACCGTGCACCTCCTCGAAGGTGACGCTCCCGTACCGCTGCGCCAGGCGTCCGGCGTTGTGCGCGTAGTACGGCTGGACTGCCGAAGGCGGCGCGCCGCGTTCGGATGAGTTCTCCCCTGTACCGACCATGACCGAAAGCTACGTGAGCGCACTGACAACGCCCGGTGCCCGCGACCGCAGCGACTGGTGATCACCTCGCGGAGAACCACCATGCCGGCCCCACCGCCGTGACGACCGTCAGCAGCGTCGCCGGTGAGGCCCGGATGGCCGTCGGCGCGCGAAGAGGTGTCAGGCGTCGGCCGGCGGCCCGCCCGCCCCTCGCCGCCTTCCGTCCGCCCGTCTCTTGACGGTCTCCCGCCACCCTCCTACATTGCTTCCAGATAGTAGAAATCTTTTTCCGCAATGCGAAATTCGCAGCGGAGGTGCTCGCCGCAGGGCGCGACGGCGGAGCGCGTCCGACAGCCGAAGCTGGAGATCTCGATGGCTCGAATGACCGCTGCCCGCGCGGCAGTCGAAATCCTCAGGCGCGAGGGCGTCACCGCCGCGTTCGGTGTCCCCGGTGCGGCGATCAACCCGTTCTACGCGGCCCTCGAGGCATCCGGCGGCATCGCCCACACGCTCGCCCGCCACGTCGAGGGCGCCTCGCACATGGCGGAGGGGTACACCCGCGCCCACCCGGGCAACATCGGCGTCTGCGTCGGCACGTCGGGACCCGCCGGCACCGACATGATCACCGGCCTGTACTCGGCCATCGGCGACTCCGTCCCGATCCTGTGCATCACGGGCCAGGCCCCGACCTCCGTGATCCACAAGGAGGACTTCCAGGCCGTCGACATCGCCTCGATCGCCAGGCCGGTGACCAAGATGGCGGTGACCGTCCTGGAGGCCGCCCAGGTGCCCGGCGTCCTCCAGCAGGCCTTCCACCTCATGCGCTCCGGCCGCCCCGGCCCGGTCCTCGTCGACCTGCCGATCGACGTCCAGCTCACCGAGATCGAGTTCGACCCGGACACCTACGAACCGCTGCCCGTCTACAAGCCGGCCGCGACCCGCGCCCAGATCGACAAGGCGCTCGGCATGCTGAACGCCGCCGAACGCCCGCTGATCGTCGCGGGCGGCGGTGTCATCAACGCCGACGCCTGCGACCTCCTGGTGGAGTTCGCCGAGCTGACCGGAACGCCGGTCGTGCCGACCCTGATGGGCTGGGGGGCGATCCCCGACGACCACGACCTGAACGCGGGCATGGTCGGCCTGCAGACCTCGCACCGCTACGGCAACGCGACCTTCCTGGAGTCCGACTTCGTCCTCGGCATCGGGAACCGCTGGGCCAACCGCCACACCGGCGAACTGGACGTCTACACCGCCGGCCGCACCTTCGTCCACGTCGACGTCGAACCCACCCAGATCGGCAGGATCTTCGCCCCCGACTACGGCATCGCCTCCGACGCCAAGGCGGCCCTGGAGCTGTTCGTCGAGGCGGTCCGCGAGCTGAAGGCGGCCGGCACGCTGCCCGACCGCTCCGCCTGGGCCGCCGCGGCGCAGGAGAAGCGGGCCACGCTCCAGCGCCGTACGCACTTCGACGACATCCCGATCAAGCCGCAGCGCGTCTACGAGGAGATGAACAAGGCCTTCGGCCCGGAGACCCGGTACGTCTCCACCATCGGCCTCTCGCAGATCGCCGGCGCGCAGATGCTGCACGTCTACCGGCCGCGCCACTGGATCAACTGCGGCCAGGCGGGCCCCCTCGGCTGGACCGTCCCGGCCGCCCTCGGCGTCGCCACGGCCGACCCGGAGGCGACCGTCGTCGCCCTCTCCGGGGACTACGACTTCCAGTTCATGATCGAGGAACTGGCGGTGGGCGCGCAGCACAAGATCCCGTACGTCCACGTCCTGGTCAACAACTCCTACCTGGGCCTGATCCGGCAGGCGCAGCGCGCCTTCGACATCGACTTCCAGGTCAGGCTGGAGTTCGAGAACATCAACTCGCCCGAGCTGGGCGTCTACGGCGTCGACCACGTCAAGGTCGCCGAGGGCCTCGGCTGCAAGGCGATCCGCGTGACCGACCCGAACGACCTGGGCGCCGCCTTCGAGCAGGCCAGGAAGCTCGCCGCCGAGTTCCGGGTGCCGGTCGTCGTGGAGGCGATCCTGGAGCGCGTCACCGACATCTCCATGAGCGTCACCAACGACATCGGCAACGTCGTGGAGTTCGAGGAGACCGCCACGGAACCGGGGCACGCCCCGACGGCGATCAGGACGCTGAAGGTCTGACGCGCCACCGCCCGTGCGGCGGGAGCCGTCCGGGAAGGGCCCGGATCAGCACCCCTGGAGGACGAACGCGGCCCCGTACTCGGCTCCGGCGTACGGGCGTCCGGCCAGGCGCGTGCGGAGTCCCGGGCGCGGCGCCCGAGCCGCCCCCGCGGCCCGACGTCACGGACTCCGGCGCCCGCAGCGGCCCCAGCGCCCGCAGCGGACCCGGCGTGCGCAGCGGCCCCAGCGCCCGCAGCGGCCCCGGCGTGCGCAGCGGCCCCAGCGCCCGCAGCGGACCCGGCGTGCGCAGCGAGCGCGGGGCCGGACGGTCCGCCAGGCAGCGCCGGGCCCCGGCCCACCGCGCTGCCGTCAGTCCGAGCCGCCGCCCCCGCCGCCGCAGGAGTACGGGGCGCCGCCCGTGCCGCCGCCGCGGGGCGACCGGGAGTGGAACCCCCTGTCCGCCACCCGGGCCCGGCCGACCAGTCCCGCCCGCAGGGCGAAGCGGGGGAAGAGCACCCGCAGGGCCGCCTCGCCGTGCAGTGCGACGGCGAGCAGTCTGTCGTCGTCCGTCAGGCCCCGCCGCTCCGCCGGCAGGGCGTGCCGCTCCCGCAGGGCACGTACCTGGCGGCGGGCGGCGCGGGTCGGGCCGAGCAGCGGGTAAGCCAGCAGACCGGCCTCCGCCAGCGGAATGCGCATCAGGGCCACCGCCAGGCGGACGTCCGGCCGTCTCACCAACTGCCGCAGCCCGCAGGGCTCGGCGAGGGACGCGCGCACGGCGCTCTCCAGCGGCGGCGGGAGGGGAGGCGGCGACTGCCCCGGAACCGTGTCCGCGACAAGCGGTTGCGGCGCCCTCATCGTCCCCGGCCGGCCCGGTTCCACCGCACCCCGCAGATGGAGGCCGACCACGGCGACCGTGACGGCGGCGCGCGGGCCGCCCCGCAGCAGTGCGACCTCGTGCGGCTGGAGCCGGATGTCCGTGTCCTCACTCATGGCACACCCCCTGGAGCGGAGCCCGCCGCCCCCGTGCGGGCGGGCCCCGCGTGACCAGGGTGTGCCCGGTCCCAGCGGGAGTCGAATCCTGCTGAACCGAGTTCAGAGGTTGATTTGAGGTGGGGGCCGCCCCCGCTCCGGGACCGGCCCTACGGCTCGTGGTGCTGTGCGTGGTGTTCCGACAGCCCCGGCCAGTCGTCCGGGCCACCGCCCTGCCACTCGATGAGGTCGCTCTCCTCCACCTCGATCCGGTCCAGGTCGGCCAGCCGGAGGATCTCGACGACGTCGTCGAGGTGGGTGGCGAGCCCCAGGGTGACGTCACCTGCGGTGACCCGGCGCGAGCCGTCCAGGGCCGGGGGATGGACCACGATGTGCGGGTACTGCGTCGTATCGCCCATGCCTTCAGGCTGCTGCGGGCCGGGCGGATGCGCACGCCGGAGGGCCTTGGAGGGCCTCGGAGGGCTCGGAGGGAACCGGAGGGGAACCGGAAGGAGCCCCGGGCGGGAAGGAGCCCCGGCGGCGCATCGCGCTCCCCCACGGTCATGGGGACCGGTGGGGGAGCGCGGGGAGGGTGTGGCCGTCCGACGGCGCGAGGCCGGGCGCGACAGGACGTTCGCGCCGCCGGACGGGGTACCGGGAGGCCGTCGAGGGCCGGGACCGCGGCGGATGCGACGGAGCCGGGGTGTCCTCCCTCTGGCCGGGAGGGCACCGCGGTCCTTCACCACCGCACTGGCTCGCACGCCGCCGCGGTCCTCGCCCCGCCCGCCGCGCACCCCGCGATCACCTCTCATCCGGATCGCGCGGTGGCGGCGGGTCACGCGCACGGGATCACGGCCTCCTGCCGATCCCGTGCGCGGGCCGGGAGTTCAGTCCTCGCGCAGGGCGAGGCCGGGGGTCAGACCGGGGCGCCGGACAGGCGCTCCACGGCCCGCAGCAGCGCCGAGTGGTCCAGGCCGCCGTCGCCCTGCGCGCGCAGGCTCGCCACGAGCTGGGCCACCACGGCGCCGACCGGCAGGGCCGCGCCGACGGCGCGGGCGGCGTCCGTGACGATGCCCATGTCCTTGTGGTGCAGGTCGATGCGGAAGCCCGGCGTGAAGTCGCGCTCCAGGAAGTTGTCCTTCTTGCGCGTCAGCACGGTCGAGCCGGCCAGACCGCCGTTGAGGACGTCCAGTGCCGCCTTCAGGTCCACGCCCGACTTCTCCAGGAAGACCACGGCCTCGGCGCACGCCTGGATGTTCACGGCGACGATCAGCTGGTTGGCGGCCTTCACGGTCTGGCCCGAGCCGTGCGGACCGCACAGCACGATGGTCCTGCCCAGTGCCTCGAAGACCGGCCGGGCCTCGTCGAAGTCGGCCCGCTCGCCGCCGACCATGATGGACAGCACCGCCTCGACCGCGCCCGCCTCACCGCCGGACACCGGCGCGTCCAGCACGCGGATGCCCTTGTCCCGCGCCGCCTTCGCCAGGGCGACCGAGGTCTGCGGGGTGATCGAGGACATGTCGATCAGCAGCGCGCCGGAGCGCGCGTTGTCGAGGATGCCGTCGGGGCCGTACGCGATGGCCTCGACCTGGGGGGAGGCGGGCACCATCGTGATCACGACGTCGGCGTCCCGGACGGCCTCGGCGATCGAGCCCGCCGCGGTGCCGCCGGCGGCGGTCAGGCGGTCCAGCTTCTCCCGCTCCAGGGTGAAGCCGGTGACGTCGTAGCCCGCCTTGATCAGGTTCTCCGACATGGGGGAGCCCATGATGCCGAGGCCGATCCAGGCGATCGCCGGGCGGGTCGGGTGGGAGCCGACTGCGGGGTGGTTGCTCATGGTGAGGGTGCCTCTCGGTGACGGGGGTGTTCAGCGGGCGGCGCGCGCCTCGGCCGGGAGCCAGTCGAACGCCTCGGAGCTCGGACGGTCGCCCGGCTTGTACTCCAGCCCCACCCAGCCCTCGTACCCGGCCTTCGCCAGCTGGTCGAGGAGGTCCTCCAGGGGGAGCGAGCCGGTGCCGGGGGCGCCGCGGCCGGGGTTGTCGGCGATCTGGACGTGTCCGGTCCGCGCCGCGTACCGCTCGATCACCGACGGCAGGTCCTCGCCGTTCATGGACAGGTGGTAGAGGTCCATCAGGAACCGGGCGTTGCCGAGGCCGGTGGCCTCGTCGACCCGGTCCACGACCCCTACGGCGGCCGGTGCCGACACCAGCGGGTACAGCGGTGACTCGGGGCGGTTCAGGGCCTCGATCAGCAGGATCGCGCCGATCCGGTCGGCGGCCCGCGCGGCGAGCGCCAGGTTCTCCAGGGCCAGCGCGTCCTGCTCGGCCGGGTCCACGCCGTCGACGCGGTTGCCGTAGAGCGCGTTGAGCGCCGCGCAGCCCAGCGACTCGGCGAAACCGGCGGCCACGTCGATGTTGGCGCGGAACCGCTCCGACTCCTGGCCGGGGACCGACAGGGCGCCGCGGTCGGGGCCCGGGAGCCGTCCGGCGTAGAAGTTCAGGCCGGTGAGCCGTACGCCCGCGTCCTCGATCGCCGTCCTCAGGGCGTCGAGCTCGGACCGCTCGGGCGTGGGGGAGTCGACCCAGGGCCACCACAGCTCGACCGCGGTGAAGCCGGCCGCGGCGGCGGCCGCGGGGCGCTCCAGGAGCGGGAGTTCCGTGAAGAGGATCGACAGGTTGACGTTGAAGCGCTGGTCTGCGAATCCCATCGGGTGCCGCGCTCCTTCCGTGTCTCTTGCCGGGTGTGGCTTGATGCTTGATGGACTCGATTTCCATAATGCGGAAATGTGTTTTTGCTTATTGGAAGATTGCCGCCGGGTGTCGTGGCTTGTCAAGAGGTGCGGACGCCACCCGGGCGGCCGCGCGTCCGCTGTGGGAGTGCCGCCGGGCGGCCGCGCTTCCGCTGTGCGGAGACCGCCGGGCCCGACGGCCCGATGGCCTCGCGGCGCGGTCCGTTAAGGTCGGGGTCCGGGCGGCGGGAACCGGTTCACGACCGCGTGCCGGGCCCGGATCCGCCCTCCCCTCGGAGGGCCGTCATGACGCGCAGGTCAGAGAGGTATGTGGGCGCGATGCGTCTGAGAGTTGAGTTCACCACCGAGCCCTTCGACCTCGACGAGGCACCCGCGCACGCGCTGGTCGCCCGCGAGGTCGTCGAAGCCGCCGACCTCGACGCCGTCGACGTCGGTCCGTTCGGCAACACCGTGGAGGGCGGCGCCGACGTGGTTCTGAACGCCGTGGACGCCCTGCTGCGCCGGACCCTGGCGGCCGGCGCCACCCGGGTCTCCCTCCAGGTCAACGTCCTCGGGGAGGGCGAGAAGTGACCGGCGCCGGGGACGAGCCCTTCATCGCGGCGGTGAAGCCGCTGGTCGACGCCATGGGCGGCGAGATGCTCCCGCCGGACGAGGCCGGCCCCGACGACGTCGTCCTGGCCTGGGCGGGCGCCGACGTCGTCGCCGTACGCCTGCCGCAGCTCGCCGACTCGCTCGACCACATCCTGGCCGCCATGGAGCGCAAGAAGGGCAAGCCCCTGGCGGACCTGGACCGCAAGGCCAAGCAGGAGGTCGTGCGGACGCTCGAGGCGCGCGGCGCCTTCTCCGTCCGGCACGGCGTGGAGACCGTGGCGAGCGCGCTCGGCGTGAGCCGCTTCACGGTCTACAACTACCTCAACCGGGAGAAGGGCAACTGACCGGAAGCGCGCCGCCGGGGGCGGGGGCGGGGTCGGGGGTGGTGTCGGGGGTGGTGTCGGGGTCGGGGTCGGGGTTGGCGCCGGGGGGCGGCGGCCCTGCGTGCGGCCCCGGACGTGTGTCCGCGGGCCCGGACGTGTGCCTGCGGCCCCGGACGTGTGCCTGCGGGCCCGGCCGGGCGCGGCCGCGGCTCCCGGAGGCGTCCCCCGGGTTTCGTTACCCGGAATTTTCAACAAAGTGTTGACGGGGTGTTTCTGATGGGCGTTAGCTAGCCGCAGCCCGTTCAGCACGAAGGCCCACGCGGCCACGGAGGCTCCCGTGACGTCGACTTCCCTGCCCCCGGGGCTGGCCCGGTTCAACGCGCTCGAGGAGTCCGCGGCCTCCGCCGCGCTCCACGAGGCGTGCGCATCGACCGCCTGGGCCGGCCGGCTGCTCGCCGCCCGCCCCTACGCCACCGCCGACGCCCTCTACGCCGCCAGTGACGCCGCCATGGCCGAACTGACCGCGCGGGACCTCGCGGAGGCGATGGCCGGGCACCCGCCGATCGGCCGCCCCAAGCCGGGCGACCCCGCCTCGGCGCGCGAACAGCGCGGCATGGCCGGCGCCTCCGACGAGCTCAAGGCGGAGATGCTCGAACTCAACCTGGCCTACCAGGAGCGGTTCGGCCACGTCTTCCTGATCTGCGCCACCGGCCGCACCGGCGAGCAGATGCGCGACGCGGTCAAGGAGCGGATCGGCAACTCGCCGGAACAGGAGCGGGAGATCGTCCGCACCGAGCTGGGGAAGATCAACCGCATCCGGCTCGCCCGACTCGTCGAAGAGGACGCCTGACCATGAGCACCAGCACCACCGCCTCCGTGTCCACGCACATCCTGGACACCAGCGCCGGCCGCCCCGCCGAGGACGTCGCCGTCCGGCTCTCCGCCCGCACCGGGCGCGAGGCCGACTGGCGGGCGCTCGGCGGTTCCGCGACCGACGCGGACGGCCGGTGCAAGGACCTCCCGGCGCTGCCGGAGGGGACCACCCACGTACGGCTCGACTTCGCCGTGGAGCCGTACTTCGCGAAGAAGAAGCAAGCCGATGCGCAGCAGGACGCCCCCGCGAATCGGGACAGCGGTGCCGTGTTCTTCCCCGAGGTGGCGATCACCTTCGCCGTGAACCCCGGCGAGCACTACCACGTACCGCTGCTGCTCAACCCGTTCGGCTACTCCGTTTACCGAGGGAGCTAGCTAGATGACCGCCCATTCCCGCCCTGCCCGCCCTGTCGTCCTGGGACAGAACCAGTACGGCAAGGCCGAGAACCGAGTCGTCAGGATCACGCGGAACGGCGCCACCCACCACATCAAGGACCTCAACGTCTCCGTCTCGCTCAGCGGCGACATGGAGGAGGTCCACTACTCCGGCTCGAACGCCAACGTCCTGCCGACCGACACCACCAAGAACACGGTGTACGCGTTCGCCAAGGAGTACGGCATCGAGTCCGCCGAGCAGTTCGGCATCCACCTCGCCCGCCACTTCGTCACCTCGCAGGAGCCGATCCACCGGGCCCGCATACGCATCGAGGAGTACGCCTGGGAGCGGATCGCGACCTCCGACGCGGACTCGGGGACCGTGGGCGCCGACGAGACCGGGCACTCCTTCGTCCGCAGGGGCCAGGAGACCCGGCTGACGCAGATCACCTACGACGGAACGTCGTGGGAGGTCGTCTCGGGCCTCAAGGACCTCGTCGTGCTGAACTCGACCGACTCCGAATTCTGGGGCTTCGTCAAGGACAAGTACACGACCCTGCCCGAGGCCTACGACCGCATCCTGGCCACCCAGGTCACCGGCCGCTGGCGCTTCGGCTGGTCCGACGACGAGCAGGAGATGCCGGACTGGGAGACGTCCTACGAGCGGACGAGGAAGCACATGCTCCAGGCCTTCGCCGAGACCTACTCGCTCTCGCTCCAGCAGACGCTCTACCAGATGGGCGCGCGCATCATCGACCGGCGCGACGAGATCGACGAGGTCCGCTTCTCCCTCCCGAACAAGCACCACTTCCTGGTCGACCTGGAGCCGTTCGGGCTGAAGAACGACAATGAGGTCTACTTCGCCGCCGACCGCCCGTACGGCCTGATCGAGGCCACCGTCCTGCGGGACGGCTGCGAGGCGCGCATCCCGGTGGACCTCACCAACCTGTAGGCCCCTCCTCTCGGCACCCGTGGCCGGGGGCCCGCGTCCCCGGCCACGGCACTCGAACTCCCCAGGGTCCTGCCGTGCCCACTCCACTGCCGAACCTCAGCGAACAAGGACGAACCATGGCAGCAGACCGGCGTATCGTCATCGAGAACTGCGCGATCGCGACCGTCGACACCCACGACACCGAGTACGCGGACGGTCACGTCGTCATCGCCGGCAACCGCGTCGAGTCGCTCGGCGCGGGCCGGGCCCCCGAAGGCCTGGCGGACGTCGCCCGCCGTATCGACGCCACCGGACACCTGGTCACCCCCGGCCTGGTCAACACCCACCACCACTTCTACCAGTGGATCACCCGGGGCCTGGCCACGGACCACAACCTCTTCGACTGGCTCGTCGCGCTCTACCCCACCTGGGCGCGCATCGACGAGCCGATGGTCCGCGCGGCCGCCCAGGGCTCGCTCGCGATGATGGCCCGCGGCGGCGTCACCACCGCCATGGACCACCACTACGTCTTCCCCCGGGGCACCGGCGACCTCTCCGGCGCGATCATCGGCGCCGCCCGCGACATGGGCGTGCGCTTCACCCTCGCCCGCGGCTCCATGGACCGCAGCGAGAAGGACGGCGGCCTGCCCCCCGACTTCGCCGTCGAGACCCTGGAAGGCGCCCTCACCGCCACCGAGGCAACGGTACGGCAGCACCACGACGCCTCCTTCGACGCGATGACCCAGGTCGCCGTCGCCCCCTGCTCCCCGTTCTCCGTCTCCACCGAACTGCTCCGCGAGGGCGCCGCACTGGCCCGCCGCCTCGGGGTGCGCCTGCACACCCACGGCTCGGAGACGGTCGAGGAGGAGAAGTTCTGCCGCGAGCTGTTCGGCATGGGCCCCACCGACTACTTCGACTCCACCGGCTGGCTCGGCGAGGACGTGTGGATGGCGCACTGCGTCCACATGAACGACTCCGACATCGCCGCCTTCGCCCGCACCGGGACCGGCGTCGCCCACTGCCCGTCCTCCAACGCCCGCCTCGCCGCCGGCATCGCCCGCGTCCCCGACATGCTCGCGGCCGGCGTCCCCGTCGGCCTCGGCGTCGACGGCACCGCCTCCAACGAGTCCGGCGAACTCCACACCGAACTGCGCAACGCCCTCCTCGTCAACCGCCTCGGCCCCCACCGCGAGGCCGCCCTGAACGCCCGTCAGGCACTGCGCCTCGGCACCCACGGCGGCGCCCGGGTCCTGGGCCGGGCCGCCGAGATCGGCTCCCTGGAGCCGGGCAAGCTCGCCGACCTGGTGCTGTGGAAGCTGGACACCCTCGCCCACGCCTCCATCGCCGACCCGGTGACCGCCCTGGTGTTCGGCGCGGCCGCCCCGGTCACCGCCTCCTTCGTGAACGGCCGTCAGATCGTCGAGGACGGCCGCCTGCTCACCGCCGACGAGGACGCCATCGCACGCGCCACGCGCGCGGAGGCGCGGCGGCTCGCCCGGATCGCCGCACAGGGCTGAGCGGCCGAAAGCTTCGGCCGTGAACTCCAGCCGTGAACTCCGGCCGTGAACTCCGGCCGCAACTCCGGCCGCAACTCCGGCCGTGAAACCCGGCCGTGAATCCCGGCCGGAAACTCCGGCCGCAACTCCGGCCAGAAACTCCGGCCGAGGGGGACGGCCCTCGACCGGACGCCGTGACCGGGGCGCGCGTGGACGCGCGCGCCCCGGGCCGGTTCCCTGCCGTCCGGTATCCCCGGGCCGGTTTCCTGCCGTCCGGTATCCCCGGGCCGGTTCCCTGCCGTCCGGTATCCCCGGCCGATCCCCTGCCGTCCCGTACCCCGGGCTGATCCCCTGCCGTCCCGTACCCCGGGCCGATCCCCTGCCGTCCCGTACCCCGGGCCGGTTCCCTGCCGCCTCGTACCCCGGGCCGGTGCCCGCCGTCCCCTGTCCCGGGGCGGCCCCCTTCGTCCCGTTTTCCCGGTCCCTCCCCGCTCTCGACTTCGCTCGAGAGCGAGGTGCCCCCCTTACCGCGCACCACCTCCCTGAAACCCACGCCAGAGCTGCCGTGAAACCGACCGGAGGAGAGCCGCCGTGTCCGCCCACCCTGTCGACGAGAAACTCCCCGCCCTGAAAATGGCGACGAGCGGCCTGCAACACGTGGCCGCCATGTACGCGGGGGTCGTCGCCCCGCCCCTGATCGTCGGCGCGGCCATCGGCCTCACCGGCACCGACCTCACCTTCCTCACCGGCGCCTGCCTCTTCACCGCGGGCCTCGCGACCTTCCTGCAGACCCTGGGCATCTGGAAGATCGGCGCCAGGCTGCCCTTCGTCAACGGCGTCACCTTCGCCGGCGTCGCCCCCATGACGGCCATCGTCGCCTCCACCGAGGACAGGTCCGACGCCCTGCCGGTCATCTTCGGCGCGGTGATCGTCGCCGGACTGCTGGGCTTCCTCGCCGCCCCCGTCTTCTGCAAGGCGGTCCGCTTCTTCCCGCCCGTCGTCACCGGCACCGTGATCACCCTGATCGGTGTGTCCCTGCTGCCCGTCGCCTTCGGCTGGGCCCAGGGCCCGGATCCGGCGGCGGACGACTACGGGTCGGCGACGTACCTCGCCCTGGCGGGCGTCACCCTGCTGCTCGTCCTGCTCCTGCGCCGTTTCACCCGGGGCTTTGTCAAGCAGATAGCCGTCCTGCTCGGCCTGGTCGCCGGAACGCTGGTGGCGATCCCGTTCGGAGTCACCGACTTCGGCCCCGTCGCGGACGCGGACGTGGTCGGCTTCCCCACCCCCTTCCACTTCGGCGCCCCGCAGTTCCAGCTCGCCGCGATCCTGTCGATGTGCGTGGTGATGGTGGTCTCGATGACCGAGTCCACGGCGGACATGCTGGCGCTGGGCGAGATCGTCGACCGTCCCGTGGACGAGCGGACGATCGCGGCCGGCCTGCGCGCCGACACCCTCGGCTCCGCCCTCAGCCCCGTCTTCAACGGCTTCATGTGCAGCGCCTTCGCCCAGAACATCGGGCTCGTCGCCATGACGAGGATCCGCAGCCGCTTCGTCGTGGCGGCCGGCGGCGGCTTCCTGGTCCTCATGGGCCTGTGCCCGGTGGCCGCCTCGCTCATCGCCGTCGTACCGCGCCCGGTCCTCGGCGGGGCGGGCGTGGTCCTGTTCGGGTCGGTGGCGGCGAGCGGCATCCAGACCCTCGTCCGGGCCGGTCTGGACAAGGACAACAACGTCCTGATCGTCGCCGTCTCCCTCGCCGTCGGCATCGTCCCGATCACCGCGCCGGAGTTCTACCACGCCTTCCCGGAGACGGCGAGGATCGTCCTGGACTCGGGCATCTCCACCGGCTGCGTGACGGCCGTCCTGCTCAACCTCGTCTTCAACCACCTCGGCACGAGCCGCGACGCGCAGGACGTGACCCATCCGATGGAGGCGGGGGAGGAGATCGCCGGAGTACCGGCGAAAGCGATCTGACGCGAGCCCGGTCCGGCCTCCGGCCGAAGTGCTCCGGTTCACAGACGTTGGATAGGGTCGGACCGCTTCGGACACCGGAGCCGTACCGCGCCGCGGCAGGCGGCACCGAGCGCCGCGACCGCACCCCCCACGGGGTGCCGCCGCACCCGCCGGCCGCCGCGGGCGCACCAGCCGCGGCCGTGGGCCGCGAGTCGAATGGGGTGGGGAATGTCCAGACACCGGCTGTCCAGAAGAGGCCGCTACATCGCATGGTCGACGGCGGGCGCCGTCGTCGTCGCCGGCGCCGGGATCGCGGCGCAGACCTCGATGGCGGCCACGGCCTGGCCGGCGCAGAAGACCTACACGGGCCGGGCGTTCGACACCTGCACGGCGCCCTCCCTCGCGGCGATGAAGGCCTGGAACACCGGCTTCTACGGTGCCGCCGCCGTCTACATCGGCGGCAAGAACCGCGGCTGCGCCCAGCCCAACCTGACCGCGTCCTGGGTGAAGTCGGTCAACTCCCTCGGCTACAAGCTCATCCCGCTCTACGTCGGCGCCCAGCCGCCCTGCCAGACCGGCACGAACCCGGAGAAGTTCACCGCCGCCACGGCCGCCTCCCTCGGCGTGAGCAACGCGGGCGACGCGGTCGCCAAGGCGACGGCGCTCGGCATGAAGGCCGGCAGCGCCGTCTACCTCGACATGGAGCCCTACGACATCACGGACAAGGCGTGCAACGACGCCGTCCTGACCTACGTGCGCTCCTTCACCAAGACCCTGCGCGCGAAGACCTACCGCGCCGGCTACTACGGCTTCAGCAGCTCCAGCGCCAAGGCCATCGCCACCGCGACGGACAAGACGGACCTGCCGGGCAACCTCTGGTACGCGCTGTGGGACAAGAAGAACACCACCACCACGGACTGGCCCTGGGACCCCAAGCTGTTCACCAACCACAGCCGCGGCCACCAGTACATCGTCAACAGCAAGGAAACCCGCGGCGGCTACACGATCACGGTCGACCGCAACGCCTGGGACGCCCCCGTCGCCATCGTCGGCTGACCTGACGCCGACGGCCGGCACGCACCGGCCGGCCGTGTCACCGTCGGGGGTGCGGCGGGGCGGAGCGGGTTGGTCCCGCCCCGCCGTACCCCGGTGTCCCGCCCCGGACGCTCCACCGCACCCGTGCGGGACCCGCTCACTCCGCGGTCCGCCGCTCCCGCAGGACCGCCGCCGCCAGCGCCAGCGCCGCCAGGGAGACGACCGCCGCCACCCGGAACGCCAGCCGGTAGCCGTCGGCCGTGGCCGGGACCGGGTCGGCGCCCGTGCCGATCAGGTGCTCGGTCCGGCTCGCCGCCAGCGTCGACAGCACCGCCAGGCCCAGCGAACCGCCGACCACCTGGGTGGTGTTGAAGAGCCCGGAGGCCAGTCCGGTGTCGTCCTCCCGCACGCCCGCCATGGCGAGCCCGGTCAGCGCGGGCATCGCCGCGGCGAAGCCGACGGCCAGCAGCAGCAGCGGCGGCAGGACGTCGGCCGCGTACGAACCCTCGGCCGGGACGCGGCCCAGCAGTGCCGTTCCGGCGGTGATCAGGACCAGCCCGGCCAGCAGCACCCGGTACGCGCCGAACCGGGCGATCGTGCGCGCGGACAGGCCCAGCATCAGCAGACCGATCGCGACCGGCGCCGGCAGGAACGCCGTACCCGTCGCCAGCTCGCCGTAGCCCAGGACGCGTTGCAGGTACAGCGCGCCGATGAACTGGAAGCCGTACATCGTCGCGATCATCAGGAGCTGCACGGCGTTCGCCCCGCTGAGCAGCCGCGAGCCGAACAGCCGCAGCCGCAGCAGGGGGCGGGCGGCCCGGGCCTGACGCAGCACGAACGCCGTGAACAGGACGACGGCGAGCAGCGCCAGGAGCACCGTGCCGGTGACGCCCCGGTCGCCGGCGCCGACGATGACGTAGACGGTGAGCATGAGGGCGCCGGTGACCAGGGCCGCGCCGGGGTAGTCGGCGCCCTTGCCGAACCCGGCGCCCTGCTCCGGCGCGAGCACGCGGACGGCCGCGAGCCACGCCAGCACGCCGATCGGCACATTGATGAGGAAGATCCAGTGCCAGTCCAGGAGTTGGGTCAGCGCCCCGCCGAGGAAGGTGCCGAGCGCGCCGCCCGCCGCGCCGATCGCGCTGAACACCGCTATGGCGCGCGCCCGTTCGCGCGGCTCCGGGAAGAGCGCGACCAGCATGCCGAGGACGACCGCCGAGGTCATCGCCCCGCCCACGCCCTGCAGGGCCCGCGCCGCGATGAGCGTCGACCGGCCGGTGGCGACCCCGCACAGCACCGACGCCGCCGTGAAGACGGCCAGGCCCGCCGTGAACATCCGCTTGCGGCCCACGAGGTCGCCGAGCCGGCCGGCCAGCAGGAGCAGACCGCCGAAGGCGATCAGATAGGCGTTCACCACCCAGGCCAGGCCGGGACCGCTGAAGCCCAGGTCGCTCTGGATCGCCGGCATCGCCACGGTGACGATGTTGCCGTCCAGGATCGTCATCAGCGTGCCCGCGCACAGGACGACGAGGGACGCCCAGCGGGAGTGCGTCCGGGAGGGGGGTGTCGGGGTCTGGGACTGGACCGTGGTGGACATGGCCTGCCGGCCTCCGCATTCTCCGTAGGAACCGTACGTGCCCTAGGTGCACGTCTTGTAACGGAGAACATCGTGGGTGACCATGGGAGCAGGTGTAAGGAGGCAGTCGGATGTCCCAGAGGAACACCGGTGTTACCCCGCAGGTGGTGAACGCGCACGCCTGCCCGGTGCGAGAAGTCCTTGACAGGGTCTCGGGCAAATGGAACGTGCAGATCCTCGTCGCCGCGGCGCAAGGACCCATCCGCTTCACCGAGTTGGAGCGCGGCATCGAGGGCATCAGCCGCCGCATGCTCACCCTCACCCTGCGCAACCTGGAGCGCGACGGCCTCGTCACCCGCACCGTGCACCCGACCGTGCCGCCGAAGGTCGAGTACGCGCTCACCCCGGTCGCCCACGAGTTGCACGGCACCCTGCAACGCCTGACCGACTGGGCGGAACGCAACCGGGTCTACATCGCGGAGTCCCGCGCGGCCTACGACACCGAGCACCGGCCGGACCTGGTCGACGTGCGGACCGCGCGGCCGGCCGGGCGGCCGACCGCGTAGCTCACGCCCGGCGGGGGGACGCCAGTACGTAGCGCGCTCTGGTGCGGGGGTCGGTGTGCTCGCCCGCCTGCCAGCCCGCCTCCTCCAGGGTCGCCGCGCAGCCCCGCAGTGCCGCGTCGTCCGGGCCGTGCACGGCGACGGCCTCCGGCTGCGGGGTCGGGCGCACCCGGTAGCCGTCGTCGTCCGGCCCGGCGGGGCGGTGTCCGGCGGCCTCCAGCGCGAGCGCGGCGGCCCGCACCAGATGCGTACGCTCCCAGCCGCACGGCCGGTCCACGGCGCCGTCCGGGTTGGTCATCCTGCGCAGCTCCAGCAGCCCCTGCCAGGCGCTGCGCACCTCACGCGCGCGCGACGGCCCGCCGTCCGGCCGCTCCTCACCGCCGACGCGCGCGGCGAACACGCCGTCGGCGTCCGCGGGCGGGGATGCGGGCGCGGGCGGGCCGGGCGGCAACGGCCGGGACGCGGAGGACACAGAGGACGCGGGGGACGCAGACACCCCGTCCGCCCCCTCCCGTGTCCGGTGCCCCGCCGGCGTGAGGAAGTGATCGTGCGGCGGGCGCGGGTGCCGGAAGGCGAGCCCTCGTGCGACCAGGGCCGCGAGCTGCGCCTCCGTGCCCCTGAGGCGCCCGGTGACGGGATCGGCGGCGTCGATCACCCGCCGCTGGGCGGCGGTCGGCGGTCGGGTCACGAACGTACTCCCTCCAGTGCTGGGGCTCTCCCCACCACCTCGAAGGCTACGACCCGGGTCTGACATTCCAGGCGGCGATCACCGGCCGCGCGTGCTCCGTGCCCAGCCGGCACAGCGTCCCGGTCGCCAGTTGGAAGTGGGCGCCCGCGGCGGGCGGCAGCCCGAGCCACCGTGCGGTGAGGACGCGCAGGAAGTGCCCGTGCGCCACCAGCACCACACACCCCTCGGTGTTGGCGAGCGCCGCGTCCACCTTGGCGAGCATCCGGTCGGCGCGCTCCCCGACCTGCTCCGGCGATTCCCCGGGATGCTCCGGCGGCCCCGGCGCGACCCCGTCCGTGAACAGGAACCAGCCCGGCCGCTCCCGCTGGATCTCGACGGTGGTCACGCCCTCGTACCCGCCGTAGTCCCACTCCCGCAGATCGGGGTCGACCCGCACCTCGTGCAGCCCGATCAGCTCCGCCGTCTCCCGCGCCCGCTGCGAGGGGCTGGCGAACGCGGCCCCGATCCGGTGCGAGCGGATCAGCGGCACCAGCCGCCGCGCCTCCTCCCGGCCGTGCTCGGTCAGCGGAACGTCCGTCGATCCGGTGTGCCGGCCGGAGCGCGACCAGGCGGTCTCTCCGTGCCGGACGAGAAAGAGATCACCCATGCGTCACAGGTTCGCACAGGTCCCGGCGTACGCGATGAAGGCGGCCCATTCGTGGGACCCGAAGGCGAGTCGGGGGCCGTGTCCGTGCTTCGAGTCGCGTATGTGGACGGTGGCGGGGGTGAGGGCGACCTCGACGCACTCAGGGCCGTCGTTGCTGCTGTAGCTGCTCTTGAACCACTCCAGTGGAGCTGCGGACGAGGTGGGCGTCATGTTTCCTCTCCCAGGACTTTCTCAATGAAGGCCAGTGACTCCCGGGGGGTGAGAGCCTGCGCCCGGATCATTCCATAGCGCATCTCCAGGATCTGGACCTCCCTGGTGTCGCTGATCAGGTGGCTGTGCAGCTGGGCTTCTGAGTGCCCCACTGTCTTGCCCTCACTGAGTTTCAGCAGTTGCAGCGAGCCGGCCATGCCTGCGTGGTCCTCACGGTCCGTGGGCATCACCTGGATCTCGACATGCCTGAGCGCGCTGATCTCCAGAAGATGTTCGAGCTGCTGGCGCAACACCATTTTGCCCCCGATGGGTCGTCGCAGTGTCACCTCTTCCTGGACGAAGCTGAGGAGCGGTGAGGGCAGGCGCTCGAAGACGGACTTCCGTGCCATCCGCGCGGCGACGTGACGGTTGATCTCGTCCTCTGTGTACGTTGGCCGCCGCATCGCGTACAGGGCTTCCGCGTACTCCGGGGTCTGCAACAGACCGTGGATGTGGTGGCTGGCGTAGGCACCCAAGTCAACTGCCTGCGCCTCCAACTTCGCCAAGTCCCGCACCTTCTTCGGATACCGGGCCTCCTCCACGTCCTTCCGCAGCCCGGCGATCAAGCCGCCCGCCCCGAGGACCTCGTCCGCCGCCTCCAGGAACTGCGGCTTCGGGGCCCGCCGCCCCCGCTCCACCGAGGACACCTGCTCCTCGCTGTACCGGATCGCCGTGCCCAGCTCGGCCTGGGTCATCCCCTGCCGCTCCCGGCACATCTTGATGACCTTGCCGACGGTCCGTAGCACCGCCGTCGACTCCTCGTCGTCGACGCGTGGTTCCTCGGCGTCTCCCTGTCCCGTCGCGCCCATTTCGGACACCTCCTCGTGCCGTTGGTCCCCAACTCCGCACCGGCCCCGCGCGTCACGCGTCGCCGTCCGGACAGAGCCGTACAGCGATCGGACAGTGACGCTGCGTACCGCCGTCGCTGCTGTTCAGAGTAGAGTCGCGCGACCACGCTGAGTGACATGAATGTGGAGATTGCCCAGACCGCCCCTACCGCCCGTCACTTCACCGTCCACCTCTCCGCCACCCCCGGAGGCGCCCGCCTCGCGCGCCGGCTGGCAGCCGGACAACTCGACGCCTGGGGCTGGCCCCACGCCACGGACGCGAACGGCACGGTCGCGCTCCTCGTCGCCGAACTCGCGACGAACGCCGTACGGCACGGCCGGGAGAGCGGCCGCGACTTCAGGCTCCGCCTGACGCTCCACCCGGAGGACGCCACCCTCCGCATCGAGGTGACGGACGCCCGCCCCGGCCGCCGTCCACCCACTCCAGGAACGCTTCGACCGCCCGCCGCCGACGCGGAGTCCGGCCGGGGCCTCCACCTCGTCGAGGCCCTGTCGAGTCACTGGGGAGCGACGTGGGGGGACGGGTACACCAAGACGGTGTGGTGCGAGGTCGTGCTCGGGTGAGTGTCACCCGGGGACGGCTACTGCCGGTACCCGCCCAGGAAGCGGCCGATCCGTCCGATCGCCGCCTCCAGGTCCTCCGCGTGCGGCAGGGTGAGGATGCGGAAGTGGTCGGGGGTGGGCCAGTTGAAGCCGGTGCCCTGGACGACCTGGATCTTCTCGCGCAGGAGCAGGTCGAGGACGAACTTCTCGTCGTCGTGGATCCGGTGCACCTTCGGGTCCAGGCGCGGGAACGCGTACAGGGCGCCCTTGGGCTTCACGCAGGAGACGCCGGGGATCTCGTTGAGCCTCTCGAAGACGACGTCCCGCTGCTCGCGCAGCCGGCCGCCGGGCGCGGTCAGTTCGTGGATGGACTGGCGGCCGCCGAGCGCGGCCTGGATGGCGTACTGGGCGGGGGCGTTGGGGCACAGGCGCATGGAGGCCAGCATGGTGAGGCCCTCCAGGTAGTCCCTGGCGTGCTGCTTGGGACCGGTGACGACCAGCCAGCCGGAGCGGAAGCCCGCCACCCGGTAGGTCTTCGACAGGCCGCAGAAGGTCAGCACGACCAGGTCGGGCGCGAGGGCGGCGGCCGAGTGGTGCACGGCGTCGTCGTAGAGGATCTGGTCGTAGATCTCGTCGGCGAACACCATCAGGCCGTGCCGGCGGGCCAGGTCGAGGATGCCCTCGAGGATCTCCTTCGGGTAGACGGCGCCCGTGGGGTTGTTCGGGTTGATGATCACGACCGCCTTCGTCCGGTCGGTGATCCTCGACGCCATGTCGTCCAGGTCCGGGTACCAGTCGGCCTGTTCGTCGCAGAGGTAGTGGACCGCCTTGCCGCCGGCGAGTGTGGTGACGGCTGTCCACAGCGGGAAGTCGGGGGCGGGGATGAGGATCTCGTCGCCGTCCTCCACCAGTGCCTGGACGGCCATGGAGACCAGCTCGGAGACGCCGTTGCCGAGGAAGACGTCGTCGACGTCGACCTCCAGGCCGCGGTTCTGGTAGCGCTGGGCGACCGCCCGGCGGGCGGAGAGGATGCCGCGGGAGTCGGTGTAGCCGTGCGCCCGCGGAAGCATCCGGATCATGTCCTGGATGATCTCCTCGGGCGCCTCGAAGCCGAAGAGCGCGGGGTTGCCGGTGTTCAGGCGGAGCACGCTGTGGCCCGCCTCCTCCAGCGCGTTGGCGTGCTCGATCACCGGGCCGCGGATCTCGTAGCAGACCTCGCTGAGCTTGTTCGACTGCCGGAACTCCATGCGCCCCTCCGGTATCTGGTGTTGCTTGGTTTTACCAAGTTCCAGCTTGGAAAGTCCAATGACATGTCTAGACTGCGTCGCATGTCACCTCGCCGAAGCTACGACCAGTACTGTTCCGCCGCCCGCGCGCTCGACGCCGTCGGCGACCGCTGGACCCTGCTGATCGTCCGGGAGCTGCTCGCCGGCCCGCGCCGCTACACGGACCTGCACGCCGACCTGCCGGGCGTGAGCACGGACGTACTCGCCTCACGGCTGAAGGACATGGAGCGCGACGGACTGGCAGGCCGGCGCCGGCTGCCGCCGCCCGGAGCGGCCTACGTGTACGAACTCACCGGACGCGGCCGGGAGTTGCTGCCCGTCCTGCAAGCGCTCGGGGCGTGGGGGCAGGCGGAGCTGGGGGAGCGGCGGCCCACCGACGCCGTCCGCGCCCACTGGTTCGCGCTGCCCCTGCTGCGCGCGCTGGACGGGGTGGAGGCGGGGATCGTCGAAGTCCACCTGGAGGAGGGGGACTTCCATCTCCACGTCGGTGCCGGGGAGGGGCCCGTGTACGGCGACGGGCCCGCGCCCGGGGAGCCCGACGCCCGGCTCACCCTGGACGGGGAGACCTGCGCGGCGCTGGCGCGGGGCGAGGCGCGCCTGCTCGACGCGGTGCGCGACGGGCGGATCGCCGTGGACGGCGACGGCATCCTGGCGAAGGCGCTGCGGGAGGGGTGAGACGGGCGGAAGGCCCACCGCGGGTCGTGCGGTGGGCCTTCCGGGGGGCGGGAACGTCAGGCGCCCGGCGGCACCCCGGCCGGGCGTCCCGACCCGCGCGTGAGCGCGTAGCCGCCGATGCCGGCGAGCGCCGCCAGCACGCCGCCCACCGCCGTCCACACCCAGCGGTCCGACCACCAGCCGGACGACCAGCCGTCGTCCGGCTCCAGGCTCGACAGCACGGCGGAGTCCGAGCCGTCGTCGTCCTCCTGCGCCGCGGAGGTGACCGCGACGCCGGGCACCAGGGGCTTGGCCAGCCAACCGTCCACCGCCGCCGACCCGCCGATGTCCTTGGAGTCCACCCGCAGTTCGGTGCTCACCGGCAGACCCAGGTCGGCCGCCTTCAGGCCGACGGCCGTGAGACGGACGTAGTACGTGCCCGGCAGCGGGTCGTTCGCCCACTCCTCCGACCAGGCGCGGACCGTGCGCAGCACACAGGCCACCTCGACGGACCCCGCGCCCTGGGCGGCGGTGCGCGTCTGGGCACCGTACTGGCAGGCCTGGCGGCGCCGCAGACCGTCGTACACGTCGATCTGCCAGGTCTGGGCGACGTGCTCGTCCGGCAGCTTCACCGTCGCCCGCACGGTGGGGCGCTGTCCCGCGTCCGCGGGGAACGACCAGTACAGGTAGTCGCCGGTGGAGGCGCTCGCGGTGGCGGTCTGCCCCTGCTCGACCTCCGTCGCCGTACGGAACGACGTACCGGCCGAGGTCGGCGCGGAGGCGTCGTCGGACGGGCTCGCCGAGGGGGTGGAGTCGGCGGCGGCCGGACCCGCGGCCAGCCCCAGCGCCAGCAGTGCGGTGCCCAGCACCTTGGTCATCCGCACCCGTGTCATCCGGACCCGTGTCATCCGCACCCGTGTGATCCGCATCAGTTCGTCCTCCACACCGCGACACGCCAGCGCGACAGCCAGCCCCACAGCAGACCGGCGAGGAAGCCGGTCAGGATCAGTGCGCCGAGCAGCCACCAGCCGCGGCCCAGGCCGAAGGAGGCCACATCGTCCGCCTGCGACGGGCCGTCGACGACGTCCACGGTCAGCTCCAGCGGCAGGCCGGGCGTGGTCTTCACGCCGGCGCCGGCCGAGAAGGAGTTGGTCACCTGGAGGCACACCGTCTCGGCCGGCGCGTCGTCCTCGTCGCTCTCCGCCGTCGGATGGCGCAGACCGGTCGAGACGACGTCCGTACGGCCGTTGCCCGCCGCCTCGCCGCGCACGATCTCCCGGCCGTGCGTCGTGACCGCCCGCAGCAGCACCCCGTAGTCGGGGTTCACGGTCCGGTCCGCCGACACGCTCACCGAGGCGCGCAGTTCCTGGCCGGGCTCGACCTCCACCCGGTACCAGCGCTCCTGGCCGAACTCCTCGCGGTCGGTGTACAGACCCGACGCCAGCGTCGGCGCCTTCGCGCAGGAGGCCGCGCCCTGCGTGGCGACCGGCGTCACCACGGGGTCGGCCGCGCGGTCCACCAACTGGTTCACCTTGTCGGTGAGTTCGTCGGTGTGCTCGACCGAGGTGTAGGTGCCGCCGGTCGCCTCGGCGATGCAGCTGAGCTGCTGCCGCATCTTGGTGTTGGGCACCAGGCCCAGGGTGTCGATGGTCAGGCCGATGCCCTTGGCCGCGATCTCGCGGGCCACCTCGCACGGGTCGAGCGGCGCGCAGGTGTCCTCGCCGTCACTGATCAGCACGATGCGCTTGGAGCCGGTGCCGCCGTCGAGGTCGTCGGCCGCCTTCAGCAGCGCGGGGCCGATCGGCGTCCAGCCGGTGGGGGACAGGGTCGCCACCGCCGTCTTGGCCTCGGTACGGTCCAGCGGGCCGACCGGGTAGAGCTGCGCGGTGTCCTTGCAGCCCGTCTTCTGGTCGTCGCCGGGGTAGTTGGCGCCCAGCGTGCGGATGCCGAGCTGGACCTCCTCGGGGGTCGCGTCCAGCACCTCGTTGAACGCCTGCTTGGCCGCGGCCATCCGCGTCCCGCCGTCGATGTCCTTGGTCCGCATCGAACCACTGACGTCGAGAACCAGGTCGACCTTCGGCGCGCCCGCTGTGGTCTCGTCGGCGACCGCCCCGGCCGGGAACGCGATCCCGGCCGCGAGCGCGGCGAGCAGGGCACCCACGCCCGCCGCCAGCCGTTGTGTTCTGATCATCGGCGGATCCTATTGATCAGAGGTGTCCGCCCACAAAACGGGGGCCGCCCCGCGTCAACCCTGTCCGTGAACCAGCGGATTGGGCAGCAGCGTCCACCGGTCGCCGGCCACCCCCGGCGACAGCCGCATCAGCGTGAGCGCCTTCACCGGCAGCGGCTCCCCGCACAGCGCGCCGAGGTCCGGTGTGGACGGCACCTCCCGCACCGCCGTCTCCAGCACCGCCCGCAGCGCGTCCCGGCCACCGGCCGTGCCCGCCAGCGCGCCCGCCACCAGCGAGCCGAACAGCTTGCGCCGCAGCGCCGTCACGTCGTCCGTGAGGATCCGCTCCGGCAGGTCCCGCACCGGCAGCCCGTGGCGGGCCAGCCGCGCCGGGCTGACGCGGATGTCGGCGAGATCCCGGTAGACCAGCCGCAGCGGCTCACCCGACGCCGACAGCACGACCAGCAGGTTCTGCCCGTGCGCCTCCAGCGCCACCCCCATCTCCAGCAGCCGCAGCCCCACGGTGAGCGCGAGCGCGGCGAACCGCGCCGACCAGTCGGGCGACGCCGCCAGGCGCGTGGTGGCGAGGGCGGCGACCGGCACGACGTGCTCGCCCGGCCCCGCGTACGCGGCCGGCGGCTCGCGCAGCACGGCCGCGAGGTCGGGGGAGTGGGCGGTGACCGCGCCCAGCGTGCGGGTGACGTGCAGCAGCCCGTCCGTGCGCTCCGCCAGCGCCTCGCCGAACGCCGACAGGGCCGCGGAGGCGGTGATCGAGCCGATGGAGATGTCCCGCACCGAGGACGTCAGCCGGGTGCTCAACGCGGTCTTCACATGCGGCCCGTCCGGCAGCGCGAGTGTCCGCAGCGACATCAGCGGATGCGCCGCGAGCCCCTCCCGGGACGACAGCTTGAGCACGTGCTGCGCCTGCCACGGGTGCACCGGGATCACCAGCCGCTCACCGTCCCGCAGCGAGGACGGCCACACCCCCGACACCAGGCACTCACCGGCCGGCACCGGCAGCAGCCCCAGCCGTACCGAGGACGGCCGGTGCTCCGGCGCGTACGCCAGCTGCTCGGCCACCGAGAAGCCCGGCCGGGCGCGGCAGTTCGGGTGGTACGGGTGCCCGTCGACCACCCGCTGCTCCCACTCCCAGTCGTGCGCGGTCCACTCGGTGGCGTGCGTGGGCGACTCGGGGATGGCGTGCGTGGTCGACTCGGCAGCGTCCGTGGTCCACTCGGGGGTGGCGTGCGCGGTCCGCTTGGGTGCGTCCGTGGTCGGCTCGGGGGCGTGGGAGGTCCACTCCATCGAGTGAGGGCCAGACTCGCCCTGCGCGGCCCGCGACAGCGCCAACGACGCGGCACTGTGACCGAGTTCGGCCGCGAAGCCGCTGCCGTGCGGCACCGAGAGGTCGCTCATCAGGCGCGCGGGATCGTCGTACCCGACCTCCCGGCCGTTCCCCGCTCCGGCCAGCCGAACGGCCGTCACATACGCGGCGGTCGTGTACGGGTCGGGGTGCGGGCCGTGCAGCCGGCGGCCGTCGGCCAGATGCAGGACGAGGCCCTCCCGGCCCTGTTCACGGCGGACGATCCACGGCAGTGGCTCATGGGCGAGCGCCCGCCACAGACGGGTCAGCACGGCCGCGCGGGCGCCGGGCAGCGCGGCCGCGAACCGCGGTCCGAGCGCGGGACGCACGGCGGCGAGCTCGGCGGCCAACTCGGCTTCCGCGGTGGGGGGATGGTGCACGGGGGTCTCCTCGAGTACGAGTAGGACGTCGGGGCGGGCCACGACGCCAGCGATACTGGACGTCTCCGCCCGCATGAACCGTAGGGAACGAGTACAACGCGTGGACCTCATCCCCCCGCCCGTCGGGGCCGTGGCGCCGGCCGGCCGCACCGCACCCATGGGCCCGGAAGCCCTCGCCGACGCCCACGCCGCCGCGCCGCTGCTGAACTGCCTGCTGCGCGAGGTGGCCGAGCCTCTTGCGGCGGGTGACGGACGGCTCGCGCACCGGCTGCCCTCCGGCCGTACGCTGCGCGTCCGCGGCGCCCGGCGCCCCGCCGAACCCGAGGTGTACGCGGCGGGCGCCTGGCACCGCCTCGACCACACCGCCCTCGTCGCCCTGGTCGCCGAGGAACTGCGCCGGCACACCGGACTCGCCAACGACGAGCTCCCCGCCGAGATGCTCGCCGGCAGGGACGCCGTGGCCGCCCTGCTCACGGCACGCGCGCGGGCCGTCCCGCCCGCCGACCCCTACCTGCGGTCCGAACAGTCCCTCGTCACCGGCCACCCCCACCACCCCGCACCCAAGGCGCGCGGCGGCGGCCCGGCCGCCGACTGGCTGCCGTACGCCCCCGAGGCGCACGCCCGCTTCCCGCTCGCCCTCCTCGGTCTGCGCGAGGACCAGGTCGTCGAGGAGGGGGACACCTCCGCGCTCGACGCCCTCGGTGAGGCCCCGGCCGGCTACCGGCTGCTGCCCGCCCACCCCTGGCAGCTCGACCTGGCCGCCCCCGCCCTCGCGCCCGCCTTCGCCGACGGCCGTCTGGTCCGGCTCGGCGCCACCGGGCCCGAGACGTGGCCGACGGCCGCCGTGCGCACGCTGTACGCACCCGGGCAGGACCTGTTCCTGAAGTTCAGCCTCGACGTGCGCATCACCAACGACATCCGCCGGCTGTGGCGCCACGACCTGCTGAAGCTGCGGCGGACCGACGCGGCCGTCACGGAGGCTTTCGCCGCGCTCGGCGGCCCGGCGGCCTGGCTGAGCGACCGCGGCTACCGCACCGCCGCGTTCGCCTTCGAGGAACTGGCCGTCCTGGTCCGCGACGGCCTGCGCGACCACGTCCTGCCCGGCGCGACCCCCCTGCTCGCGGCGAGCCTCGTGGAGGGGTCGGTCGCCGGCCGCCCCGGCGGCTCACCCGACGGCCTGCCGGCCGACGGCGCGGACCCGGTGGCCTGGTGGGAGGCGTATCTGGCCGCCGTCGTCCCCCCGGCGCTGGCCGCCTTCGCCGACCACGGCGTCGTCCTCGAGGCCCACCTGCAGAACACGCTGGTCGCCGTCGACGCCGCCGGCCTCCCGGTGCAGGCCCTGTTCCGGGACGCCGAGGGCGTCAAGCTGCTGCCGGACGTGCCCCGCGCCGCCGGCTGGGAACGGCTCGTGTACTGCCTGGTCGTCAACCACCTCACCGAGGTCGCCGCCGTCCTCGCCGAACGGCATCCCGGCCTGGACCCCTGGCCCGCCGCCCGCCGCGAGCTGGCCCGCCACGACCTCCCCGAGGCCCAGGCCCTGCTCACGGCACCCACCCTGCCCGGCAAGACGAACCTCCTGCTGCGCTGGACGGACGCGGACGGCGCCGACGCCCGCTACCTGCCCCTGCCGAACCCCCTGGCCGGCGCGTGAGCTGACACACCCCGCCCGGCTGAGCGCTTGCGGGAGGACCGCCACCCCGCCCCGCGACAGCCGTCGGCGGAGGGGAGCCGGCTACGACGACCGTGAACGCGCGGCGCCGGGCGTGGCGGAGGACGGCGTGAGCCCGGGGCCGGGCACGCACTCGGTGGTGCCGTCCGGGAAGCGGACCACCACCGTGCCGTCCTCCCGCACCCGTACCTCGGCACCGGCGCGGACGGCACGGAGGTCCGCGCCCAGGGCCGGGTCCGCCGTGAGGACCACGAGGCTGGCCAGCAGCAGTGAGCCGCCGGGATGGCGCCCGGTCAGGACCGGGACGGCCGAGTGGCGGCCGTAGGCGTTGTGGCCCTCGGCACGGACGACCTCTCCGCGACTGCCGGCGAGCGTGTCCGTCCAGCCGGACAGGCCGGCCAACAAGCTGGTGAGGCCGTCCTCGCGGTGGACGACCGCCCAGTCCGGGCCCGCCTGCGCGGCGGGAGGCGCGTCGTCGTCGGCGACCGCCCAGCCGCCTTCGCGCACGAGGCTGCCGGCGGGTGCCCGGACAAGGTGCAGCCGCACCTCCCAGGGGCCGTGCACGACGCCGACGGTGGTGATGCGCTCCGGTGCGTCCTGCGCCTCCTGTGCCTCCTGTGCGTGCCGTGCTTCCTGCGTCTCCTGTGCTTCCCGTGCGTCCTGCGTGTCCTGTGCGTCCTGTGTGTCCCGCGCGCCGGTCGCGGGGGTGTGCCAGGACGCCGCCCGGCGTCCCTCCGCGTACAGCGGATGGATACGGTTCCGGCGGGACGGTCCGGAGCCGCCCACCAGGGCGATGTGGTTGTCGGGGCCCGGCGCGGAGCCGTCCGGCGGGGTCTCGGGGGCGGGGGCGGTGGCGGTGGAGTAGGCGAGGCGGTCGTAGTGCGGGGTGCCCTCGGCGGCGGCGGGAGCCGGCGGGAACCGGTCGCGGCCGTGGTTGACCGGCCGCCGGACCCTGGAGGCGGAGGGGCGGCTGCGCCGGGTGCGGGGCGGCGCCGTACTGACGACGCCGGGCCCCGGCACCCCGCCGCCCGCGGCGACGCCGTCCGCCGCGCCCCCGGCGGCCGAACGGACCCTGGGGCTGCTGGTCCCGTCGGCCACGTACTACTACCCGCGCGTGGTCGCCGGGGTCCAGGCCGTCGCGGCCGAGCGGGGAGCCCGCGCGGTGATCAGCCTCAGCGACTACGCCCACGGGGACGCGTCGGAACGGGTCGAGGAGCTGCGGGCCTCCGGCGCCGCCGGGCTGCTCGTCGCCTCTCCCGAGGGCCACGACCTGTCGGCCGGCACGCTCGAGCGGCTCGCGGCCACCGGGCTGCCGTTCGTCCTGATGGAGCGCCGGCCCCACGACCCCTTCGCCTCCTGCGAGTTCGTCGCCACCGATCACCGGCAGGGCGCCTTCGCCGCCGTACGGCACCTCGCGGGGCTCGGGCACACCAAGGTGGGCCTGTTCACCAACGGCAGTCCCACCGCCGGCCTGGTGCGCGAAGGGCACGAGGCGGCCGTAGGGCGGCTGGCGCTGGAGGCGGATGTGCCGGTGTACGACAGCGGCCGCCCCACCATGGGCTCCGCGGAGGCCGCCGAACACTACGACCGGTTCGTCGAGGAGTGCCTGTCCGGCGGTGTGCGGGCGGCACTCGTGCTGTCCGACCACGACGCGATCGAGCTGATGCGACGTCTGCGCGTCCGCGGGCTGCGCACACCGGACGACATGGCGCTGATCGCCTACGACGACGAGATCGCCTCGCTCGCCGACGTCCCCCTGACGGCCGTGGCGCCGCCCAAGCACGAGCTGGGCGAACAGGCCGCGCGGCTGCTCCTGGACCGCCTGGACGCCCCGGACCCCGACAGCGTTCCCGTGCGCCGGCTCTTCCTTCACCCGCGTCTGGTGGTCCGGTCCTCCTGCGGGGCCGCCGCGGGGGCCTGACCCGGAGGCGACGGCTTCGGCCGCTGCGACTCCTGTCGGACAGCGCACCCGCACGCGACGCGGCAGGCACCGAAACGAAGCATGACGCATCGTTCTCCGGTGCGCGCAACGACACGTGACCGGCGGCCGGACGGTCGCAGCAGGTGACCGCGGACCGGACGGGGCAGGTCAGGCTGCCCGGCCGTGGCCGGGGGTATCGGCGGCGGCCCGCAGGGCGCGTACCGTCTCCGGATGGTCGGCGACCGCGTCGCGGTTGCGCAGCGGGCAGTCGATGCGCTGCGTCAGGTGGCCGTGTTCGCGCTCCAGGGCGGTGACGGTGCGCTCCGCCGGCTCTCCGATTCCCATGCGTTCGAGGCTATGACGCCGCCCACGGATCCCGCCGCTTGACCTTCACATTGGTGTGAGGGTACGAGACTCGCGGGGCGGCCGTGCGACGCGGCCGCGGTTCCCACCCGGTGGCGGGTCCCGGGCCGTCGGAGCCCTGGCCCGCCGCCGGCCGGTCCGTGAGAAGAGGACCCGCTCCACGCGGGCGGAAAGGCAGTGGCCATGACCGATGTCCAAGGCACCCACGAGCCGCGTTTCGAGGCCGTGCGCGCCGCGTTGCAGCAGAACCTGGACTCCGGCGAGGAACTCGGAGTCTCGCTGGTCGTCGACATCGACGGTGAGCACGTCGTCGACCTCTGGGGCGGATTCCGCGACCCCGCCCGCACCGTCGCGTGGGACGAGAACACCCTCACTAACGTGTGGTCCACGACGAAGACCGTCACCAGCCTCGCCGCGCTCATGCTCGTCGACAGCGGCGACATCGACCTCCGCGCACCGGTGGCGAGGTACTGGCCCGAGTTCGCCGCCAACGGCAAGCAGGACGTCGAGATCCGGCACCTGCTCTCGCACACCTCCGGAGTCGCCGGCCTGGACCAGCCGGCCACGGTCGCCGACCTCTACGACCACGAGGAGGCCGCCGCCCGCCTCGCCGCGCAGGCCCCGTGGTGGCGGCCCGGCACGGCGTCCGGCTACCACGCCTTCACCTACGGGCACCTGATCGGCGAGGTCGTCCGGCGCGTCACGGGCCGGACCCTGAAGGAGTTCGTCGCGGAGGAGATCGCCGAGCCGCTCGCCGCGGACTTCCAGATCGGGGCGGCCGAACGGGACCTGGGCCGGATCGCGGACGTGGTCCCGCCGCCCCCCTTCCTCTTCCTCGGCGCGGACCCGGACCGGGACAGCCCCGCCTGGAAGGCGCTGAACGGTCCCGCCGTGGACGCGGCCGTGGCCAACACCCGGCAGTGGCGGGCCGCCGACATCGGCGGGGCCAACGGCCACGGCAACGCCCGCTCCGTCGCCCGGATCCTCTCCGTCCTGGCCCGTGGCGGCGAGGCCGACGGCATCCGGTTGCTCGGCGAGAAGACCATCGACACCGTCTTCGACGTCCAGGCGGACGGCGTCGACCTGGTCAACGGGCTCCGTATGCGCTGGGGCACCGGCTTCGCCCTGCCGCAGCCGCGGACGTTCCCCTGGATCCCCGAGGGGCGCGTCGCCTTCTGGGGAGGCTGGGGCGGCTCCATGATCATCATGGATCCGGACCGCCGTATGACCATCTCCTACATCATGAACCGGATGGCGCCGGGCATCCTCGGCTCCGAACTCAGCGCCGCCTACGTCCGGGCCGTCTACGACGCCGTTGCCGTCCCGTAGCGCCGGCGTCACCGCACCACGACGCGGCTGGGCATGGCGCGACGGCTCGGACACTCGTCCCAGGCTGTCACCCTTGGTTACTATGCTCACTTCATGCCGGAGGCCGGAGGCAAGGGCCGCACCGGAAGGACGGACCGCCGAGGAGACGGGGAGACGGGGATGCCGGTCCGGACTCCCAGATTCTCCCCAGGGCTGACCGGGGCGGATTCCCGGAGTTTCACCGCGTGGGAGCTCGTCGTGGAATGTGAGGCAATCAAGCCGTGGAGCCTTCGAAAATGTTGAGAGAGGTCGTCGCGACCCGCTACATCGAACCCCTGCGCTCCGGCGGTTCCGTCCCCGCCCTCGTCGAGGCCGACGACCTCGGCACGTACGTCGTGAAGTTCACCGGCTCCGCGCAGGGCCGCAAGGCGCTGGTCGCCGAGGTGATCGTGGGCGGGCTGGCGCGGGCGCTGGGGCTGCGCTTCCCCGAGCTGGTGCTGGTGCGCTTCGACCCGGCGATCGCCGAGGAGGAGCCGCATCAGGAGGTGCGGCAGCTGCACCGGGCGAGCGCGGGCGTCAACCTCGGCATGGACCACCTGCCGGGCGCCGCGGACTTCACCCCGGAGGTCGCCCGGCACTTCCGGGTGGATCCGCTGGAGGCGGGCCGGATCGTCTGGCTGGACGCCCTCACGGTGAACGTGGACCGCACCGTCCACAGCTCCAACCTGATGGTCTGGCCGACGCTGGGCACCGTCCCGCCGCGCCTGTGGCTGATCGACCACGGCGCGGCGCTCGTCTTCCACCACCGCTGGGACGGCGCCGACCCCGCGAAGGCCTACGACTTCCGCCACCACGCCCTCGGCCACTACGCCCCCGACGTGCGGGCGGCCGACGCCGAGCTGGCGCCGAAGGTGACCCGGGACCTGCTGCGGGACATCGCGGCCGAGGTACCGGACGCCTGGCTGACCGCCGAGGAGGGCTTCACGACGCCGGACGACGTCCGTGCGGCCTACGTGGACCACCTCCACGCGCGCGTGGAGGCCTCCGAGGCCTGGCTGCCCGACGGCTTCCCGACCCGGGAGGAACTCGCCGCCGAGGAGGCCCTCAGGGCGGCACGAACCCAGCAGGGCCGCCCGGACTGGCTCAAGCGGGTCCCCGACCTGCACGGCAAGCCGGCGGCGGAACAGGATTGGTCGGTGCATCTGGGATGACGGACGGGATGACGGACACACAGCGGGTCGAGATCGAGTACTGCACCCAGTGCCGCTGGCTGCCCCGGGCCGCCTGGCTGGCGCAGGAGCTGCTGACGACCTTCGAGGCCGAGCTGACGGAGCTGGCGCTCAGGCCGGGCAGGGGCGGGGTCTTCGTGGTGCGGGTGAACGACGAGGTGGTGTGGGACCGCCGCGAGCAGGGCTTCCCGGAGCCGACGGCCGTCAAGCGGGCCGTACGCGACCGAGTGGCCCCGGGGAGGTCCCTGGGCCACTCGGACACTCCGGCACCCTGAGGTTCAGCCCTTGAGCTGCTCGTAGGCGGGCAGGGTGAGGAAGTCGGCGTAGTCCTCGTCGAGCGCGACCTCGAGCAGCAGGTCGTGGGCCTGCTGCCAGTGCCCGGCGGCGAACGCCTCCTCGCCGAGTTCGGCGCGGATGCTCCGCAGCTCCTCGGCGGCGACCTTGCGGGCCAGCTCCGGCGTGGCCTTCTCGCCGTTCTCGAACTCGACGCCCGCGTTGATCCACTGCCAGATCTGCGAGCGGGAGATCTCGGCGGTGGCCGCGTCCTCCATGAGGTTGAAGATGGCGACCGCGCCGAGGCCGCGCAGCCACGCCTCGATGTACCGGATGCCGACCTGCACGGCGTTGACGAGGCCGTCGTACGTCGGCTTCGCGTCCAGCGAGTCGATCGCGATCAGGTCGGCCGCCTCGACGTCGACGTCCTCGCGCAGCCGGTCCTTCTGGTTCGGCCGGTCGCCGAGGACCTTGTCGAAGGACTCCATGGCGATCGGGACGAGGTCGGGGTGGGCGACCCAGGAGCCGTCGAAGCCGTCGTTCGCCTCGCGGTCCTTGTCGGCGCGGACCTTCTCGAAGGCGACCTTGTTGACCTCCGGGTCGCGGCGGGAGGGGATGAAGGCCGCCATGCCGCCGATGGCGTGCGCGCCGCGCTTGTGGCAGGTGCGGACGAGGAGTTCGGTGTACGCCCGCATGAACGGGGCGGTCATCGTGACCGCGTTGCGGTCGGGCAGCACGAACCGGGCGCCGCCGTCACGGAAGTTCTTCACGATGGAGAACAGGTAGTCCCAGCGGCCGGCGTTCAGCCCGGAGGCGTGGTCGCGCAGTTCGTAGAGGATCTCCTCCATCTCGTACGCGGCCGTGATCGTCTCGATCAGGACGGTCGCGCGGACGGTGCCGTGGGGGATGCCGACGTACTCCTGCGCGAAGGTGAAGACGTCGTTCCAGAGGCGGGCCTCCAGGTGCGACTCGGTCTTCGGGAGGTAGAAGTAGGGGCCCTTGCCGAGGTCGAGCAGGCGCTGGGCGTTGTGGAAGAAGTAGAGGCCGAAGTCGACGAGGGCGCCGGGGACCCGGGTGCCGTCGGCGTCGGCCAGGTGGCGCTCGTCCAGGTGCCAGCCGCGCGGACGCATGACGACGGTCGCCAGCTCCTCGTTCGGACGCAGGGCGTACGACTTCCCCGAGGCCGGGTCCGTGAAGTCGATGTCCCGGGTGTACGCGTCGATCAGGTTGAGCTGGCCCAGGACGACGTTCTCCCAGGTCGGGGCGGAGGCGTCCTCGAAGTCCGCGAGCCAGATCCGGGCGCCGGAGTTCAGCGCGTTGACGGTCATCTTGCGGTCGGTGGGGCCGGTGATCTCGACCCGGCGGTCGTCGAGGGCCGCGGGGGAGGGGGCCACCTTCCAGGAGTCGTCCGCGCGGACGGCGGCGGTCTCCGGGAGGAAGTCGAGGGTGGAGGTGCGGGCGATCTCGGCGCGGCGCTCCGCACGGCGGGCGAGGAGTTCGTCGCGGCGCGGCGTGAACCGGCGGTGCAGCTCGGCCACGAAGGCGAGGGCCGCGGGGTTGAGGACCTCCTCCTGCCGGGGCAGGGGCTCGGCGTCGACGATGGCCAGCGGGGACGGCGCTGGTGCGGACATGAGCTGTCACTTCCTTCAGCGAGCGGGGCACCGGGTGCCAGGAGACCCGGGTGGGGCGGAGGGCACCCGTGGGCGGCGCGGAGCCGTCGCACGCGGTCGGGGGCCGCCGGTGCCGTCGGCCGCCGGGAACCGCCGAGCGCTGCCGGGTGCCGGCGAGTGCTTCTGGTCAGTGGATACTAGTTTCCTCATCGTGGAAGTTCAATGGTTTGTTGATGTCGAGATTCTCCGGGTCGAGGCAGGGGAGGCGCCGCGTGCCACCCCCTTCACTCACTCCAGGCGCGCCAGGTCCTCGGAGGTGTCGATGTCGTACGGGCTCGCCACGTCCCCGCACTCGACCAGCCGCACCGCCGCGTCGTGGGCCTTCAGGTAGACGCGTGCCCCCCGGTCGCCGGTCGCGGTCGACGCGATGCCCGCCCAGTGCGCGGCGCCCAACAGGACCGGGTGCCCGCGCACCCCGTCGTAGGCCGCCGCCACCAGCGACGACTCGTCCTCGTACGCGGCGAGCACCCGGGCCACCGCCTCCGCCCCGATGCCCGGCTGGTCGACCAGCGAGACCAGCGCGGCCCGCGCCCCCGTCCCGGCCAGCGAGGCGAGCCCGGCCCGCAGCGAGGACCCCATGCCCAGCTCCCACTCCGCATGGGCGACCAGTACGCATCCGTCCAGCCGCGCCCGCTCCCGTACGGTGTCGGCGGCGGCCCCCAGGACCACGTGGACGCGCGCGCAGCCGGCCGCGCGCAGCACCTCCACCGCGTGCTCCACGAGCGGCCGGCCCCGGTGCGTCAGCAGTGCCTTGGGGCGCCCGCCGAGCCGGCGCCCGCCGCCCGCCGCGAGGAGCAGCCCGGCGACCTCGTCCTCCGTGTGCGTCATACGCGTGTGCGTCATACGTTCTGCATACCTGACGCGGCGACGGCCGCGCGGTTTCCCAGGGCTGAATTTCGGTCCGCGTGGTGGCGCGCCGCGCGGCGGTGGCGTTTACTGGCCCGCGCGTCCCGCGGTGCCCGACCCGCGCCCGGGGCGGGGTGGGGACACGAGCGCTTGCGCACAGGGGTGTGCCAGGGGGGAGAGCTGTGTTGCGGAGCATGGGGCAGAGGTCGGTGACCGGCAGCGACGAGGATCCGAGGGTGGCGGAACTGCGGACCGCGGTGTCCCGGCTGCGCCGCGGACTCGCCGCGCTCCCGGCCGAGTTCCCGGACCGGGACATCGCCGAGGACGAGCTGGCCGCCCTCGCCGCGATGGCGGCCCACGGGACCCCGGAGATTCCCCGGCTGCGCCGCTCCCTGCTGCTGATCGCGGGCGCGATCGGGTCGGTGAGCGCGCTGTCGCGCGGCCTGTCGGACGTACGCGACGCCGTGGAGCTGTTCGGGCGGTCGCCGCGGGGGTGAGGCGGCGCGTCGCCGCGGGGGTGAGGTGGCGCGTCGCCGCGGGCCGAGGCTCTGCCGTCGCGGCGGGGAGGCGGCGGGACGGTTTCCTGGTACGGGCGGGGGCCGGTGTCCCGGCGCGGGCGGGGGCCGGTGTCCCGGCGCGGAAGGAGGCCGGTGTCCCGGCGTGAACGCGGGCCGGTGTCCCTGCGCGGATGCGGGCAGGTGTCGCGGCTAGGCGGCCGGGCCGGAGTTCGTCAGCGCCTCCGACAGTTCCGCCGCCACCTGCTGGAGGACCGGCACGATGTTCTCCGTGGCGGCCTCGGTGACGCGGCCGGCGGGGCCGGAGATGGAGATGGCCGCCGCGGTGGGGGAGTCGGGGACCGGCACCGCGAGACAGCGGACGCCGATCTCCTGTTCGTTGTCGTCGACCGCGTAGCCCTGGGCGCGCACGTCCCGCAGGGCGGCCAGGAAGCCGTCCGGGGTGGTGATGGTCTTCTCGGTCGCGGCGGGCATGCCGGTGCGGTGCAGCAGGGCGCGCACCTCGTCGTCCGGGAAGCCGGAGAGCAGTGCCTTGCCGACGCCCGTGGAGTGCGGCAGGACCCGGCGGCCGACCTCCGTGAACATCCGCATCGAGTGCTTGGACGGCACCTGTGCCACGTACACGATCTCGTCGCCGTCCAGCAGCGCCATGTTCGCCGTCTCCCCGGTCACCTCGACCAGGCGGGCCAGATAGGGGCGGGCCCAGGTGCCCAGCAGGCGGGAGGCGGACTCGCCGAGGCGGATCAGACGGGGGCCGAGCGCGTACCGGCGGTTGGCCTGCTGACGGACGTATCCGCAGGCCACCAGGGTGCGCATCAGCCGGTGGATGGTGGGCAGGGGCAGCCCGCTGCTCGCGGACAGCTCGCTCAGTCCCACCTCGCCGCCCGCGTCCGCCATCCGCTCGAGCAGGTCGAAGGCGCGCTCGAGGGACTGGACCCCTCCGCCGGCGGACCTGGCGGAGTCGGTGGTGCTGGCGCTGGACGTCGGCACGGCGCGTTCCTTTCGAAACTGGCGGGAAGAGCTGAAGCCTACCCGGCGGTCGGTTGACTCCCCGCTTGTGCGTAGCTACGTTCTGCCTGCCGGAAGTGTAATTCCGCGTTGTGGAAGCGTCCAGACCGGTGCCGCATGGGGCACCGTGGAGAAGTGCGCGCTTGACGGCGGTGCGACCGGGAGTGAAGACTCCTTCAACAGAACGTTGAATTCCGTTACGTGGAAGTCACGCGGGAGTAACTCCCGTATTGCGGAAGCAGAACGGCGGCAGAGAGGGGTCCGGGTGTCCGACGCTGAACTGGTGCTGCGCTCGACGCGCGTCATCACTCCGGAAGGGACCCGCGCCGCCTCGGTCGCGGTCCTCGCCGGCACCATCACGGCCGTCCTGCCGTACGACGCCGAGGTGCCGGCGGGCGCCCGGCTGGAGGACCTCGGCGACGACGTCCTGCTGCCCGGCCTGGTCGACACCCACGTACACGTCAACGACCCCGGCCGCACCGAGTGGGAGGGGTTCTGGACCGCCACCCGCGCGGCGGCGGCCGGCGGCATCACCACCCTCGTCGACATGCCGCTCAACTCCCTCCCGCCGACCACCACCGTCGACCACCTGCACACCAAACGGCGGGTGGCCGCCGACAAGGCGCACATCGACGTCGGCTTCTGGGGCGGCGCCCTCCCCGACAACGTCAAGGACCTCCGCCCGCTGCACGACGCCGGCGTCTTCGGCTTCAAGGCCTTCCTGTCGCCGTCGGGCGTGGACGAGTTCCCGCACCTGGACCAGGACGGACTGGCCCGGTCCCTCGCCGAGATCGCCGGCTTCGACGGCCTGCTGATCGTGCACGCCGAGGACCCCCACCACCTCGACGCCGCCCCGCAGCAGGGCGGCCCCCGGTACGCCGACTTCCTGGCCAGCCGTCCCCGCGACGCCGAGGACAGCGCCATCGCGACCCTCATCGCGGCCGCGAGGCGCCTGCACGCGCGCGTGCACGTGCTGCACCTCTCCTCCGCCGACGCGCTGCCGCTGATCGCCGCCGCCAAGGCGGAGGGCGTCCGCATCACGGTCGAGACCTGCCCGCACTACCTGACCCTGACCGCCGAGGAGGTCCCGGACGGCGCCAGCGAGTTCAAGTGCTGCCCGCCCATCCGCGAGTCCGCCAACCGCGACCTGCTCTGGCAGGCCCTGGCGGACGGCACGATCGACTGTGTGGTCACCGACCACTCCCCGTCCACGGCCGACCTCAAGACCGACGACTTCGCGACGGCCTGGGGCGGCATCTCGGGACTCCAGCTGAGCCTCGCGGCCGTGTGGACGGAGGCCCGTGAGCGCGGCCACGGCCTGGAGGACGTCGTCCGGTGGATGTCCGCCCGTACGGCCGCCCTCGCCGGCCTCTCCCACAAGGGCGCGATCGAAGCGGGCCGCGACGCCGACTTCGCCGTCCTCGCCCCCGACGAGACCTTCACCGTCGATCCGGCGGCGCTCCAGCACCGCAACCGCGTCACGGCGTACGCCGGAAAGACCCTCCACGGCGTGGTGAAGTCCACCTGGCTGCGCGGCGAACGCATCGCCTCGGACGGCGAGTTCACCGAGCCGAAAGGCCGGCTCCTCACCCGAACCCCCTGAGTCGCGGGGGCGCCCGACCCGCGCCCGCCGACCCCACCCGCACCCGCACCGGCCGACTCCGAAAGGCAGACCTGATCACCGTGACGGCGATAGAGAGCTTCACCGGCGACGCGAACCCCTACGGCGGCGGCGACCCGTACGCGGACTACCGCACCGCCGACTTCCCCTTCACCCGGTACGCCGACCTCGCCGACCGGCGGCTCGGAGCCGGGGTCGTCGCGGCCAACGACGAGTTCTTCGCCCAGCGCGAGAACCTGCTGGTGCCCGGACCCGCCGAGTTCGACCCGGAGCACTTCGGCCACAAGGGCAAGGTCATGGACGGCTGGGAGACCCGCCGCCGCCGCGGTGCCTGCGCCGAGCACCCGTGGCCGACCGCCGAGGACCACGACTGGGCGCTCGTCCGCCTCGGCACGCCCGGGGTGATCCGGGGCATCGTCGTCGACACGGCCCACTTCCGCGGCAACTACCCGCAGGCGGTGTCGGTCGAGGGCGCCTCGGTGCCGGGCTCGCCGTCCCCCGAGGAACTCCTCGGCGACCACGTGAAGTGGACGACGCTGGTCCCGCGCACGCCGGTCGGCGGCCACGCGGCGAACGGTTTCGCCGTCTCGGTGGAGCAGCGCTTCACCCACCTGCGGCTCAACCAGCACCCCGACGGCGGTATCGCCCGCCTGCGCGTGCACGGGGAGGTCGTACCCGATCCCGAGTGGCTGACCGTGCTCGGCACCTTCGACGTCGTCGCCCTGGAGAACGGCGGCCGCGTCGAGGACGCCTCCGACCTCTTCTACTCGCCGGCGAGCAACACAATCCAGCCGGGCCGCTCCCGCAAGATGGACGACGGCTGGGAGACCCGCCGCCGCCGTGACCGGGGCCACGACTGGATCCGCTACCGCCTGGCCGCGCAGGCGCGGATCCGCGCCCTGGAGATCGACACGGCGTACCTGAAGGGCAACAGCGCCGGCTGGGCCTCGGTGTCGGTCGAGGACGGCGAGAGCGGCGAGTGGACGGAGATCCTGCCGCGCACCCGTCTCCAGCCCGACACCAACCACCGCTTCGTCCTGCCGGCCCCGGCGGTCGGCACGCACGCGCGCGTGGACATCCATCCCGACGGCGGCATCTCCCGCCTGCGCCTGTTCGGCTCCCTCACCGAGGCGGGCACGGCGGCGCTGACGGCCCGCCACCAGGAGCTCGGCGGCTGAGCCGGCCACCGGCACCGTGCACACCCCGGCGGGAACGGGGACCCACGCGCGGTGGCTCGTGCGGCGTGGCCCGTGCGGGGTGGCTCGTGCGCGGTGGCCCGTGCGGCGTGGCCCGTGCGGCGTGGCCCGTGCGCAGTGGCCGGCATGCGGTGACCGGACCGGGAGGCGCGCCGATGAGTTGCGGGCCCGGGCAGGGTCTGCCCTGATGGCAGTGGACCCCATCCGAGCACGGCAATCCGAGCACAGCAAGGAGGGCACCCGCCATGGGCAAGCTCGTCCTCACCGGCTTCGTCACCCTCGACGGTGTGCACCAGGCGCCCGGCGGCCCCCGCGAGGACACCCGCGGCGGCTTCGAACAGGGCGGCTGGAGCGTGCCGTACGGCGACGACGACTTCGGCCGGTTCGTCGACGAGGTCTTCGACGGCGCCGGCGCCTTCCTCCTCGGCCGCCGCACCTACGACATCTTCGCCGCCCACTGGCCGAAGGTGACCGACCCGGCCGATCCGGTCGCCTCCCGGCTGAACTCCCTGCCGAAGTACGTGGCCACCGCGAGGGCCCTCACCGACCCCGTGTGGCCCGGGACCACGGCGATCCCCGGCGACGACCTCGCCGAGGAGGTCACCGGCCTCAAGCAGCGCACCGACGGCGAGCTCCAGGTCCACGGAAGCGGCGCGCTGGCCCGCGGCCTCCTCGCGCTCGACCTCGTCGACACCGTCCACCTGCTGACGTTCCCGGTCGTGCTCGGCGCCGGCCGGCGCCTGTTCGCCGAGGGCGTCCCGCCGACCGCGTTCCGGCACCGGGGCGGCCGGATCACCGCCGCGGGCGTCTCCATCCAGACGTACGACACCGACGGGCGCCCCCGCTACGGCACGTACGAACTTCCGGACGGCGTCTAGGTTCGACCTGCTCGTGGGCGGTCGTCGGCGGCGGCTGCTCCCTGGTGCTCGGGCCGGTCCCGCGGCTGACGGCCCGTCGTGCCGCGCCCGCTCCGCGACACCCCTTCGAAGTGCCCTGGCACTGATCGGGACCCTCGCGCGTTGAGGCAGTGACGGCAGGGGGAACGTGATGACCGATGTGATCGATCTGGAAGCCTTCGGCGAGGAGTTCCGGCGCGACCCGCACGCGGTGTACGCGCGGCTGCGGGAGCGCGGCCCGGTGCACCGGGTGCGCCCGCCCGGATCCGACGGCACCTACGAGACCTGGCTCGTGGTCGGTTACGAGGAGGCGCGTGCCGCGCTCGCCGACCCCCTGCTGGTCAAGGACGGGGAGCGGATCGGCTTGACGTTCATGGACGAGGAGCTGGTCGGCAAGCACCTGCTGATCACCGACCCGCCGCAGCACACGCGGCTGCGGTCCCTCGTCTCCCGCGCGTTCACCGTGCGCCGGGTCGAGGGGCTGCGCCCGCGCGTGCGGCAGATCACCGACGAACTGCTCGACGCGATGCTGCCGCGCGGCCGCGCCGACCTGGTGGAGTCCTTCGCCTACCCGCTGCCCATCACCGTCATCTGCGAGCTGCTCGGCGTCCCCGAGATCGACCGTGCGGCGTTCCGCGAGATGTCGACCGAGGTGGTCGCCCCCACCAGCGGGGACACCGCTCACGACGCGTTCGCGCGGCTCGGCGGCTACCTCACGGAACTGATCGAGGACAAGCGGTGCGCCGGGCCGGGCGGCGATCTGCTCAGCGACCTGATCCGCACCACCGCCGAGGACGGCGACCGGCTCTCGGTCGAGGAACTGCGCGGCATGGCGTTCCTCCTGCTCATCGCCGGCCACGAGACGACGGTCAACCTCATCACCAACACCGTCCACGCCCTGCTCACCCACCCCGCCCAGCTGGCGGCCGTGCGCGCCGACCCGGCCCTCGTCGACGGTGTGGTGGAGGAGACCCTGCGCTGGGAGGGGCCGGTGGAGAACGCCACGTACCGGTTCGCCGTCGAGCCCCTGGAGATCGCGGGCGTGGCGATCGGGAAGGGCGATCCGGTGCTGATCGGCCTGGCTGCCGCCGACCGCGACGCCCTGCGCTACGAGGATCCCGACCGGTACGACGTCCGCCGTGACCCGCGCGGCCACCTCGCCTTCGGCCACGGCGTCCACTACTGCCTGGGGGCGCCCCTGGCCCGCCTGGAGGCCCGCATCGCCCTGAGCTCCCTGCTGGAGCGGGCGCCCGCCCTCGGCCTGGACGGTCCGTCCGGCGAGTGGCTCCCGGGCATGCTGATGCGCGGACTGCGCAGCCTGCCCGTGCGCTGGTAGGGGACGCCGCGGCAGCGGTCCACGGCACCGGACCATTTGTCCGGACAACCGAACTACACAACTTCCCGTCAACCGGTCGCGGAGCTACGCTCGGCCCGTGCCGAAATCAGGAGTGGACCCGACCGTGCAGCTGGACCTCCGTGTGGACCGGAGCTCTCCGGTGCCGCTGTACTTCCAGCTGTCCCAGCAGCTCGAAGCCGCCATCGAGCACGGCTCGCTCACCCCCGGCAGCCTGCTGGGCAACGAGATCGAGCTCGCCGCCCGGCTCGGCCTGTCCCGCCCGACCGTGCGCCAGGCGATCCAGTCCCTGGTCGACAAGGGCCTGCTGGTGCGCCGCCGGGGCGTCGGCACCCAGGTCGTGCACAGCCAGGTCAAGCGTCCGCTGGAGCTCAGCAGCCTCTACGACGACCTGGAGGCGGCCGGTCAGCGCCCCGCGACGACGGTCCTGGTCAACACCGTCGTCCCCGCGTCCGCCGAGGTCGCGGCCGCCCTGGGCGTCGCCGAGGGCGAGGAGGTGCAGCGCGTGGAACGGCTGCGTCTCGCGCACGGCGAGCCGATGGCGTACCTGTGCAACCACCTGCCCCCCGGTCTGCTCGACCTGGACACCGCGCAGCTGGAGGCCACCGGTCTGTACCGGCTGATGCGGGCGGCCGGCATCACCCTGCACAGCGCCCGCCAGTCCATCGGCGCCCGCGCCGCGACCGCCGCCGAGGCCGAGCGGCTCGGCGAGGAGCAGGGCGCGCCGCTGCTCACCATGCAGCGCACCACCTTCGACGACACGGGCCGCGCGGTCGAGTTCGGCGACCACATCTACCGCCCGACCCGCTACTCCTTCGAGTTCCAGCTGCTCGTGCGGTCCTGAGGGCGACGCCCTCGGCGGTCGTCCTGTCCGGGAAAGTGGTCCTGTCCGGGAAAGTGGTCCTGTCCGGGGAAGTGGTCCTGTCCGGGGAAGTGGTCCTGTCCGGGGAAGTGGTCCTGTCCGGGGAAGTGGTCCTGTCCGGGAAGTCGTCCTGTCCGGGAAGTCGTCCTGTCCGGGAAAGGAGACCTCCCGTCCGGACGGCAGGCCGTGCGGCGCGACCTGATGTCCGGACAAGGTGACCGCGTCGCGGTCCCCGGCCGTGGAGCGGCCGTCCCCGTGTTCGATACTGGGGCGTTTGCGTCCGGTGAGCGATCACCGGGCGGATGCGCACGACAGATACGACAGAGCACGGCAAGAAGGGCACGGCCTCGTGGCACGGTTTCGGACCTGGGCAGGGATCGCATTGGCGGGGGCGCTCTGCGTGTCCCTCGCGGGGTGCAGCAGCACCGGGGGCAAGCGCGCCGAGGACGCCCGCGAGGCCGCGGCGGCCGAGGGGAAGGCGGCGGTGGACACCCCCCGCTGGACCATCGCGATGATCACCCACTCGGGAGACGGCGACACGTTCTGGGACATCGTCCAGAGCGGCGCCGAGCAGGCGGCCCTCAAGGACAACATCGACTTCCTGTACTCCCACGACGACGAGGCCCAGCAGCAGGCGCAGCTCGTCGACGCGGCGGTCGACAAGAAGGTCGACGGCATCATCGTCACGCTCGCCAAGCCGGACGCCCTCAAGGCCGCGGTGGCCCGCGCCGTGAAGGCGGGCATCCCCGTGGTCACCGTGAACTCCGGATCGGCCGAGTCCGAGGCGTTCGGCGCGCTCACCCACATCGGCCAGGACGAGACGATCGCCGGCGAGGCCGTCGGCGAGGAGCTGAACCGGCGCGGGAGGAAGAAGGCGCTCTGCGTCCTGCACGAGCAGGGCAACGTCGGTCACGAGCAGCGCTGCGACGGCGTCGCGTCCGCCTTCACCGGAACGGTCTCCGACCTCTACGTCAACGGCACCAGCATGCCCGACGTGCAGTCCGCGATCGAGGCCAAGCTCCAGGCGGACCCCTCGATCGACACCGTCGTCACCCTCGGCGCCCCGTACGCCGACACCGCGGCGAAGGCCCGGCAGGCCGCCGGCAGCGACGCCGAGATCGACACCTTCGACCTCAACGCCAAGGTCGCCGCCGGCCTCACGGACGGCACCCTCGGCTTCGCCGTCGACCAGCAGCCCTACCTCCAGGGCTACCAGGCCGTCGACCTGCTGTGGCTGTACCGGTACAACGGCGACGTCCTCGGCGGCGGGCAGCCGGTGCTGACCGGCCCGCAGATCATCACCGAGGAGCAGGCGGACGAGCTCGCGGAGTACACCGAGCGGGGCACCCGATGAGCGCGCTCACCGACGAAAGGATTCTCCGGACGTCTTCGCTGCGCCGGCTGCTCGCCCGCCCGGAGCTGGGCTCGGTCGTCGGCGCGCTCGCGGTCTTCCTCTTCTTCGCCGTCGCCGCCGACAGCTTCCTGCGCGCCGCCAGCCTCAGCACGGTCCTGTACGCGGCCTCCACGATCGGCATCATGGCGGTCCCGGTCGCGCTGCTGATGATCGGCGGCGAGTTCGACCTCTCGGCCGGTGTCCTGGTGACGTCCTCGGCGCTGATCTCGTCGCTGTTCAGCTACCAGATGACGGCGAACGTCTGGGTGGGCGTCGGGGTGTCCCTGCTGGCGACCCTGGCCATCGGCGCCTTCAACGGCTTCGTCCTCACCCGCACCCGGCTGCCCAGCTTCATCGTCACCCTGGGCACCTTCCTGATGCTGACCGGCATGAACCTCGGCTTCACCAAGCTGATCGACGACACGGTGTCGACGAAGAGCATCGCCGACATGGAGGGCTTCCCCACCGCCCGCGACGTCTTCGCCTCGACCCTGACGATCGGCGACGTCAACTTCAAGATCACCATCCTGTGGTGGCTCGCCCTGGTCGCGGTGGCCTCCTGGATCCTGCTGCGCACCCGCGCCGGAAACTGGATCTTCGCGGTGGGCGGCAACAAGGACGCGGCCCGCGCCGTCGGCGTCCCCGTGGACCGCACCCGGATCGGCCTCTACACGGGCGTGGCCTTCGGCGCCTGGGTCTGCGGCCAGCACCTGCTGTTCAGCTACGACGTCGTCCAGTCCGGCGAGGGCGTCGGCAACGAGCTGATCTACATCATCGCGGCCGTCATCGGCGGCTGCCTCATCACCGGCGGTCACGGCAGCGCCATCGGCTCGGCGGTCGGCGCCCTCCTGTTCGGCATGACCAGCAAGGGCATCGTCTTCGCCGAGTGGAACCCCGACTGGTTCAAGTTCTTCCTCGGAGCGATGCTGCTCCTCGCGACCCTGCTCAACGCCTGGGTCCGCAAGCGCGCGGAGGCCACCAAATGACGGACACGACGGAACGCGCGGCACTGGTGGAGCTGTCCGGCGTCGGCAAGCGCTACGGGAACGTACGCGCCCTCGAAGGCGTCTCGCTGGAGGTCCACCCGGGGGAGATCACCTGTGTCCTCGGCGACAACGGCGCGGGGAAGTCGACCCTGATCAAGATCGTCGCCGGACTGCACCGGCACGACACCGGTGTCCTCCGCCTGGACGGCGAGGAGACCACGCTGTCCTCCCCGCGCGAGGCCCTGGACCGCGGCATCGCCACCGTCCACCAGGACCTGGCCGTCGTCCCGCTGATGCCCATCTGGCGCAACTTCTTCCTCGGCTCCGAGCCCCGCAGGGGCACGGGCCCCTTCAAGCGCCTGGACGTCGACCTCATGCGCCGCACCACCCGCGCCGAACTCGCCCGCATGGGCATCGACCTGCGGGACGTGGACCAGCCCATCGGCACCCTCTCGGGCGGCGAACGCCAGTGCGTGGCCATCGCCCGGGCGGTGTACTTCGGCGCGAAGGTCCTGGTGCTCGACGAGCCGACGGCGGCGCTGGGCGTCAAGCAGTCGGGCGTGGTCCTGAAGTACGTGGCCGCGGCCCGGGACCGCGGTCTGGGTGTCGTCCTCATCACCCACAACCCCCACCACGCCTACCTGGTCGGGGACAGGTTCGTGCTGCTCAAGCGCGGCACGATGGTGGGCAGCCACCCGCGCGACGGGATCACCCTCGAGGAACTGACGCGGCAGATGGCGGGCGGGAACGAGCTGGACGACCTGCGGCACGAGCTGGAGCGCACCCCGCGGGAGCGCGGAGAACCAGGCGACCGGCCCTGACCCGGCCGCGCCCGGCGACCCGGCTGCGATCCCCTCACCTGCCCGTTACGCCACCCAGGGGGAGCGTGAGGCAGAATCGGGCCTTGATGAGCACCTACGGCAACTTCACCGCCCCCATCGGCTCCCGCCGCGCGCCGGCGCTCCGCACCGTGGGCACCCGGGAACGCCGCTCGCACCTGACCGCGCCCCGCGTGCCCACGGTCGGCATCGACATCGGCGGCACCAAGGTGATGGCGGGCGTCGTCGACGCCGACGGCAACATCCTGGAGAAGGTCCGCACGGAGACCCCGGACAAGTCCAAGAGCCCCAAGGTCGTCGAGGACACGATCGTCGAGCTGGTCCTGGACCTGTCCGACCGGCACGACGTCCACGCGGTCGGCATCGGCGCGGCCGGCTGGGTCGACGCCGACCGCAACCGCGTCCTGTTCGCCCCCCACCTGTCCTGGCGCAACGAGCCCCTCCGGGACCGCATCTCGGCCAGGCTCTCCGTGCCCGTCCTCGTCGACAACGACGCCAACACCGCCGCCTGGGCGGAGTGGCGGTTCGGCGCCGGCCGGGGCGAGGACCACCTGGTGATGATCACCCTCGGCACCGGCATCGGCGGCGCGATCCTCGAGGACGGCCAGGTCAAGCGCGGCAGGTACGGCGTCGCCGGCGAGTTCGGGCACATGCAGGTCGTGCCCGGCGGACACCGCTGCCCGTGCGGCAACCGCGGCTGCTGGGAGCAGTACAGCTCCGGCAACGCCCTGGTCAGAGAGGCCAAGGAGCTGGCCGCCGCGGACTCGCCGGTGGCGTACGGGATCATCGAGCACGTCAAGGGGCAGATCGGGGACATCAGCGGCCCGATGATCACCGAGCTCGCCCGGGAGGGCGACGCGATGTGCATCGAGCTGCTCCAGGACATCGGCCAGTGGCTCGGCGTCGGCATCGCCAACCTGGCCGCCGCCCTCGACCCGTCGTGCTTCGTCATCGGCGGCGGCGTCTCGGCCGCCGACGACCTGCTGATCGGCCCCGCGCGCGACGCGTTCAAGCGGCACCTCACCGGCCGCGGCTACCGCCCCGAGGCCCGCATCGTGCGCGCCCAGCTCGGCCCCGAGGCCGGCATGGTCGGCGCCGCCGACCTGGCCCGCCTGGTCGCCCGCCGCTTCCGGCGCGCCAAGCGCCGCCGCGTGGAGCGCCACGAACGCTACGAGCGGTTCGCGGAGGCCGCCCGCCGGGCCAGGGACACCGCATGACGGCCTCGCTGCCGCACCAGGCCGCGCCCCCGCAGGAGCAGTCCCGCACACCGGAGACCCGGGGGCACGTGATCCGCCGCCGGGCGCTCACCCTGCTCATCATCGTGCTGCTCATCGGCGTCCCGGCCGGCTACCTGGTGATCTCCGCCAACCAGAGCCGCGACAGCGGCAAGGACAAGGAGGCGAAGTACTCGGCGACCGGCCTCACCGAGGGCTGGCCGTCGAAGGTCCAGCGCCGCCTGTACCAGGTGCCGGTCCCGCACCCCGCGAACAAGGTCGCCTACTACGAGACGAACAACTGGCGGACCAGCCGTCTCTACGTGCAGTTCCAGACCACGCACGCCGGCCTCGACGCCTTCCTCGCGGAGCTCGGCCTGACCCGGACCGCCCTGGAGAAGGACGAGATCACCATCAGCGAGCGCGACCGGAACGTCACCGGCTGGCGGTTCGCCGGACCCGGCTCCCGCGACGGCGACTACCTCGGCTTCGTCCGCGAGCAGGAGGACCCCGATCCGACGCTGGACGTGGTCGTGAACACCGCCAACCCGCTCTATCCCATGGTGTACGTCGTCTCCCGCACGGTTCCCTGACCGCGCGGTTCCCCGACCGTACGGGCCCGGCGCGGGTGCCGGGCCCGATTGTCAGACCCCGCCCGTAGAGTCGGAGACGACTGATCCGACACCACGGGCGGGAGGTGGAGACCGCGTATGCCCCTGAGCGACACGACCGCGCCCACCGCCGGGCACCCGGCCGCCGAGCCGCTCGGCGTGCGGCTCCCCGCCGTCTTCCTGCCCGCCCCCCTCCCGCGCGACGGCCGGATCGCGTTCTGGGACCCGCAGGACGGCCCCCTGCCCACCGCGGCCGGCGCCGACGCCACCGAACTCACCGTCGTACGGCGCCATGGATCCGGCGTCCGCCGCCGCCCGGCCCCCGCGCTGTCGCTGCCGCTCGACACCGCGCTGCCGCTCCTGGTGCGCGCCCGCCGCGACCCCGCCGCCCACCCCGCGACAGCCTGCTGGGGCGCGGCCGCCCTGCACGCGCTGCGGCTCGCCGCCCGCGGCCGCCTGCTGCCCGGTCTGACCCCCACCGGCCACGACGCCTGGCGGGCGGGCCCGCTCGACCCGGAGGACATCGCGCACCTGCGCGCGATCGCCGCGGCCCTGCCGTACGAAGGGCACGCCGTCCCGCTGCCCGGCCCCGGACCGCTGCGCCTGCCCCGTCCCGAATCCCTGATGCGGTCCTTCCTGGACGCCGTCGCGGACACCCTGCCCCGCACCCCCGCCGCGCCGTACGCCTGCGGGAAGCCCTTCGCGGACCGCCGGCCGCAGCGGCTGCCCGGCGCCCACGACTGGGCGGCGGAGGTCGCCGCCGGCATGGACGCGGGCGTACGGATCTCGCTGCGACTGGACCTGTCCGCCTACGACCTGTTCGACGACGGCGAGGGGGCGCGCCGCGCGGGCGCCGCGATCGTCCAGGTGCACAGCCTCGCCGACCCCACCCTCGTCACCGACGCCACGGCCCTGTGGGCGGGCGAGGCGGACGGCGCCTTCGGCCCTCGCGCGCGGGTCGACGCCGCCCTAGCCGTCCGGCGCGCCGCCCGCGTCTGGCCGCCGCTCGCCCGCCTCGCCGACCAGGACGCACCCGACGTCCTCGCCCTCTCCGAGGACGAGCTCAGCGACCTGCTGGGCGTGGCCGCTACCCGCCTCGCCGCCGCCGGGGTCGCCGTGCACTGGCCGAGGGACCTCGCCCAGGACCTGAGCGCCACCGCGGTGGTACGGCCCGCGCCGGGCTCCGCGACCGACGGCACCGGCTTCTTCGAGAGCGAGGAACTGCTCCGGTTCCGCTGGCAGCTGGCGCTCGGCGGCGACCCCCTCAGCGAGGCCGAGATGGACGCGCTCGCCGAGGCCCACCGCCCGGTCGTCCGGCTGCGGGACCGGTGGGTCCTCGTCGACCCCGCCCTCGTCCGCAAGGCCCGCAAACGCGAACTGGGTCTGCTGGACCCGGTCGACGCCCTGTCCGTCGCCCTCACCGGCACCGCCGAGGTGGACGGCGAGAGCGTCGAGGCGGTCCCCGTCGGGGCCCTGGCCGTCCTGCGCGACCGCCTCACCGCCGGGGTGCGCCCCGCCGAACCGCCGCCCGGCCTGCACGCCACCCTCCGCGACTACCAGCTGCGGGGACTGGCCTGGCTGGACCTCATGACCTCCCTCGGCCTCGGCGGCTGCCTCGCCGACGACATGGGCCTCGGCAAGACGGTCACCGTCATCGCCCTGCACCTGAAGCGGGCCCGCCCCGAACCCACCCTGGTGGTCTGCCCGGCCTCCCTCCTCGGCAACTGGCAGCGCGAGATCACCCGCTTCGCGCCCGGCGTGCCCGTCCGCCGCTTCCACGGCGCCGACCGCTCCCTGGACGACCTGAGCGGCGGCTTCGTCCTCACCACGTACGGCACCATGCGCTCGGCGGCCCCCACGCTCGCCCGGCAGCCGTGGGGCATGGTCGTCGCGGACGAGGCCCAGCACGTCAAGAACCCGTACTCGGCGACGGCGAAGGCCCTGCACACCCTCCCGTCCCCCGCGCGCGTGGCGCTCACCGGCACCCCCGTGGAGAACAACCTGTCCGAGCTGTGGGCCCTCCTGGACTGGACGACCCCCGGCCTCCTCGGCCCCCTGAAGTCCTTCCGCGCCCGGCACGCCCGCGCGGTGGAGAACGGCGAGGACCAGGAGGCGGTGGAGCGCCTCGCGCGGCTGGTCCGCCCCTTCCTGCTGCGCCGCAGGAAGTCCGACCCCGGCATCGTCCCCGAGCTGCCGCCCAAGACCGAGACCGACCACCCCGTCCCCCTCACCCGGGAACAGGCCGCGCTGTACGAGGCGGTGGTGCGCGAGTCGATGGCCGCGATCGGCACGGCGGACGGCATCGCCCGGCGCGGCCTGGTCCTCAAGCTCCTGGGCGCCCTCAAGCAGATCTGCGACCACCCGGCCCTCTACCTCAAGGAGGAGTCCCCCGCCACCGGCGACGCCCTCGCCGCCCGCTCCGGCAAACTCGCCCTCCTCGACGAACTGCTGGACACCCTGCTCGCCGAGGACGGCTCGGCCCTCGTCTTCACCCAGTACGTCGGCATGGCCCGTCTGATCACCGCCCACCTGGCCGGCCGCGCGGTCCCCGTGGACCTCCTCCACGGCGGCACCCCGGTCCCCGAGCGCGAGCGCATGGTGGACCGCTTCCAGAGCGGCGCGACGCCCGTCCTGGTCCTGTCGCTGAAGGCGGCCGGCACCGGCCTCAACCTCACCCGCGCGGGCCATGTCGTCCACTTCGACCGCTGGTGGAACCCGGCCGTGGAGGAACAGGCCACCGACCGCGCCTACCGCATCGGCCAGACCCAGCCCGTCCAGGTCCACCGCCTCATCACCGAGGGCACCGTCGAGGACCGCATCGCCGAGATGCTGGAGTCCAAGCGCGCCCTGTCCGACGCGATCCTCGGCACCGGCGAGGCGGCCCTGACGGAACTGACCGACCGTGAGCTGTCCGACCTGGTCCGGCTGCGGAGGGAGGCGTGATGGAGGAGCGGGACGCCCGCCCGGCGGACGCGGCACGCCGGGCCCTGCGCGCGGCGCGGGCACGGCCGCAGGAGCAGGAGCCCGCCCCCCGCGGGCCCCGGCCCGGTGACGCCGCCCGTGCCGCGCTGCGGCGTGCGGCGGACACCCCCCGAACGGACACGGACGGGGACACCCCCGCGAAGGACGCCGACGTTCCTCCCGCGGCCGCCCCCGCGACGGGCTCCGCGGCAGCCGGCGAGCAGCTCCCCCCACCGCCGGCGACCGGCTCGCGGCCCGGCGACGTCGCGCGCGCGGCGCTGCGGGCGGCCCGCGCACAGGCACGGCAGGGCACGGACGGCCCCGGCGGGCCCGAGGGAAGCGGGGGGCCGGGGGGAGCCGGAGGGCCCGGGGGAGCCGGGGGAGCCGGGGGAGCCGGGGGAACCGGGGGACCCGGGGGGCCCAAGGCCCGCACCGCCACTCGCCGGTCCTTCCGGACGAGCGCACACCCCACGCCCGCCGGACGCCCCGGCCGGACGCCCGACACCGTCGCCGACGACCGCGCGCGTCACGTACGGGACTTCCTCACGGGCGCCTTCCGGATGCCGCCCGAGGATCAGACCGGATCCGAGGATCAGACCGCGTCCGGGGAGCAGACCGTTTCCGGGGACCTGGCCGTGCCGGAGGGCCTGGCCGTTTCCGAGGATGTGACCGTTCCTGAGGACCTGATCGTTCCCGAGAACCTGGCCGTTCCCGACGATCCGACCGTTGCCGAGGACGCGACCGTCATCGCGGATCAGTCCGCACCGTCCAGATCCTCCTCCTCCTCCTCCTCCTCCTCCCGCACGCCCCGTTCCATGGCCGCGCCCTCGCGGGACGGCGACCTCCGGCGTACCTTCCCCGCCTTCCCGGCCCGGACGACCGGCGCGGACGGCGGCTTCGCCGAGACCTGGTGGGGCGACGCCTGGGTCACCGCGCTGGAGGAGGGCGCCCTGGACGCCGAGCGCCTCGCCCGCGGCCGGCGTTACGCCGAGCGGGGGAACGTCGACGCCATCACGGTCACGCCCGGCCTGGTCCTCGCGTACGTGCAGGGCAGCCGCCCCCGCCCGTACCGGGTGCAGGTGCGGCTGCGCACCCTGGGCGACGACGACTGGGAACGCTTCCTCGACGCGGCCGTCGAGCGTCCCGGGCACATCGCCGCGCTGCTCGACAAGGAGATGCCCGCGTCGCTCGCCGGGTGCGGGGTGCCGCTGCTTCCCGGCCCCGGTGACCTGGAGCCGCACTGCAGTTGCCCCGACCGCGGTCATCCCTGCAAGCACGCCGCCGCCCTCTGCTACCAGACCGCGCGTCTGCTGGACGCCGACCCGTTCGTGCTGCTCCTGCTGCGCGGGCGGGGCGAACGCGAACTCCTCGACGCGCTGTCCCGCCGCAACGCGACCCGGGCCGCCCGTGCCGCCCAGGAGCGGGAGCCGGAGCCGGTGCCCGGCGTCCGCGCCACGGAGGCCCTCGCCGTCGCGCGCCCGCTCCCGCCCCTCCCGGCCCCGCTGCCCCCGCCCCCGCACCCCGGCCAGCCCCCGGCCTACCCCGCCGTCCCGGACGGCCCCGACTCCTTCGCGCTGGACCAGCTCGCCACCGACGCGGCCGCCCGCGCCCACGCCCTGCTGACCACCGGCCAGGACGCGACCGGTGGACTGACCCTCTGGCAGGACGCCGTCCGCATCGCCGCGTCCCGGCCGGGCTCGGGGCTCACGGCGTCCACCCGCGCCCTCTACTCCTCCCTCGCCTCAGCCGCCGGCCGCACCCCGGCAGAGCTGGCACGCGCGGTCGCCGCCTGGCACCAGGGCGGCCCGGACGGGCTCGCCGTCCTGGAGGAGCCCTGGGACCCGCCGGCCGGACGTTTCGACCGGGCCCGCCCCCTCCTCCTCGCCGCCGACCTGCCCGCCTTCCGCCCCTGGCACAACCACCTCACCCACCCCCGCGGCCACGTCCAGCTCCGCCTGGGCCGCGACGGGCTGTGGTACGCCTACGAGTCGGAGCCGGGCCACGACGACTGGTGGCCGCGCGGCACACCCGACCCCGACCCGGTGGGCGCCCTGACCGGCCTCGGAGGCCCCGGCGACACCCTCTGACCGACCCTGGCGCCGTACGCCGCCTTCCCGTAGCCGCCTTGCCGGGCACTCCGCCTTGCCGGGCACTCCGCCTTGCCGGGCACTCCGCCTTGCCGGGCACTCCGCCCTGCCGGGCACTCCGCCCTGCCGTACGCCGCCCTGCCGTATGCCGCCCTGCCGTATGCCGCCTTCCCGCGCACCTGCGGACGACGTCACATCCGGTGTGGAACTCCGCGGCCCGGTGCCGCAGGTGCCCTGGTCGATGGCGGGGTTCGCGGTCCGTCACGATGTCCGAGCCGTCGAACGGCACAGGACCACCACGCCGGGACGGTTTTCGGCCAACACTCGTGCATAGCGGAAGAGGCGACCGGGGCGGGCTGTCGCGGGTGCCGGTTGATCAATAATCTTGGCCGGTACATCCGTTACCGCCCGAGGGAGCTCCATGCCCACCGCGCAGCAGCAGGTCCCCGACATCCTCTCGCCCGAGTTCGCCGCGGACCCCTACCAGGCCTACCGCGTGATGCGCGAGAGCGCTCCGCTGTTCTGGCACGAGGCCACGCAGAGCTACGTCATCTCGCGCTACGAGGACGTGGAGCGCGTCTTCAAGGACAGGGACGGCGAGTTCACCACCGAGAACTACGACTGGCAGCTCGAACCCGTGCACGGCAGGACGATCCTCCAGCTCAGCGGGCGGGAGCACGCGGTGAGGCGGGCGCTCGTCGCCCCCGCCTTCCGCGGCAGCGACCTGCAGGAGAAGTTCCTGCCCGTGATCGAGCGCAACTCCCGTGAGCTGATCGACGCGTTCCGGCACACCGGATCCGCCGACCTGGTGGCCGACTACGCGACCCGCTTCCCGGTCAACGTGATCGCGGACATGCTGGGCCTGGACAAGGCCGATCACGCCCGGTTCCACCGCTGGTACACGTCCGTCATCGCCTTCCTCGGCAACCTCTCGGGCGACCCCGAGGTCGCCGCGGCGGGGGAGCGGACCCGGGTCGAGTTCGCCGAGTACATGGTCCCGATCATCCGGGCGCGCCGCGACAACCCCGGTGACGACCTGTTGTCCGCGCTGTGCGCCGCCGAGGTCGACGGCGTGAGGATGAGCGACGAGGACATCAAGGCCTTCTGCAGCCTGCTGCTCGCCGCGGGGGGCGAGACGACGGACAAGGCGATCGCCGGCATCTTCGCCAACCTCCTGCTCCACCCCGAGCAGCTGGCGGCCGTCCGCGAGGACCGCAGCCTGATCGCCCGCGCCTTCGCCGAGACGCTGCGCCACACGCCTCCCGTGCACATGATCATGCGGCAGTCGGCCACCGAGGTCACGCTCAGCAGCGGTGTCATCCCGGCCGGCGCCACCGTCACCTGCCTGATCGGGGCCGCGAACCGGGACGAGAGCCGCTACCGCGATCCGGACCGGTTCGACATCTTCCGCGAGGACCTGACCACGACCACCGCCTTCTCGGCCGCCGCCGATCACCTCGCCTTCGCGCTCGGCCGGCACTTCTGCGTCGGTGCCCTCCTCGCGAAGGCCGAGGTCGAGATCGGTGTCGGCCAGCTCCTCGACGCCATGCCCGACATACGCCTCGCCGACGAGGCCGACCTCGTGGAACAGGGCGTCTTCACCCGGGGCCCGCAGGCCGTGCCGGTGCGGTTCACCCCCGTCGGAAGCTGATGTTCCGTACAGGTCGCGCGGACCGGACCGCCGTTCCGCGCCGCCGAAGGGCCGGGCGGCAGGCCGGCGGTCTGCGCGGTCTGCGCGGGCGCTTCCCCGCCGGGAACGACCCGCCCGGGGAGGCCGTCCGCCCCGGGCGGTGCGCTACTGCACCACCGGGGTGAACTCCACCGGCAGGGCGGTCAGGCCGCGCATCCAGATGGACGGCCGCCAGGTCAGTTCCTCCGGCTCCACGGCGAGGACCAGGTCGGGCAGGCGCTCCAGCAGGTTCTCGACCCCCGTACGGGCCATGACGTCGGCCAGCAGCGGGGCCGGATAGGGGCACCGGTGCTCCCCGTTGCTGAACGACAGGTGCGCGGCGTTCTCCGCCCCGACGTACGATTCCGGCCAGATCTGCGGATCGGTGTTGGCCGCGGCGAGACCCAGCACGACGCAGTCACCCGCCTGGATCCGCCGTCCGCCGAGCTGGGTGTCGCGCACGGCCCAGCGGCCGATGAAGTTCTGCGTCGGTGTGTCGAGCCAGAGCACCTCGTTCAGCGCCTCGCCCACACTGAGCCGGCCGCCCGACACGCTCAGGGCGAACCGCTCGTCGGTGAGCAGCAGCCGCAGCGTGTTGCAGATCCAGTTGGCGGTCGGCTGCTGCGCCGCGGCGATGATGGTGATCAGGTCCTGGACGGCCTCCTCGTCGGTCAGTCCGGCCGGGTGCAGCAGCATGCGCGAGGTGACGTCCGGGCCCGGGCGCTCCCGCTTCTCCTTCACCAGCTGCTGGATCCGCTCGGCCACCCGCATGTAGGCGGCCACCGGATCCTGGCCCTCGGTCGCGTCGAGGGAGATCTGCAGATCCTCCACGAGCCGCTGGGTGTCCTCGCCCGTGTGCGGCATCCCGCACATCTGGACGACGGCGCGCATCGGCAGCGCGTGCGCGTACGCGCTCATCAGCTCGGCCTGACCGCTCCCGGCGAACGACGCGATGAGCTGGTCGGCGATCTGCCGGCACTCGCGCGCCAGCTCGAACTGGTCGACGCCCTCCAGGGCGTCCGTGATCACCTCGGACCGCCGCCGGTGCTCCTCGCCCTCGGTGAACAGCACCGAGGGCTGATACCCGACGAACGGCAGCAGCGGCCAGTCCGCGGGGATGTTCTTCCACTGGTTCCAGCGCCGCGAGTCGCGTGCGAACAGCTCGTCGTGGCTCGTCACATAGCTGACCTCGGAGTAGCCGAGCACCAGCCAGGCGGGGATGTCCCCGTCGAGCAGCACGGGCGCGACCGAGCCGTGCTCCCGGCGCAGGGCCCGGTAGAGCCGCGAGGGATCCTGCTGGTACTCGAGGCCGGCCAGGGGCACCGCGCCCGTGTGGGCGGGGCAGCCCGGGGGAGCCGCGTGCGGGGGAAGGGGTCCGGTGTCGGTCACGGTGTCTTCTCCTGGGCCATGGCCATTTCGTAGAGGTGGTCCACGAGGGTGATCAGCACGTCCTTGCCCGACGACCTGACCCGGGCGTCGCAGTCGACCAGCGGCACGTGCGCGGGCAGGGCGAGCGCCTGGCGGATCTCGTCGAGGGAGTACCGGTTCGGCTCGTCGTCGAACCGGTTGACGGCCACCACGAACGGTGTCTTGTGGTGTTCCAGCCGGTCTATCGCGTACCAGGAGTCGTCCATCCGGCGCGTGTCGACGAGGACGACCGCGCCGAGCGTGCCGGAGAAGAGCCGGTCCCACAGGAACCAGAAGCGCTCCTGGCCCGGAGCGCCGAACAGGTACAGGATCATGCTCTCGTTGAGACTGATCCGGCCGAAGTCGAACGCCACCGTCGTGGTGGTCTTCGCCGCCACCTTGTTCGTCTCGTCGATGCCGACACCCGCCTGCGTCATCACCTCCTCGGTGTTGAGCGGACGGATCTCGCTGACCGAGCGGACCAGAGTCGTCTTGCCGACCCCGAAGCCGCCCACGACGACGATCTTCAGGCCTGTCTCGGCGGCATCGGACAGCGGTGTGCGCACGGAAGGCAGCTCAGAGGTTGCGGAGCCCATGGAGCACCTCCTTGAGAAAGGCGGAATCGGGGAGTGAGGAGGCGGCGGACCGTGCCGCGGGCGGTTGGCGGACGGTGATCCGGCTCATCGCGAGCAGGTCGCCGAGCAGGATGCGCACCACCGTGATCGGCAGCTTCAGCTCCGCGGCGATCTCGACGACGGCCGTCGGATGCCGGCACAGTTCCAGGATCCGCGCGTGCTCCGACTGCATCCCGGCGGTGGGCCGGCACTCGCTGACCACCAGGGTGACCAGGTCGAACGCGTCGTCCGCACGGCTGCGCCCGCCGGTGACCGTGTAGAGCCGGTCGGGATCACCCGTGTCCACGGGCCGGCGTATCACGACGATGTGCTCCCCTGCGCGCTCTCGCGGGGCTCGGCCCGCAGGTGCTCGCCGATCTGCTCGACGAGCTCGGTCATCTGATGCCCCACCACGCCGGGGTCGGCGTCCTCCTCGGCGAGGACCGCCAGATGCGCGCCTTCGCCCGCCTGCACGATGAAGAGCTGACCACCGTGGAACTCGGTCATGGAGTGCCGCACCCCACCGCTCCCGTCACCGAACTCGACGGACGCCCCCTGGGCGAGGGACTGCATGCCCGAGCAGATGGCTGCCAACTGGTCGGCCTGGTCGAGCGCCAGGTGTTCGGTCCAGCACAGCTTCAGGCCGTCCCGGGACAGGACCAGCACGTGCCGAGTGCCGGGGGTGCGCTCCAGAAGGCCCTGCAGAAGCCAGGTGAGGCTGTTGTCGGTGGTCTGCATGGTAGGTGATGGGACGGTGGTGTCCTAAGACGCCGGTTGCCGGCCCGTTCCTCCAATCTCACGAGCTTGAGCGGGAAGTGTGGCGCCATGGCTCCGACGCCGGAAGGGACGTGATGCTACTGACCGGTCCGTGGCCCGGAGCCGGGGCGGGGGTCGGGGTCGGTCCCGGGCCCGTCGGCGCCACCGGCGGAGGTGCGCCCGCTGTGGAAGGCCCCGAAGCGCGAGCCGGCGTCACGCCCCGCCGGACGTGTCCGTCCCGGGGTGTCGTCGGACTCGGGGGAATCGGCCGTCGCCCTGCGCTGGTGACGTTCGCGCTCGGCCTCGGCCATCGTACGGCCGGGGGCCCGGACGGGAAGACCGTTCGGGGTGGCCGCCAGGGGACTGCGGGGGGCTTCCTGGCCGGAGACCTCCGCCGGGGCGGCGGACCGGACCGCGGGAGCCGGCCGCGCGGCCGGGGCGGGCAGTTCGGCCGCCGCGGGCCGCGAGCCCACGGAAGGGCGCGAGCCCACGGAAGGGCGTGAGCCCGCTGAGGGGCGTGAGCCCGCTGAGGGGCGTGAGCCCGCCGCGGGCCGCGTGGCCGGCTCCCGCGGCCCGGGGACGGCGTCCGCGACGGCGGTACGGCCCGCGGTCTCCCGCGGTGCGGCATCGCTCCGCTGCGCGAGCAGGTTCAGGGGCAGCAGCACGACGACGCCGGTGCCTCCGCGCGACGACGGCCGGTAGTTGACGCTGATGCCGTACTTGAGGGCCAGACGCCCGACCACGGCCAGACCGAGCCGCGTGCCCTGCAACGAGGCGAGGTCCGTCACACGGCCCGCCACGGCCTCCTCGGCGCGTCGCATCGCCGCGTCGGCCATCTTCAGGCCGCTGTCCTCGATCGTGACGATCAGCCCGGCGCTGTGCTCCTCGACGTAGATGTGGACCTCGTCGATCGGCGGCGAGAAGTTGGCGGCGTTGTCCGCCAGCTCGGCGAGCAGGTGCATGACGCCTTCGGCGGCGAAACCGGAGACGGCGGCGTTCGAGGAGCAGTGCAGCCGTACGCGCTGATACGCCGCGATCCGGCCGGCCGCACCGCGCAGGATGCTCTCCATCACGATCGGCTTGTTCCACGCGCGGCTGGACCGGCCGCCCATCAGCAGCGCCAGCCGGTCGGTCATCAGGCCCAGCTGGGACGTGCTGTGATCCAGCTTCAGCAGGTCGCCGAAGACCTCCTCGCCGTGCCGCTCCTGCATCTCCCGCAGGTCGGCGAGCATGCTCACGGTCTTGGCCTGGACGCGGCTGAGGGCCTTCGCGGAGGCGGCCTGCGCGGCGGCGGCTCGCCGCTCGCTGTGGGCGAGTTCCCGGATGAACGATTCTGTGGGTGTCCGCAGCACGGAGGAGGGGGGCCATTCCAGCCGGGCCAGTACGGTGTCGGCCGAGCTGCCCTCCCGCAACTGCTCGACCACGGCGGGCAGCATCTGCTGCGCCACCCGGTCCATCTCCTGGGTGATCCCGTCCAGTTCGTGCCGGGCGCGTCGCCGTTCGGTGTCCGCGGCGGTGGCGTACCGCACGGCCTGCTCCATCGCGGAGGCGAAGGCCTGGACGACCTGAAGCAGCCGCGGATCGGAGGGCGGGGACACCTTCGCCAGGGCGTCACGTGCCCCCTCGCCCTCCCGCAGCCGGTCCAGGAGAGCGGGCAGGGTGACGTTCACCAGATGCGCCGACTCCGCCGACTGCTGCGCCGAGTGGGCGCTCATCCGGGCGACTTCGGTTTCCCTCGCGGCGGCGGACCGGCGGGTCCGCCTGATCAGCACGGCGCAGACGACGACGGTGACCGCGACGCAGGCCCAGGCGACCAGAGCCGCGACCACCGTCCAGGTGCGGGCGGCGGCAGGGGCCGCAGCCATGGCCGCGCCCGCGGCCGCGCCGGCCACCAGCAGCACGGTCACGGGCACGGCCGACGAGGTCTGGGGCACTTCGGCTGACCGACGCTGACTGGGAGATGCAGGCACAGACATTCCGCGGTTCCTCGGTCCTCGAGAGCAGGAAGAACGGGTCGACCGACACACGACGGCCGCAGGCCCGGAAGGAAGGGGGAAGACGTGCTCCTCCGATCCGGGTACCGGCACATGCTAGTCATGCCGCCGGTGACGGCCATCTCACGGGCCGCGCGGCCCTGCCGGGGGCGCCCCCGCTGCGAAGCCGCCCGCTGATCGAGACCACACAGGAAGGACGCAAGGGCGCATTCCCGCCGAAGTCGACGGCCCGCAGCCGGTGTTTCCCGGCCGTCACCGCCCGAAAACCGTCGTTCGCACGGAGTTACGGCCAGGGAGGGCCGTCAGTTTCCGGCCAACGCGGCGATGTTCGGGCCCGCCGTGACCCCAAGGGCACGCGAGGAAATCACACGTCCCCCACACAATCCCCTTCACCGGCACCGGTGCTCACCCCGGCTCCGGCCGCGTCCCGTCGGACGGGCCGACGGCGTCGTGGTGGGACGGGCCGGCGGCGTTGTGGTGGACGGGCGCGGCAAGGCGCGAACGGCCGAGTGAGGCTCCGCCATCGCGTACCGGCCCATGGCCATCCCCATGACCCATGACCCATGACCCCATGACCACTGCGGGGCCTGTCGCCGCGAGGGCGACGGAACCCGCTAGGTTCGCCCCGGCTATGTGAGATTTCGTGATACGTGAGAGGGTCAGACGGGTGAGCGAGACAGTACCGAACACCCTGCAATACCGCTTTGACGGGCCAGAAGACGCTCCGGTCCTCATCCTGGGTCCCTCCCTGGGCACCACATGGCACATGTGGGACCGGCAGGTGCCCGAACTGGCCGAGCAATGGCGGGTCTTCCGCTTCGACCTGCCCGGTCACGGCGGTGCCCCGGCCCACCCGGCGGGCTCCGTCGCCGACCTGGCCGCGCGGCTGCTGGCCACCCTCGACGCGCTCGGCGTGCAGCGGTTCGGCTACGCGGGCTGCGCGCTCGGCGGCGCGGTCGGCGTGGAGCTGGCCCTGCGCCACCCCGAGCGGGTCGCCTCGCTCGCGCTGATCGCGGCCTCGCCGCGGTTCGGCACGGCGGACGAGTTCCGGCAAAGAGGCGTCATCGTCCGCACCAACGGCCTCGACCCCATCGCCCGCACCTCGCCCGACCGCTGGTTCACCACCGGCTTCGCGGCGGCCCAGCCCGCGATCACCGACTGGGCCGTGCAGATGGTGCGCACCACAGACCCCGGCTGCTACATCGCGGCCTGCGAGGCGCTCGCCTCGTTCGACGTGCGTGCCGAACTCGGCCAGGTCGGCGTGCCGACCCTGGTCCTCGTCGGCTCGGACGACCAGGTCACCGGCCCGGCCGAGGCGCGCACCCTGGTGGCCGGCATCCCGGACGCCCGCCTCGCCGTCGTCCCCGGCGCCTCCCACCTGGTGCCCGTGGAGCAGCCCGCCGCCGTCACCGACCTGCTGGTCCGGCACTTCTCCACCGCCTGGCAGCCCGCCTACGACCACAGCACGGGCCAGACCGCCGTACCCGGCGTCTCGCTCCGGCAGGTACCGGCGGTGCCCCCGCAGGCCGCGCCCATCGCCGAGATCGCGCCCGCGCCCGTGGCGGCGCCGCCGCAGGCGACGGGCCGCCCCGACCCCTACGACGCGGGGCTGAAGGTGCGCCGCGAGGTGCTCGGCGACGCCCACGTGGACCGGGCCCTGTCGCAGGCCGACGACTTCTCGGGCGACTTCCAGGAACTCGTCACCCGCTACGCCTGGGGCGAGATCTGGGACCGCCCCGGCCTCGACCGGCGGTCCCGCTCCTGCGTCACGCTCACCGCGCTGGTGGCCGGCGGCCACCTGGACGAGCTCGCCTTCCACACCCGTGCCGCGCTGCGCAACGGCCTCACCCCCGACGAGATCAAGGAGGTCCTGCTCCAGGCGGCGGTCTACTGCGGCGTACCGGCGGCGAACAGCGCCTTCCGGGTGGCGCAGCAGGTCATCCGCGACGAGACGACGCCCACCGAATGAACGCAGGGTCCGCCGGGGGCAGGATGGACCCATGACGCCCACGAAGCCCACGAAGCCCATCAAGCTCACGAAGAAGTCGCACGCCTGTGTCCGCCTGGAGAAGGACGGACGCACGCTCGTCATCGACCCGGGCGGGTTCACCGAGGAGGACGCCGCACTCGGCGCGGACGTCCTCCTCGTCACGCACGAGCACCCCGACCACTTCGACGAGGCCCGGCTGCGGGCGGCCATGGAAGCCGGCCCGGGCACCGAGATCTGGACCCTGAGGTCCGTCGCGGAGAAGCTCGCGGCGGCCTTCCCGGGCCGCGTCCACACCGTCGGCCACGGCGACACCTTCACCGCCGCCGGCTTCGACGTCCAGGTCCACGGCGAACTGCACGCCGTGATCCACCCGGACCTCCCGCGGGTCACCAACGTCGGCTACCTGATCGACGGCGGCCGCGTCTTCCACCCCGGAGACGCGCTCACCGTGCCCGACCACCGGGTGGAGACCCTCCTGGCCCCGGTCCAGGCCCCCTGGAGCAAGATCTCCGAGGTCATCGAGTACGTCCGCGAGGTCGAGCCGCAGCGGGTCTACGACATCCACGACGCCCTCCTCACCGACCTTGCCCGCCCCATCTACGACACGCACCTCGGCAACCTGGGCGGCGCGCCGCACGACCGGCTGGCGTCCGGGGCCTCGGCGGAGCTCTGAGGACGGCGTTGTCACACGCTCCGGGTAGGTTGTGAGGCATGCGCATCGCGACCTGGAACGTCAACTCGATCACCGCCCGCCTGCCGAGGCTCCTGCCCTGGCTGGAGAGCAGCGGCACCGACGTGCTCTGCCTCCAGGAGGCCAAGGTCGCCGAGGAGCAGTTCCCGTTCGACCAGCTGCGCGAGCTGGGCTACGAGGCGGCGGTCCACGCCACCGGCCGGTGGAACGGCGTGGCGGTGCTCTCCCGCGTCGGCCTCGAGGACGTCGTCAAGGGCCTGCCCGGCGATCCCGGCTACGACGGCGCCCCGGAGCCCCGCGCGATCTCCGCGACCTGCGGCCCGGTCCGCGTCTGGTCGGTCTACGTGCCGAACGGCCGCGAGGTGGACCACCCCCACTACGCCTACAAGCTCCAGTGGTTCGAGGCCCTCAGGGCCGCCGTCGCCGGTGACGCGGCGGGCAGCCGCCCGTTCGCCGTGCTGGGCGACTACAACGTGGCGCCGACGGACGACGACGTCTTCGACCCGGCCGCCTTCGAGGGCTCCACCCACGTCACCCCCGCCGAGCGCGCCGCCCTCGCCTCGCTGCGCGAGGCGGGCCTGGCGGACGTGGTACCGCGCCCCCTGAAGTACGAGCACCCCTTCACGTACTGGGACTACCGCCAGCTCTGCTTCCCCAAGAACCGCGGCATGCGCATCGACCTCGTATACGGCAACGCCCCCTTCGCCAAGGCCGTGCAGGACGCCTACGTCGACCGTGAGGAGCGCAAGGGCAAGGGCGCCTCGGACCACGCGCCGGTCGTCGTCGACCTGGAGGTGTAGTGGCGTACTCCCGGCGGCGCCCCGCCCGTTGACCTGCGGACCGCCCTACCGATCACGCACTCGCCGCACCGCACCGGACGCAGCGCCCGTGATCGGCACGACGGCCCGCGCGCCTGTGGTGTGCGTGGCGGTACGAATGTCAGGCTGGTTCCATGGAGATCCCCTTTCTTGGCAAATGGCGCAAGAGGCGTGACCCCTCCGTCGGTGTGGCGGTGTTCCCCGAGCACGGCGACGGACCGGGCGGCTACGGCGATCTCCTGGCCGAGTGCGAGCTGCTGCGCTCCCTGGCGGGACGGGAGGGCGCGGCGCTCGACGACACCGCCGCCTCGCTGGAGACGCTCGACCAGCTGGTGCCGCGCTGGCGCGACGACGACGAACTCCTGCCCTGGCTCGGCAACGACGCCGGGCTGTACCTCGGCACGGTCGTGGTGCGCACCGTGCCCGGCGCCGGCTGGCGGATCCGGCCCGACGGCCGCCCGGTGGTCCGTCTCGCCTCCGGCCGAGAGATCGACGTCGTCTCCGACGGACAGGCCTGGGCCGCCCACGGCGTCCCCGAACTGTCCCAGGTGTACGCCGAGGTCGCGGAAGCCTGAGCCGGCGGCACCGAGCCCGGCCCCGAGCCCGTCACCGCCCCGCTCCTCACCGGCCCCCCGGCGCCCGCCCGGCAGTCACCAGTCCCCGTTCGCCGGCCGTTCCCTCGCGCGGAACCTCGGCTAGCATGGTCCGTTCATCCTCGCGGTCGGACACGCGCCGCACCGCACCGGGGATGTGCAGGGCGCTCACCTCGGCCGCCGCCGCGGCGGGGGTGCCGGCGCCGGGTGGGAGCTCCCACGGCCCTTCGGCCGCGGGGGCGGTGGTCCACAGAGCTCCATCCGTCCGGCCGCGCGGCCGGAGATCACTGCTCGCGCAGGGGAACGACCCGATGCCACGGGGCGTTCCGGCGGGGAGAAGGTCAGCCGCGCGCCGGACGGGTCGTGCTCGAGGGCACCGGCAGTACGGGCCGACGACCGGCGGACCGGCGAACCGGTGAAGCGGGAAACCGGACTCAGGACGCCCGGTGTGAGGTCCGCGCGGCGGTCGCCTGCGCCGGCAGCGGAGCCTGGGCCGCCCGCGTCACGTCCGAGACCAGCTCGACCACGTCCGGGCCGTACGCCTGCGAGTTGACGACCTTCAGCAGCAGCACGAAGGTGCTGTCGCCGTGTTTGCGGTGCAGCCGCTCGTGGTGGCGGGCGAGGTAGCGCGTCGCGGCCTGGTTGTTGATCGAGCGCTGCCCGCAGAACAGGAACACCGGCCGTGTCCCGCGCCGCTCCCCGGCGGTCAGCCGTGCCAGGATCACGTACTCGGCGCGGCCAGGCTCCATCCGGTAGCGCTCGCTGCCGATCTGGAACGCCCCCCGGTCGGGCCCGGGTTCGGCGTCCACGTTGACGCGGATACCGGGCAGCAGCGAGGCGAGGTGGGCCATCATCCGGCGGTTGGAGGCCGGGCCGCCCACACAGAACTCGGTGCGTTCGCCGAAACCCTGCCGGGCGGCGTCGTGGGCGATGACCTGCGCGTGCGCGTTGCAGTCCTTGACGAGTGCGGACAGTTCGAGCAGCGCGAACACGTCGTAACGCGTCACTGTCAACTCGGGTCCGCCCGCGTCCCGGTTGACGACCAGCAGCGACTCCGAGTTGTCCGGCAGCCCGAAGAACGCCTGCTTGCGCCGCAGCTTCCGCTTCCACAGGTAGGTACGGGCCACCCAGCCGAGCGCGGCACTGATACCGGCCGCGACGACACCCAGGACGATGTTGCGCACGTCGTCATTCATGGGCGCGCATGCTAGCGGGCGAACGCAAACCCGTGTTCGACACGCGCTCCCACGCGCTCCTGACGGGGCGTCGGTGGGTGGCATAGGCTGCGCGGACGGACCCGGACTGGAGGTACGGATGCGTCGCCCTGTCGCGCGGAAGCTGTCGGTCCTGGCGGTCTCGGCCGCCGTCGTGTCGGTGGGAGCCACGGCCCCACCGACCGCACCGGACAGACCGGTTGAGAAGACCCCGGTCGCCGTCGGCTCCGGCGGCGCCGTCGCCAGCGTCGACGCGGACGCCTCCGCGGCCGGTATCGAGGTGCTGCGCAAGGGCGGCAACGCCGTCGACGCGGCCGTCGCCACCGCCGCCGCCCTCGGTGTCACCGAGCCGTACTCCGCGGGCATCGGCGGAGGCGGCTACTTCGTCTACTACGACGCCAAGTCCCGCACGGTGCACACGATCGACGGCCGTGAGACCGCCCCGCTCACCGCCGGCGCCGACCTCTTCCTGGAGAACGGCAAGCCCCTCGCCTTCGCCGACGCCGTCAGCAGCGGCCTCGGCGTCGGCACCCCGGGCACGCCCGCCACCTGGGCGACCGCCCTCGACAAGTGGGGCAGCAGGGAACTCGGCACGGTGCTGAAGCCCGCCGAGCGCCTCGCCCGCGACGGCTTCACCGTCGACGACACCTTCCGCACCCAGACCGCCGCCAACGAGACCCGCTTCCGCTACTTCCCGGACACCGCCGAACTCTTCCTGCCCAGCGGCCGGCTCCCGGTCGTCGGCTCGACGTTCAAGAACCCCGACCTCGCCCGCACGTACGCGGAGCTGGCGCGGAAGGGCGTGCGCGCCCTGTACCGGGGGGACATCGCCGACGACATCGTCGACACGGTCAACCACCCGCCGGTCGACCCGGCCTCCGGCTGGAACGCCCGCCCCGGCGCGCTGTCGGAGAAGGACCTCGCCGCCTACCGCGCCAAGCTCCAGGCGCCCACCCGGACCACCTACCGCGGCCTCGGCGTCTACTCCATCGCGCCCTCCTCCTCCGGCGGCACGACCGTCGGCGAGGCGCTCAACATCCTGGAGCGGACGGACCTGTCGAAGGCGAGCGAGACCCAGTACCTGCACCGCTTCATCGAGGCCAGCCGCATCGCGTTCGCCGACCGCGGGCGCTGGCTCGGCGACCCCGCCTTCGAGGACGTCCCCACCGAGGAACTGCTGTCGCAGCGCTACGCCGACTCGCGGGCGTGCCTGATCCGCGACGACGCGGTCCTCACCAGCCCGGTCGCGCCCGGCGACCCGCGCGACCCGGCGGCCTGCGCCACCGGCGGGACGGCCGTGCCGACGACGTACGAGGGTGAGAACACCACCCATCTGACGGTGGCCGACAAGTGGGGGAACGTCGTCGCCTACACCCTGACCATCGAGCAGACCGGCGGCAGCGGCATCACCGTCCCCGGGCGCGGTTTCCTCCTCAACAACGAGCTGACGGACTTCTCCTTCGCCCCGGCCAACCCGGCCGTCCACGACCCGAACCTGCCCGGCCCGGGCAAGCGGCCGCGGTCGTCGATCTCACCGACGATCGTCCTCGACCGGAACGACAAGCCGGTGGTGGCGCTCGGCTCGCCGGGCGGCGCGACCATCATCACCACCGTGCTGCAGACCCTCACCGGGTTCCTCGACCGGGACCTGCCGCTCGTCGACGCCATCGCCGCGCCCCGCGCCAGCCAGCGCAACGCGGCCCAGACCGAACTCGAACCGGGCCTGTACGGGAGCGGGACGGCGAAGGCCCTCGAAGCGCTCGGGCACTCCTTCCGGCTCAACGCCGAGATCGGCGCGGCCACCGGCGTGCAGCGGCTGCCGGACGGCAGGTGGCTGGCGGCCGCCGAGACGGTACGGCGCGGCGGCGGCTCGGCGCAGGTGGTGCGCCCCGCCCCATAGCGCGTCCCGCCTCACAGCTCCGGCGGCGGCACTTCCGTCGTGGGGACGTCCGTCGTGGGGACGTCCGTCGTGGGGACGTCCGTCGTGGGGACGTCCGTCGTGGGGACGGGCGGCGGCGGGGTGCCGAACGCCAGCCGTCCGTCCTCGACGTCCACGCTCACCCGGTCGCCCTCCCGCACCCGCCCGTCGAGCAGCAGCCGGGACAGCTCGTTGTCGACCTCGCGCTGGATGGTGCGGCGCAGCGGACGCGCCCCGTACTCCGGCTGGTAGCCGCGCTCGGCGAGCCAGTCGACGGCCGCGTCCGTGAATTCGACCGTGATGCCCTGCGCGCGCAGCAGCCGGCGGGTCTGCTCCAGCAGCAGATCGGTGATCTGCCTCAGCTGCTCTGCGGTCAGCTGACGGAAGACGACGATCTCGTCGATGCGGTTGAGGAACTCCGGCCGGAAGTGCTCGCGCAGCGGCCGCAGGATCTGCTCCCGCCGCGCCTCCTCGTCGGCGTCCGTGCCGCCCGACCCGAAACCGATGCCGGCACCGCGCCGGGTGATCACCTCCGACCCCAGGTTGCTGGTCATCACGATGACCGTGTTGGCGAAGTCGACCGTGCGGCCCTGGGAGTCGGTGAGCCGGCCGTCGTCGAGCACCTGGAGCAGGATGTTGAAGACGTCCGGGTGCGCCTTCTCCACCTCGTCGAGCAGCAGCAGCGAGTACGGGTGCCGGCGCACGACCTCGGTGAGCTGGCCGGCCTCCTCGTGGCCGACGTAGCCGGGCGGGGCGCCGACCAGCCGGCTGACGGTGTGCCGCTCCTGGTACTCGCTCATGTCGAGGCGCACCATGCGCTCCTCGCTGCCGAACAGCGCCTCGGCGAGGGCGCGGGCCAGCTCCGTCTTGCCGACGCCGGTCGGGCCGAGGAAGAGGAAGCTGCCGATCGGCCGGTCCGGGCTCGCGAGACCGGCGCGGGAGCGCATCACCGCGTCGGAGACGACCCGAACGGCCTGCTCCTGGCCGATGACCCGCTCGTGCAGATGCGCCTGCAGACCCAGCAGCCGCTCCTTCTCCTCCTGGGTGAGGCTGGCGACGGGGATGCCGGTCTGCCGGGACACCACCTCGGCGACGGCCTCGGCGGTGACCTCCAGGTCCAGTCCCTCGTCCGCCTCGCCGCCTCCGGCCGCGTCCTCGATCCGCCGCCGCAGCTCGACGATCCGGTCCCGCAGTTGGGTGGCCTGCTCGTACTGCTCGTCCGCGACCGCCTGGTCCTTGTCCCGGGCGAGCTGCTCGACCTCGCGCTCCATGGCGCGCACGTCCGTGCCCTTCGTCCGGGCGCCGAGGCGGACCCGGGCGCCGGCCTGGTCGATCAGGTCGATGGCCTTGTCCGGCAGCCGCCGGTCGGTGAGGTACCGGTCGGACAGCTCCACGGCCGCCACCAGCGCCTCGTCGGTGTAGCGGACCTGGTGGTGGGCCTCGTAGCGGTCCCGCAGCCCGCGCAGGATCTCGAGCGTGTCCGGCACCGACGGCTCGGGCACCAGGATGGGCTGGAAGCGGCGGGCCAGCGCCGCGTCCTTCTCGATCCGCCGGAACTCCTCCAGCGTCGTCGCGCCCACGATGTGCAGCTCGCCGCGGGCCAGCGGGGGCTTGAGGATGTTGCCCGCGTCCAGGGAGCCGCCCTCGCCGCCTCCGCCGGCGCCGACGACGGTGTGCAGCTCGTCGATGAAGACGATCAGCCGGTCGGAGTGGGTGCGGATCTCGTCGACGATGGTGTTCAGGCGTTCCTCGAAGTCGCCCCGGTAACGGGTGCCGGCGACCACGCCGGTGAGGTCCAGGGCGACGACCCGGCGCGCGGTGAGGACGTCCGGCACGTCGCCGTCCGCGATGCGCTGGGCGAGCCCCTCCACGACGGCGGTCTTGCCGACGCCCGCGTCGCCGATCAGCACCGGGTTGTTCTTGCCGCGCCGGGAGAGCACCTCGATGGTCTGCTCGATCTCGTCGTCGCGTCCGATCACCGGATCGATGCGGCCCTCGCGGGCCAGGTCGGTGAGGTCACGCCCGTACTTGTCCAGCGTGGGCGTGCCGGTGGGCCGGGGCCGCTCCGTCCGGTCCTGCGGCGCCTCCGGGGCCTCCGTCGCACCGCCCGAGGGCGCGAAGCGGGCCGCGTTGAGGATGTGGCCGGCCGCGGAGTCCGGGTTCGCCGCGAGGGCGCTCAGCACGTGCTCCGGGCCGATGTGGCCCGCGCCGCGCGACCGGGCCAGGTCGTGGGCGTCCAGCAGGGCGCGCTTGGCGGCCGGGGTCAGGGACAGCGAGGTGAGCGCCGGCGACTCGCCCGGCGGGTGCTGGGCCGGGCCCGACCGCTCGTCGATCTCCGTCGCGAGGGAGTCGGGGTCGGCGCCGGCCCGGCTCAGCAGCGTGCGCGTCGGCTCCGTCACGAGGGCCGCGCGCAGCAGGTGCTCGGTGTCCAGATCGCGGCTGCCGTGCTCGGCGGCGTACTGCGCCGCGCCGCGGACCAGGTCCCTGGCCGGCTGGCTGAGGAGCTGGCCGATGTTGATCTGGCGGGGACCGGGGCGGGGCCCGCCGAAGAAGCGGGCCAGGAATTCACCGAAGGGGTCGTTGTAGCCCTCCGGGCTGGTGAAGCCGCTGGTCATGGCGTTCCGTTCCATCGACTGCACTGCCGGTGCGACGGGTGCCCCTGCCGTGCGGTGCTAACCCTGCGAGGCGGGTGGGGACACCGTGTCCACCTTGTCACGGTCGCTGGTGGGCAGCACGTCGTGACGGGCGGTCCGGTGGTCCGGCGGTGGTCCGGCGGTGGTCCGGATGCGTGGACGATCGGCACGCGGACACCCGGCCCGTCCTGCCAATTACTGTACCGGTATTAGAATGACGGCATGGTGCGTACCCCGTTGACCCCCGAAGAGCGTGAACGCGGCGAGCGGCTCGGCGGCCTCCTCCGCGAGGCCCGAGGCGGTCGCAGCATGACCGAGATCGCGGCGATCGCCGGCATCTCCGCCGAGACCCTCCGCAAGATCGAGACCGGCCGGGCCCCGACCCCGGCCTTCTTTACGGTCGCCGCCCTGGCCCGGGCCCTCGGGCTGTCCATGGACGAGCTGGCGGAGCGGTGCGCGCTGCTGGGGGTGTGAGGCGGCGGGGGAGGGGCGTCCCGCCCTCTCGCGTCACCTTGGAAAACTCCCCGTAGCCGCGTTGTAACACAACTGGTGTTTTCTACGGACCGTGATGTTCCGGTCGCGCGGGAGGCGGGCGATGGCTACGGATCTGCTCCCGGACCGGGTGCGGGAGTTCGCGGACTACCTGGACGGCCTCCTGGCCCGTCTGGACCAGGGCGCCGGCTGGTGCGCGGTGTTCTGGCAGCGCGACCCCGACGGCATGCGGGCCTGTCTCGACGGACACGAGGTGCCGCCGTGGGACGTCGTGGAGGCACTGCTCCAGGACCTGGCCGCGGAGTACGGCACACCGGCCGCCGCCCAGGACGCGGAGCGGGCCCGGCCCCTGCACCTCGCCGCCCTGGTCGCCCATGACGACCGGCCCGGCGGCCGCGCCGCCCTCGAAGCCCGGCTCGACGGCATGCTCCGCGAACAGCGCCACGCGGTCGAGCGCCAGGCCGAACTGGGCCGCCTGCTGGCCGCCGCGGCCGACCGCGACGAGGTCGACGCCCTCCGCCTCGACCTCGCCTGGGCCCACGACGACCACGACCGGGCCACCGCCCGCTGCGCCGAACTGCGGTACCGGATCGCGGAGGCCGACCGGCGCGCGCAGGACGGGCGGACACGGACACCGCACCCGACGCGGCGGACCGCCGACGACCCCGCCCCGAGCGCCGGGGCGTCCACGTACGCCGACGCGCCGAGCGCCATGGCGTCCACGTACGCCGACGCGCCGAGCGCCATGGCGTCCACGTACGCCGATGCCCCGAGCGCCGGAGCGTCCACGTACACCGATGCCCCGACCGCCTCGGCGTTCGCTCACGCCGACCGCCCGACCGCCACGGCATCCGCTGACCCCAACGACCCGACCGCCTCCGCCGCACCCGCACCCGCATCCGCCCCCGCCCCCGACCAGGCCGCCCCGCTCCCCACCGTCCCCGCCCCCGGTCCCGCCCCCACCCCCAAGCAGCGCAAGCGCAGGCGGGGCAGTGCCCGCTTCGCCGGCCTGGTGGAGGAGGAGACCGCCGCCCCCGTCGTCGTACCGCCCGCCGCCGAGCACGCGCTGTCCACGACCGCGTCCTCCGCGTCCCCGTCCGCCTCACTCTCGTCCGCCTCACCCTCGGCCGCGTCCGCCTCGGCCGTGTCCGCGTCCGCCGGGCGCCGCGTCCCGCGCGGTGCCCGCTTCGCGGGGGCCGCAGAGGCGGTGGCGGAGCGGCCCGAGCCGGGGGGTGAGGCGTGGGCCGAGCCGAGGGACGCGGTGGCGCGGCGGGAGAGCGCCGAGGCGGTGGCCCGGCTGGTGCGGCTGCGCGCCGAGGGCCGCAGCGGAGAGGCCCACGCGCTGCTCGCGGAGCTCGCGTACGGGCCCGCCGCCCGTCTCCCGCTGCTCGCCGCCGATCTGCGCCGCGCGGGGCTCGACGCCGACTGGACGACCCTGCTGTGGGAGGCCGCCTCGCTGCCCGCCGACCGGCTGGTCGCCGCCGCGGACGCCCTGGCCGAGGCGGGGCGCACGGCCGACGGGGAGCAGATCCTGCGGCAGGGCGTCGTCCGGCCGGCCGACGAGATCGGGGAGGCCGTCCGCGGACTGCTCGCGCAGGGCCGCCACCCGGCGGCACGGGCGCTGCTCGACGCCTACGTCCGGGTGCGCACCCCGGAGGAGGCGGCCCGCAGCGCCGCCCCGGACCCGCAGGTCCTCGTCCCGCTCCTGCTGGAGGCCGCCCGGGGCGTCTCGGACGAACGGCACCGGTACCTGGCGCACGCCCTGCGGGTCGCCGGCCTCACGGCCTGACCGGCGCCCGCCGGGTACGCCGTACGGCCGCGGCTCACCCACCGGAGTGTGAAACGCGATCGACTCCGCGGGTTGACGACGATGGTCTTGGCAAGCCGGTCCGGGAGGCTTACGTTCGTCCCTCTACGGCCCTCGTCTACGGGCGTAGAGGCTCTGGCGTTCCCCGTCGAAGGAGCAGCTCATGGCCAACGTCGTCCGTGCCGCCCTGGTCCAGGCCACCTGGACCGGCGACACCGAGTCCATGGTGGCGAAACACGAGGAGCACGCCCGTGAGGCGGCCCGGCAGGGCGCGAGGATCATCGGATTCCAGGAGGTGTTCAACGCCCCCTACTTCTGCCAGGTCCAGGAACCGGAGCACTACCGCTGGGCCGAGCCGGTCCCCGACGGGCCGACCGTCCGGCGCATGCGGGACCTGGCCCGCGAGACGGGCATGGTGATCGTCGCCCCCGTCTTCGAGATCGAGCAGTCCGGCTTCTACTACAACACCGCGGCCGTGATCGACGCCGACGGCTCGTACCTCGGCAAGTACCGCAAGCACCACATCCCGCAGGTCAAGGGCTTCTGGGAGAAGTACTACTTCAAGCCGGGCAACCTGGGCTGGCCCGTCTTCGACACCGCCGTCGGCAAAGTCGGCGTCTACATCTGCTACGACCGCCACTTCCCCGAGGGCTGGCGGCAACTCGGCCTCAACGGAGCCCAGTTGGTGTACAACCCGTCGGCGACCCACCGCGGCCTCTCCGCCCACCTGTGGCGGCTGGAGCAGCCCGCGGCCGCCGTCGCCAACGAGTACTTCGTCGCCGCCATCAACCGGGTCGGGGTGGAGGAGTACGGCGACAACGACTTCTACGGGACCTCCTACTTCGTCGACCCGCGCGGACAGTTCGTCGGCGAGCCGGCCGGTGACAAGGACGAGGAACTCGTCGTCCGCGACCTCGACTTCGACCTGGTCGAGCAGGTGCGGCAGACATGGGCCTTCTACCGCGACCGGCGCCCCGACGCCTACGAGGGGCTGGTGCGGCCGTGAGCGACGACCTGTACGCCCGCCACCGCAGGGTCCTCCCGGACTGGCTCGCCCTCTACTACGACGAACCGCTGGAGATCACCCACGGCGAGGGCCGGCACGTCTGGGACGCGCAGGGCACCCGGTACCTGGACTTCTTCGGCGGCATCCTCACCACGATGACCGCCCACGCGCTGCCCGAGGTGACGAAGGCCATCAGCGAGCAGGCCGGGCGGATCGTCCACTCGTCCACGCTCTACCTCAACCGGCCGATGGTGGAACTCGCCGAACGCGTCGCCCGGGTGAGCGCCGTCCCCGACGCCCGCGTCTTCTTCACCACCTCCGGCACCGAGGCCAACGACACGGCCCTGCTGCTGGCGACGGCGTACCGGCGCAGCAACACCGTGCTCGCGATGCGCAACAGCTACCACGGCCGCTCCTTCAGCGCGGTCGGCATCACCGGCAACCGCGGCTGGTCCCCGACCTCCCTGTCCCCCCTCCAGACGCTGTACGTCCACGGCGGCGTGCGCACCCGCGGCCCCTACGCCGCGCTCGACGACCGCGCGTTCATCGCGGCGTGCGTCGAGGACCTGAAGGACCTCCTCGGCCACACCCGGCCGCCCGCCGCGCTGATCGCCGAGCCGATCCAGGGCGTCGGCGGCTTCACCTCGCCGCCGGACGGCCTCTACGCGGCGTTCCGCGAGGTGCTGCACGAGCGCGGGATCCTCTGGATCGCCGACGAGGTGCAGACCGGCTGGGGCCGCACCGGCGACCACTTCTGGGGCTGGCAGGCGCACGGCCGCAACGGCCCGCCGGACATCGTCACCTTCGCCAAGGGCATCGGCAACGGCATGTCCGTCGGCGGTGTCATCGCCCGCGCCGAGATCATGAACTGTCTGGACGCCAACAGCATCTCGACCTTCGGCGGCACCCAGATCACCATGGCGGCCGCCCTCGCCAACCTCGCATACCTGCTGGAGCACGACCTCCAGGGCAACGCCCGGCGGGTCGGCGGACTGCTCGTCGAACGGCTGCGGGCCGTCACCGCGCACGACCCGGGCGTACGGGAGGTACGCGGGCGCGGACTGATGATCGGCGTCGAGCTCGTCCGGCCCGGCACCGACGAGGCCGACCCGGACCGGGCGGCCGCCGTCCTGGACGCGGCCCGCGCGGACGGCCTGCTGATCGGCAAGGGCGGCGGCCACAGCACCAGCGCCCTGCGCATCGCACCGCCGCTGTCCCTGACCGTCGCGGAGGCCGAGGAGGGCGCCGCGATCCTCGACGGCGCGCTGAGGAGCACGCGGCACTGAGGAGCACGGCACTGAGGAGCACGCGGCACTGAGGAGCACGGCACTGAGGAGCACGCGGCACTGAGGAGCACGCAGCAGCACCACCGCGAGCAAGGGAACAACGCCATGACCAGCACCTGGGAGTACCGGGGGCCCGCGGAGGCCCTGGAACCCGCCCTGTCGGTCCGTCAGGTCCTCGCCCTGGAACGCGTGCTGGCCGGCGAGCCCGAGGTCGTGGCCGGCGCCGCCCAGCTCGACCGGCCCGTGCGCTGGGTGCACGTCGCCGAGGCCGCCGACGTCGGCGTGATGCTCAGCGGCGGCGAGATGGTGCTCACCACCGGGGTGCTGCTCGCCGGCGACGAGGACAGACAGGCCGAGTACGTCCGCTCCCTGCACCGCGCGGAGGCCGCCGCCGTCGTCCTGGGCCTCGGGCGGGCCTTCCCCGCACCGCCGGACGTGATGCGGCGCACGGCCGAGCGGTGCGGGCTGCCCATGGTCGTCCTGCACCGGCCGTTCCCGTTCGCCGAGCTGACGGAGGAGGTCCAGTCCCGGCTGGTACGGCGCAAGTTCGCCGCCGTCAGCCTCTCCGAGGCCGTACGGACCGCGCTGACCGGGCTCATCACCGCCGGCGCCCCGCTGCAACGCCTGCTCGACGAGGTCGCCCGGCACAGCGGCTGCCCCGTCGTCGTCACCAACCTCGCCCACCGGGTGCTGGCCACCGCGGGGGAGCGCCCGGCCGTCGACGACGTGCTGCGCGACTGGGAACGCATCGCCCGGCAGGCCGGCGGCAGCGAGGGCGACGGCTGGATCCGCGCCGAACTGGGCGGCCGCGGCGAACGCTGGGGACAGATCACCCTGTGCGGCCACCGCGGCCCCGCCGCGGGCGGACGGCTGCTCGCCGACCGGGCCGCCGAGGCCCTCGTCCTGCACCGCATGCTCGGCGGCACCGCCGCCCGCACCTGGGAGGAGCAGTCCGCCCAGGGACTCTTCACCGACCTGGTCTCCGGCGTCGTACCCGCCCGGCAACTGCTGCCCCGCGCACGGGCCGCCGGCCTTCCCGTCAACCGGCGCACCTTCGTCCCGCTGGCCGTGCGCGACGCCGAGCCCGCCCGGCTCGACCGCGTCCTGCGGCTGCTGGGACTGCCCGGCCTGGTCGCCGCGCTCGCCGGCGGGGCCACCGCCGTCCTGCTCAGCCTCGCCCGCGACCAGGACGCCGAGGCGCTCGCCGCGCACTTCGCGGCCCGGCTGCGCGCCGAGGCGGACGAGGACCGCCCCGTCGTCGCCGCGGCCGCCGCGCGGACCGCCTGGGACGACGTGCCCGCCGGGCTGCGCGAGGCGCAGCACGTCGCGGACGCCGTCGCCGACGCCCCGGCCGCCCTCGGCCTCCCGCCCGTCGTCCGCCTCAAGGACGTCCGGCTGCGCGGCCTGGTCCGGCTGCTGCGGGACGACCCGCACGTGCAGTCCTTCGCCGAACGCGAGCTGGACGGGCTGCTGTGCGCGGCCGGCGACGACCTGCTCGCCGTCCTGCGCACCTATCTCGCCACCGGCCGCAACAAGTCCCGCACCGCACAGCTCCACCACGTCTCCCGGCCCGCGCTGTACCGCCGGCTGGAGGCGATACAGACCCGGCTCGGGGTCGACCTCGACGACTTCGAGCAGGCCGCGTCCGTGCACATCGCGCTCCTCGCGCACGACGCCCAACAGGGATGACCACGCGCCGGCCCGCCCGCCCGCGCAACAGGAGTGAAACATGCGACGACCTGCGAAAACGGCGGTGAAACATGGGCCGGCGACAACGTGACACGGTGGTACGCGCCACCCCCGCGGACGTGACACCGTGCACCTCCGAGCGGCCCCGTGGACTTCCTACGCTCCAGGTGCGGACGACGGCACGACCGGCGCCCGCCCCAGCACACAGAGCGAGTGGAGGTCCCGATGAGCCGAGTGATCCGTGCCGCCCTCTTCCAGACCGCGTGGACCGGCGACAAGGAGTCGATGATCCGGGTGCACGAGCAGGCGGTGCGCGACGCGGCCGCCCAGGGCGCCGGCATCCTGTGCTTCCAGGAGCTGTTCTACGGGCCGTACTTCTGCCAGGTGCAGGACCCGGCCTTCTACGAGTACGCCGAGCGGGTTCCCGACGGGCCGGTGGTCCGGCGCTTCCAGGCGCTCGCCCGGGAACACGGCATCGTCCTCGTGCTGCCGGTGTACGAGGAGGAGCAGCCGGGCGTCCTCTACAACACCGCGGCCGTGATCGACGCGGACGGCTCGTACCTCGGCAAGTACCGCAAGCACCACATCCCGCAGGTCAAGGGCTTCTGGGAGAAGTTCTACTTCCGCCCCGGGAACGCCGGCTGGCCGGTCTTCGACACCGCCGTCGGCAAGGTCGGCGTGTACATCTGCTACGACCGCCACTTCCCGGAGGGCTGGCGAGCCCTGGGCCTGGCCGGTGCCGAGATCGTCTTCAACCCGTCGGCCACCTCGCGCGGCCTGTCCGCCTACCTGTGGCAGCTGGAGCAGCCGGCGGCGGCCGTCGCCAACGAGTACTTCGTCGGCGCGATCAACCGGGTCGGCGTCGAGGAACTCGGCGCCAACGACTTCTACGGGACCTCCTACTTCGTGGACCCGGAGGCCCAGTTCGTCGGGGAGGTGGCGAGCGACAAGGAGACCGAACTCGTCGTCCGCGACCTCGACCTGGCCAAGCTGCGCGAGGTCCGCGACCGCTGGCAGTTCTACCGCGACCGCCGCACCGACGCGTACGCGCCGCTGACGGCGCCCTGACGGACCGCGGGCCGCTGCCCGCGCCCCCTCCGGGGCCGTCCCGCGGCCGCGCCGCGGGGGCGCGACCGGCCACGCACGACCCGCACTGTCCGACCACGACCCAGCGGAGCGTCCACGCATGAGCATCCGTACCGTCGTCCGGGGCGGCCTCGTCGTCACCGCGTCCGACGAGATCCACGCCGACGTCCTGATCGAGGACGGCCGCATCGCCGCCCTCGCCGCCTCCGGCACCACGGCCGCCGAGGCCTGGACGGCCGAGCGGACCATCGACGCGACCGGGAAGTACGTGATCCCGGGCGGCGTCGACGCCCACACCCACATGGAGCTGCCGTTCGGCGGCACCTTCGCCTCCGACACCTTCGAGACCGGCACCCGGGCCGCCGCCTGGGGCGGCACGACCACGATCATCGACTTCGCCGTGCAGAGCGTCGGCCACACCCTCCGGCAGGGGCTGGACACCTGGCACGCCAAGGCCGAGGGCAACTGCGCCGTCGACTACGGCTTCCACATGATCGTCTCCGATGTGAACCAGGAGACGCTCAAGGAGATGGACCTGCTCGTGGAGGAGGGCGTGACCTCCTTCAAGCAGTTCATGGCCTACCCCGGGGTCTTCTACAGCGACGACGGCCAGATCCTGCGCGCCATGCAGCGCTCCGCCGAGAACGGCGGCCTGATCATGATGCACGCCGAGAACGGCATCGCCATCGACGTGCTCGTCGAGCAGGCGCTGGCGCGCGGCGAGACCGACCCGCGCTACCACGGCGAGGTGCGCAAGGCCCTCCTGGAGGCCGAGGCCACCCATCGCGCCATCCGGCTCGCCCAGGTCGCGGGCGCCCCGCTGTACGTCGTGCACGTCTCCGCGACGGAGGCGGTCGCCGAACTGGCCAGGGCCCGCGACGCGGGGCTGAACGTCTTCGGCGAGACCTGCCCGCAGTACCTGTTCCTGTCCACCGACAACCTCGCCGAGCCCGGCTTCGAGGGCGCCAAGTACGTGTGCAGCACACCGCTGCGGCCCAAGGAGCACCAGGCCAGGCTCTGGCAGGGGCTGCGGACGAACGACCTCCAGGTGGTGTCCACGGACCACTGCCCGTTCTGCTTCACGGGCCAGAAGGAGCTCGGCCGGGGCGACTTCTCGAAGATCCCCAACGGGCTGCCCGGCGTGGAGAACCGCATGGACCTGCTCCACCAGGCCGTCGTCGACGGGCACATCTCGCGCCGCCGCTGGATCGAGATCGCCTGCGCCACCCCGGCCCGCATGTTCGGCCTGTACCCGAAGAAGGGCACCATCGCCCCGGGCGCCGACGCGGACGTCGTCGTCTACGACCCGCACGCCGAGCAGACGCTCTCCGCCGCGACGCACCACATGAACGTCGACTACTCGGCGTACGAGGGCCGGCGGATCACCGGCCGCGTCGAGACGGTCCTGTCGCGGGGCGAACCCGTCATCACCGAGCGGGAGTACACCGGTCGCGCCGGTCACGGCGTCTACCTCCCGCGCTCCACCTGTCAGTACCTCACCTAGGGAGTGGCGCCATGGACTTCGGACTCGTCCTGCAGACCGACCCGCCGGCCTCGAAGGTCGTCAGCCTGATGCAGCGCGCCGAGCGCAACGGCTTCACGCACGGCTGGACCTTCGACTCCGCGGTGCTCTGGCAGGAGCCCTTCGTGATCTACAGCCAGATCCTGTCGAACACGACGAAACTGAAGGTCGGCCCGATGGTGACGAACCCGGGCACCCGCACCTGGGAGGTCACCGCCTCCACCTTCGCCACCCTCAACGACATGTTCGGCAACCGCACGGTGTGCGGCATCGGCCGCGGCGACTCCGCGATGCGCGTCGCGGGCCGCAAGCCCAACACCCTGGCCCGCATCAGCGAGGCCATGAAGGTCATCCGGGCCCTCGGCCGGGGCGAGGAGGCCGACCTCGGCGGCACGGTCGTCCGGTTCCCGTGGATCGGGGCGGGCGCCGAACTGCCCGTCTGGATGGCGGCGTACGGCCCGAAGGCGCTGAAGATGACCGGTGAGGAGGCCGACGGGTTCATCCTCCAGCTCGCCGACCTGTACCTCACCGAGTACATGGTGAAGGCGGTCAAGGACGCGGCGGCCGCCGCCGGCCGGGACCCCGCCGAGGTGACGATCTGCGTCGCCGCCCCCGCGTACGTCACCGACGACGACTCGCCCGAGGCGCTCGCCCACGCGCGCGAGCAGTGCCGCTGGTTCGGCGGGATGGTCGGCAACCACGTCGCCGACCTGGTCTCCAAGTACGGCGAGCACTCCGCCGCCGTCCCCGACGAACTCACCGACTACATCAAGGCGCGCGAGGGCTACGACTACTCCCACCACGGGCGCAGCGGCAACCCCGACACCCGGTTCGTGCCCGACGAGATCGTCGACCGGTTCTGCCTCGTCGGGCCGGTCGAGAAGCACATCGAGAAGCTGAACGCGCTGCGCGAGCTCGGCGTCGACCAGTTCGCCGTCTACGACATGCACGACGCGCAGGAGAAGGTCATCGACGCGTACGGCGCCCAGGTGATCCCGGCCGTCAACGGCTGACCCGCCACCACGCGCCCCCTCCCCCCACTCCTGTTCCCCCCTCCTCCGCCGTCCCGGGGGAGGGGACCGGAGACCCGCACGGCCTTTCCGGACCCGTCCCTCGCTTGATTGGCCTGCCCATGACCGACACCGCTCCCGCGGACATACCGCCGACCTCGCACGCCACCCGCGCCGACGGCCGGGTGGAGATCGCCCCTGGTTCGCCGCCGCCCAGCGGCCCCTACGCCAACGAGGACCTGCTGCCGGTCCCCGTCGACCAGCGCACCTGGACCACGTACAACTTCTCCGCGCTCTGGGTCGGCATGGCCCACAACACGGCCTCCTGGACGCTGGCCTCCGGTCTGATCGCCGTCGGCATGGACTGGAAGCAGGCCGTGCTCACCATCGCGCTGGCCAATGTGATCGTGCTGGTCCCGATGCTGCTCACCGGGCACGCGGGACCGAAGTACGGCATCCCCTTCCCGGTCTTCGCCCGCGCCTCCTTCGGCATCCGCGGCGCCAACCTGCCCGCCGTCGTGAGGGCGTTGGTGGCGTGCGGCTGGTTCGGCATCCAGACCTGGATCGGCGGCGAGGCGATCTACTTCCTCGCCGGGAAGCTGATCGGCAACGGCTGGAGCGACGCCGGGACGATCGGCGGCCACCCCTGGACCATGTGGCTGTCGTTCGCGGTCTTCTGGGCGATCCAGGTCGCGATCATCCACCGGGGCATGGAGACGATCCGCCGCTTCGAGAACTGGGCCGCGCCCTTCGTGCTCGTCGGCGCGTTGGTGATGCTGGTCTGGATGAGCGACAAGGCGGGCGGCTTCGGCCCGCTGCTCGACCAGCCCTCCCGGCTCGGCTGGGGCGGCGACTTCTGGAAACTGTTCTGGCCCTCCCTGATGGGCATGATCGGTTTCTGGTCCACCCTGTCGCTGAACATCCCCGACTTCACCCGCTACGGCCGCAGCCAGAAGGCGCAGACATGGGGCCAGGCCCTCGGCCTCCCCACGACGATGACGTTGTTCGCGCTGCTGTCCGTGCTGGTCACCTCCGGGAGCCAGGCCGTCTACGGCGAGACGATCTGGGACCCGGTCCAGCTCGCCGCCCGCACGGACAACGTGGTGGGTCTGCTGTTCGCGCTGGTGACGGTCCTGGTGGCGACCCTGTCGGTGAACATCGCGGCCAACCTGGTCTCCCCGGCCTTCGACTTCTCCAACATCGCGCCCCGCAGGATCGGTTTCCGGACCGGCGCGCTCGCCACCTGCGTCCTCGGTGTGCTCATCTTCCCGTGGAAGCTGTACTCCGACCCGCAGGGCTACATCTTCACCTGGCTCGGCCTGGTCGGCGGTCTGCTCGGCACGGTCGCCGGCATCCTCATCGCCGACTACTGGATCCTGCGCCGCGCCGAGCTCGACCTGACCGACCTGTACCGCGCCGGCGGCCGCTACTGGTACACGGGCGGCTGGAACTGGCGGGCCGTCGTCGCCTTCCTGGCCGGCGGTGTCCTCGCCGTCGGCGGGGCCGGCTTCGAGCCGCTGATCGACGGCCGGCCCGTCCCGGCCCTGGAGCCGCTGGCCGACTACGGCTGGGCGGTGGGGCTGGGCACCTCGATGGCGCTGTACCTGGCGCTGATGCTCCTCGCGGGGCGCGGGAGGCGCCCCGTGTGACCGCCCGCCGGCCGCCGCCCGCCCGCCGCGCGGACCCTCGGCCCGCCGGCGCAGCGCGGCCCGGAGAGGGGGCGAACCCCCGCCGGGCCGCGCTCAGTTCGCCGAGGCCTGCAACGAGGCGACCGCTTCCTTCGCCGCCTTGATCGCACCCTCGTTGATCTCGTCCGTGCTCGGCGCCTTCTTCGTCTCGAAGTCGCTGCCGTTGAAGGTGACGATCACCAGCGCGTTGGAGACCCGGGCGATCACCACGCCCTCACGGGTCTGCTGCTTGTCCTCGGTGGTGAGGTTGACCACCGAGTAGCCCTCCTCCCCGAGCCCCGGCACCGCCCCGCCGCCGCTCTTCTCCGCGATCCGCTCCTTGTACGACGTCCCGGCCGCGTCGTCCGAGTCCATCAGCTCGAAGGAGACGTCCAGCCAGCGGTAGTCGTAGCCCTTGAGCGCGTTCCAGGAGCAGGTGCGGCGCGCGTCGGAGTCCGTCGAGGGAATCTCCTTGCCCGCCGTCTTGGCGCCCGGCACCAGGGACGACACCGTCTTCGTGGCCACGCTCGCGCAGGGGGCGGGGGCGGTGGTGAACGTCTTGGCCACGGCGGTGGTGGAGGGCGCGGACGACGACTCGGACCGGCTCGTCGGTGTGTCCGCGGCCGCCGCTTCGTCCTGTGACGAGGTGAGCGGTCCGGACGACAGCGCCCAGCCCGCGCAGGCGAGCACGGCCACCGGGGTCAGGCGCGCGGTGAGGGCGAGCGGCAGGGGGAGAGAGCGCACGGCGCACTTTCGTGGGGGAGGGTGCGGACGGAGTCCGCGATGCGGACAGGGACGCCAGTGTCACACGACTCCCTGTGGGGCGGAAGGGTGAACTCGCTCCGTGCTGAGGCGGTGACGGGACGGCCGTCCGGGCACGGGTGACGGGGTGCCCGTCCGGGCAGGGCGGGCGGCCGCGCGGGCACGGAGGAGGACCGCCGGGGCGTACCTCGCGCATCGTCAGGGCCAGACGTTGGCCTGCGTCCGGAAAGCGTCCGGGTCGCTCTCCACGGGAAGGACGCACACCAAATGACCGCCAGGCGCTCGCAGCACGCGGCACTCCTGCCACTGCGAGACCTGCTCAGCACCGAGAGCGATCAAGCGCGCGGTTTCCGCCTCGATGTCGTCGGTCTCGATGTCCAGGTGGATACGAGGTGCGTCGTCGACCGCCTGGACCGCCATGACCAGCCCCGGCAGGGCTTGATGGAGTGTGGTGAACTCCGGAGCCGGCGGAAACGGCCGGGCGGTGGCACCGAGAACCGCCGACCAGAAGTCCGCTGCCTTGGCGGCCTCAGCTTCGGGTGTGTCGATCAGAACGGCGTACAAGCGGCTTCTGTGCATGGCGGCTCTTTCTGATCAGCCGGGACGGCGTACTTCGATCATCGACTCTGGACCTCATCAACACGCACTGAGCTTGTTCTTCGACCCCAGCCGCAGAGGTGAGTCTGCCGCCCGAACACGTTGTGAGGGAAGCCTTCCCGAAACGTCGGGATTCCGGGACGAGTTGTGTGCGTGTCCGACCGCGAGGGACGGTGATCGATAGCCTGGGGGGAGGGACGGAGGACGGCTCCGGTCCGGACTCCCCGGATTGTCCCCAGGACGTGTCCTGAGCGCCGACCCGCCTGGACGACGCGCGCAACAGCGAGGTGAGAGGCCGTATGTTCACCACCCGACCCACGCTCCAGGGCACCTTCGGCATGGTGTCCTCCACCCACTGGCTGGCCTCCCAGGCGGCGATGGCCGTCCTGGAGGACGGCGGGAACGCCTACGACGCCGCCGTCGCCGGGGCGTTCGTGCTGCACGTCGTCGAGCCGCACCTCAACGGGCCGGCCGGCGAGGTCCCGATCCTGCTGGCCCCGGCCGGCGGTGAGGTGCGCGTGCTGTGCGGACAGGGGGTCGCCCCGGCCGGGGCGACCGTCGCCCACTACCGCGGACTCGGCCTGGACCTCGTGCCCGGCACCGGGCCGCTCGCGGCCGCCGTCCCCGGCGCGTTCGACGCCTGGATGCTCCTGCTGCGCGACCACGGCACCAAGCCCCTCCCCGACGTCCTGAAGTACGCCGTCGGGTACGCCGAGCACGGGCACCCGCCCGTGGAGAACGTGGGCGCGACGGTCGAGACCGTACGGGAGCTGTTCGAGACGGAGTGGACCTCGTCGGCGCGGGTGTACCTCCCGGACGGCGCCCCGCCCCGCCCCGGCCGGCTGCTGCGCAACGCCGCCCTCGCCGCCACCTGGAAGCGGCTGCTCGCCGAGACCGCCGGCGCGGGGGACCGGGAGGCACGGATCGAGGCCGCGCGGGAGGTCTGGCGGACCGGGTTCATCGCCGAGGCGCTGGTCCGCCAGGCGGCCCGCCCCACCCTGGACACCAGCGGCGCGCACCACACTGGCACCCTCACGGCGGCCGACCTCGCCGGCTGGTCCGCCACGTACGAGAGGCCCGCCACGTACGACTGGAACGGCTGGACCCTGTGCAAGGCCGGCCCCTGGAGCCAGGGCCCGGCCCTCCTCCAGCAGCTCGCCCTGCTCCCGCCCGACCTGCCCGCGTACGGCTCCGCCGACTACGTCCACCTGCTCGTCGAGGGCTGCAAGCTCGCCATGGCCGACCGGGAGGCCTGGTACGGGGACGCGGCCGAGACGCCGCTGGAGGAACTGCTGTCGGCGCGCTACAACACCGGCCGGCGCCGGCTGATCGGGGACGGGGCGTCCTACGAGCTGCGGCCGGGCAGCCCCGGCGGGCGCGTCCCCCGGCTGAGCGCGCACGCGCACGTGGTGGTCACCGACGAGCCCGGCTTCAGCCCGATGGGCGCCGGCGAGCCGACGGTCGCGAAGGCGCCGACCTCGCCGGTGCCGGGCGAGCCCGACGTGAGCGCCGCGGGGGCCACCCGCGGCGACACCTGCCACCTGGACGTCGTCGACCGCTGGGGCAACATGGTCGCGGCCACCCCCAGCGGCGGCTGGCTGCAGTCCAACCCGGTCGTGCCCGAACTCGGCTTCCCGCTCGGCACCCGGCTGCAGATGACCTGGCTGGAGGAGGGCCTGCCGAACTCGCTCACCCCCGGCCGCCGGCCCCGCACCACCCTCACCCCGTCGATCGCGCTGCGCGACGGCGTCCCGGTACTCGCCTTCGGCACGCCCGGCGGCGATCAGCAGGACCAGTGGCAGCTGCACTTCTTCCTGGCCGTCGCCCTCCGCGCGCCCGTGCGCGGCGGACTCGACCTCCAGGGCGCCGTCGACGCCCCGAACTGGCACACCGACGCCTTCCCCGGCTCCTTCTACCCGCGCGGCATGCGGCCGGGCAGCGTGACCGTCGAGTCGCGGGTGCCGGGCGGCGTCGTCGAGGAGCTGCGGCGGCGCGGCCACGACGTGACCGTCGGCGACCCCTGGTCCGAGGGACGGCTGTGCGCCGTCGCCCGCGACCCGGCCACCGGGATCCTGTCGGCGGCGGCCAACCCGCGGGGGATGCAGGGGTACGCGGTGGGGCGGTGAGCGCCCGAACGCGCGGAGGCGGCCGTCACCGGACGCCCCCGCTGTTCATCCCCGTTCCACCCGCCGTGCACGGCCGGGGCGGGCAATGTCAGGGCGGCGTGCTCTCATGGAGACATGATCGACGACAAGGAAACCATCGACGAGTTTCTCGCCCGCCACTCCGCCGACGTGGAGGAGGCGGTCCGCAAGGCCGCCGCGACCGAGATCCTCCCCCGCTTCCGGCAGCTCGCCACGCACGAGGTCGACGAGAAGAGCGGCCCCCACGACCTGGTCACGGACGCCGACCGCAACGCCGAGCGGTACCTCACCGAGGTGCTCGCCGCCCTGCTGCCCGGCTCGGCCGTCGTCGGCGAGGAGGCGGTGCACGCCAACCCCGTGACGTACGAGGCGCTCCAGGGCGACGCCCCGGTCTGGATCGTCGACCCGGTCGACGGCACCCGGCAGTTCGTGCACGGCGACGACGGCTTCTGCACGCTGGTCGCGCTCGCCCGGCACGGCGTCGTGCACGCCTCGTGGACGTACGCCGCGGCCCGCGACCAGCTCGCCACGGCCGTGCGCGGCGCGGGCGCCTTCCTGGACGGCGAGCGGCTGTTCGCCGGGCCCCCGGCGCCCGGACGCGACCTGACGGTCGCCACCTCCCACCCCGACTTCACCACCGACGAGCAGAAGCAGGCCCTGCTCGGCCTGCGGACGGCCGGCGTCGCGCCCCGCCCCTGCGGATCGGCGGGCCTCGAGTACCTGGCCGTCGCCCGCGGCGAGGTGGACGCCACGGCGTTCTCCTGGGAAGCGGCCTGGGACCACGCGGCCGGCCTGCTCCTGGTCGAGGAGGCGGGCGGCGCCCACCTCACCCTCACCGGCGAACCGTTCCGGATCACCGGCGGCAACAGCCTGCCGTTCACGGCGGCCCGGGACGCGGCGACGGCACGGCGGGTGACGGCCCTGCTGGCGGCGGGCACGCGGCCCTGACGGTTCCGGGCTTCCGGGCCCGCCCGCAGGGCGGCGCCCGGACGAGCCCCCGGTGGCCTGAACCCCCCGGCGCCGCGGGCGCTGTGGCCTGAACCCCCCGGCGCCGCGGGCGCTGTCGGGCCCCCGGCATATCCTGATCCCGGAGGCCACCGGCTGACGAAGGGGTCCGAAGTGCCGATGCTTGACGTGGCAGTGGTGGGGGCGGGGCCGAACGGCCTGACCGCCGCCGTGGAGCTGGCCCGGCGAGGATTCTCCGTCGCCCTCTTCGAGGCCCGCGACACCGTCGGCGGGGGAGCCCGCACCGAGGAGCTCACCCTCCCCGGGTTCCGCCACGACCCGTGTTCCGCCGCGCACCCCCTCGCCGTCAACTCGCCCGCCTTCCGTGCCCTGCCCCTGGAGCGCTACGGCCTGGAGTGGCTCCACTCCGACCTGGCGATGGCGCACCCCTTCCCCGACGGCACCGCCGCCGTGCTGTCCCGCTCGGTCTCCGAGACGGCGGCCTCCTTCGGACCGCGCGACGCGGGCGCCTACCGCAGGCTCGTCGAGCCGTTCCTGGCGAAGTGGGACACCCTGGCCCGGGACTTCATGTCCCTGCCCCTGACCGCGCTGCCCCGCGACCCGGTGACGCTGGCCCGCTTCGGCCTCGCCGGCCTGCCCCCGTCCACCTGGCTGACCCGCCGCTTCCGCGACGAACCCGCCAAGGCGCTCTTCGCCGGTCTCGTCGCCCACATCATGGCCCCCCTGGGCGGCTTCGCCACCGGCGCCGTCGGCCTGGTCTTCGCCCTGGCCGCGCACGCCCGCGGCTGGCCGGTGGCCCGAGGCGGCTCCCAGGCCATCTCCGACGCCCTGGCCGGCCACCTGAAGGACCTCGGCGGCGCCCTGCACACCGACTACGAGGTCAAGCGACTCGACGACCTCCCCCCGGCCCGCGCCTACGTCTTCGACACCTCGCCCACCGCCCTCGCCCGCATCGCCGGCCTCGGCCGCTTCTACGAGGGGTACCGGTACGGCCCCGGCGTGTTCAAGATCGACTACGCGCTCGACGGACCCGTCCCCTGGACCGCGCGCCAGGCACGTACCGCCACCACCGTGCAGATCGGCGCGGACAGCGCGGAGATCGGCGCCGCCCTGCGCGCCGCCTCCAGGGAGGGACGCGCACCGGAGCGCCCCTTCATGATCACGGTGCAGCCCGGGGTCGTCGACCCCACCCGCGCCCCGGCCGGCAAGCACGTCTTCTGGGCCTACGCCCACGTCCCCAACGGCTGGACCGGCGACCTCACCGACGTCATGGAACGCCAACTGGAGCGGTTCGCCCCGGGCTTCCGCGACCTCGTCCTCGCCCGCGCGGTCGCCGGCCCCGCCGAACTCGCCGCCCGCAACGCCAACTACGTCGGCGGAGACATCGGCTCCGGCGCCGCCTCGGGCCTCCAGCTCCTGCTGCGCCCCCGGCTGTCCCTGTTCCCCTACTCCACGCCCCACCCGGCCGTGTTCCTCTGCTCCTCGGCCACCCCGCCCGGCCCGGGCGTCCACGGCATGTCCGGCCACAACGCGGCGAAGGCCGTCTGGCGGCGGCTGCGCCGACAGGCGTAGCGTCCGGTCCCGCGGTGCCGCGCACCGACAGAGAGGCAGCCCCGCATGACCACGATCACGCTCGTCCAGGGTGACATCACCGACCAGTCCGTGGACGCCATCGTCAACGCCGCCAACTCCTCGCTGCTCGGCGGCAGCGGGGTCGACGGCGCCATCCACCGGCGCGGCGGCCCCGCGATCCTCGAGGAGTGCCGCAGACTCCGCGCCTCCTCCCACGGCAAGGGCCTGCCCACCGGCCAGGCGGTCGCCACCACCGCCGGCGCGCTGGCCGCGCGCTGGGTCATCCACACCGTCGGCCCGGTGTACGCGACCATCGGCGCCGATCCCTCGCTGCTCGCCTCCTGCCACCGCGAGTCGCTCCGGGTGGCGGACGAGCTGGGCGCGCGGACGGTCGCCTTCCCGGCCATCTCCACCGGCGTCTACGGCTGGCCGATGGAGGACGCCGCCCGCATCGCGGTCACCACCGTGCGCGAGACGGAGACGGCGGTCGAGGAGGTCAGGTTCGTCCTCTTCGACGAGCGGGCGTACGCGGCGTTCGCCGGCCAGACCGGCTGACCCCGCGTGCCGCGGGCTCGGTGTGGAGCGAGGAACCGCCTCCGCACGAGATGGGCGGCGGCCACCGCTTTCCCGCCGGGGTGCTGCTGCGGGGCGTACTCGCCGACCTCGGACCGGCCCGCCGTCAGGCGCTGCACGCCGACGCGGCCCGCCTGCCAGGCGGCCGGTGTCCTGCGCGGCGGGACGGAGAGCGGTCCGCGGCAGGTGACAGGGGCCGGGCTACCCGGTGAGTGCCTGTGTCCCCGTGACGGCGAGGAGCGCGAGGCGTTCGGCGTCCGGGGTGTCGGGTTCGGCTGTGTAGACCATGATGCGCAGGTCGCTGTCGACGAAGACGAGGACGTCGCAGTCCAGGGTGAGGGCGCCGACGTGGGGATGGTCGACGGTCTTGCGGGCGGACCGGTGCCGGCCGACGGCACCGGATCGCCACAGTCGCTCGAACTCGACGCTCCTGACGCGCAGTTCGCGGACGAGGTGGTGCAGGCGCCGATCGTTCGGGTAGCGGCCCGCGGTTCCGCGCAGGTCGGCGACCTGCGCGGCACGGAGTGCGCCCAGGGACTCGGGAGTGTGGCGCACGCGGGTGCCGGAGCCGAGGAAGGTGCGCCACACGGCGTTGACGTCGCTGCCTCGCCATTCCCCCATCAGCGCCGTGTACAGCGGGTTGGCGAGGAGCTGGGTCCACGCGGCGTCGAAGACCGCGACGGGGGTGCCGGTGAGCCGGTCCATCATCCGCCGGACGCTGGGCGTGATGTACGCCGGGACCGTGTGCGGGCCGGGGGGAACGAGTCCGGCGAGCTGGAAGAGGTGGGCGCGTCCGTCCTTGGGCAGCCGCAGGGCCCGGGCGAGGGCTTCGACGACCTGCGCGGAGGGGTGGGTGGCCCGTCCCTGTTCGAGGCGGGTGATGTAGTCGACGGAGATCCCCGCGAGGTGGGCCAGCTCTTCCCGCCGCAGTCCCGGGGCGCGTCGGTGGCCGCCGGAGGGCAGGCCCGACGCATCCGGCGAGACCTGGTCGCGCCAGCGCCGCAGGGCCGCACCGAGTTCCGTCCTCTCCATGCCGGACAGTGTGGCGTACCGGCCGCACGACGTGCCTGGTACCGGGAGTCCCAGGAAGGCGGGTCCACTACCTGTCCGTGGGTCCTGTCTCCACAGCCGCCCCGTCTCACACCCGCCCACCCCCGGCTGTGCGCCCGCCTTAACCCTCGGCGACCCGTCCGGGAGACGCCTGCGTAATGCGCGGTTCGTACCGTCACAGAGGCTCTCACCAGGCCGATCGTCAGAAAGGGGGCGCCCGTGGCCGTGCCGGACCCGCGGACCGACAGCGCGACGGAGACGAAGGTGCGCACGGTCTGCTCGTACTGCGGCGTGGGCTGCGGCATGCTCCTGGACATCCGTACCGGACCGGACGGACGCCGTACGGTCCTGAAGGCGTCCGGGGACAAGGAGCACCCCGCGAACCTCGGCCGGCTGTGCACCAAGGGCGCGACCACCGCCGACATGCTCGCCGCACCCGGCCGGCTGACCACCGCCCTGGTCCGCTCCGAGCGCGGGGAGGAGCCGGAGCCCGCCCCCGTGGCCGCGGCCGTCGCCGAGACGGCCCGGCGGCTGCGCGCGATCGTCGACGAGCACGGGCCCGACGCGGTCGCCCTCTATGTCTCCGGCCAGATGAGCCTGGAGGCGCAGTACCTGGCGAACAAGCTGGTCAAGGGGTATCTGCGCAGCAACCAGATCGAGTCGAACTCCCGGCTGTGCATGGCCAGCGCCGGCACCGGCTACAAGCTCTCCCTCGGCGCCGACGGGCCGCCCGGCTCGTACGACGACCTCGACAAGGCGGACGTCTTCCTGGTCATCGGCTCCAACATGGCCGACTGCCACCCGATCCTCTTCCTGCGCATGATGGACCGGGTGAAGGCCGGGGCGAAACTGATCGTCGTCGACCCGCGCCGCACCGCCACCGCCGCCAAGGCCGACCTGTTCCTCCAGGTCAGGTCCGGCACCGACCTCGCCCTCCTGAACGGCCTGCTGCACCTGCTGCACGCCAACGGCCACACCGACCCCGACTTCGTCGCCGCGTACACCGAGGGCTGGGAGGCGATGCCGGAGTTCCTCGCCGACTACCCGCCCGCGACCGTCGCCGAGATCACCGGCATCCCCGAGGCCGACCTGCGCGAGGCCGCCCGGCTGATCGGCGAGGCGGGGGAGTGGACGAGCTGCTGGACGATGGGCCTCAACCAGTCCACGCACGGCACCTGGAACACCAACGCCCTGGTCAACCTGCACCTCGCGACCGGCAGGATCTGCCGGCCGGGCAGCGGCCCCTTCTCCCTCACCGGACAGCCCAACGCCATGGGCGGGCGCGAGATGGGCTACATGGGGCCGGGGCTCCCCGGGCAGCGGTCCGTCCTCGTCGACGCCGACCGCGCCTTCGTCGAGGAGCTGTGGGGCTTGGAGCCGGGCACGATCCGCGCCGACGGCGTCGGCAAGGGCACCGTCGAGATGTTCCGCCGGATGGCCGACGGAGAGATCAAGGCCTGCTGGATCATCTGCACCAACCCGGTCGCCTCCGTCGCCAACCGCAGGACGGTCATCGAGGGTCTGGAGGCCGCCGAGTTCGTCGTCGCCCAGGACGTCTTCGCCGACACCGAGACCAACGCGTACGCCGACGTCGTCCTGCCCGGCGCCCTGTGGACGGAGACCGAGGGCGTCCTCATCAACAGCGAGCGCAACCTCACCCTCGCCCGGCCCGCCGCCGACCCGCCCGGCGAGGCGACCGCCGACTGGCGCCTGATCGCCGGCGTCGCCCGCGCGATGGGCTACGAGGACGGCTTCGCCTACGACAGCGCGGAGGAGATCTTCGAGGAGATCAAACGCGCCCACAACCCGCAGACCGGCTACGACCTGCGCGGAGTGACCTACGAGCGGCTGCGCGCCACCCCGGTGCAGTGGCCCGCCGCCACCCCCGACGGCCCCGACCGCAACCCGATCCGGTACGTGAACGCCGACGGCTCGCTCACCTTCCCCACCGCGAGCGGCCGCGCCGTCTTCCACGCCCGCCCGCACGTCCCGCCCGCCGAGATGCCGGACGACGACTACCCGTTCGTCCTCAACACGGGCCGTCTCCAGCACCAGTGGCACACCCTGACCAAGACCGCCAAGGTGGCCAAGCTCAACAAGCTCGACCCGGGCCCCTTCGTCGAGCTGCACCCCGAGGACGCCGCCGGGCTCGGCATCGCCGACGGCGACTCGGTGGAGGTCGCCTCCCGGCGCGGCCGGGCCGTGCTGCCCGCCGTCGTCACCGACCGGGTGCTGCCCGGCTCCTGCTTCGCGCCGTTCCACTGGAACGACCTGTTCGGGGAGTACCTCAGCGTCAACGCGGTCACCGGTGACGCCGTCGACCCGCTCTCCTTCCAGCCCGAGCTGAAGGTGTGCGCGGTGTCGCTGACCAAGGTGTCGACGCCGGTGACGGTACGGACCGCGACGGCGCCGGCCGCGGCGGGTGTACCGGGCGCGGTGGGCGTACCGGCCGCGGCGGGCGCACCGGCGGCGCCGGTGACCGGTGCGCGGGTGCTCGTGCCGACCGCCGTCCAGCCCTCCGCCGCCGCCGTCTTCGGCCTGGACCCCGCCCCGCCGCCCGTCCTGAGCGAGCGGGAGCGGCAGTACCTGGTCGGCTTCCTCGCCGGCATCCCGGCCGGCGCCCCCGGCGTCCCCGTCCTGCCCCCGGACGCCCCGTTCAGCCCCGAGCACGCCCTGTGGGTCAACGGCACCCTGGCCGGCATGTACTCCCGCACCGCCCCCGACGGCGGCTCCGAGCCGTCCCCGGGGCGCCGGATCGTCATCCTGTGGGCCTCGCAGACCGGCAACGCCGAGGACTTCGCCACCACCACCGCCGAACGGCTCACCGCCGGCGGCCACAGCACCTCCCTCGTCGCCATGGACGAGGCCGACCCCGCCGCCCTGCCCGCGGGCGCCGACCTGCTGCTGATCACCAGCACCTTCGGCGACGGCGACGCCCCCGACAACGGCGCCGGCTTCTGGGACGGCCTGACCACCCTCGACGCCGGGCGCCTGGCGGGCCGCCGCTACGCCGTCCTGGCCTTCGGGGACTCCTCCTACGACGACTTCTGCGGGCACGGCCGCCGCCTGGACCACCGTATGGACGAGCTGGGCGCGGTGCGGCTCGCGCCGCGCACCGACTGCGAACCGGACTACGAGCCGCAGGCCGAGGCCTGGCTGGACCAGGTGCTCACCGCGCTCAAGGACGCCACGGAACCGGCCCCGGCCCAGCTCTCGCCCTCCCCGGTTCCCGCCCGGGTCCAGGCCGCCCCCTCCCCCTCCCCCTCCCCCTCCCCGGCTCTCTCCCCGGCGCCCGCCCGGTCCCGCGCCAAGCGGCCCGCCCCCGTCGCCGCCCGCCTCACCGGCAACCGCCTGCTCAGCCTGCCCGGCTCCGGCAAGGAGGTGCGCCGCTTCACCTTCGACACCCGCGACAGCGACACCCCGCTCCTCTACGAGGCCGGCGACGCCCTCGGCGTCCGGCCCCTGAACTCCCCGGCGCTGGTGGAGGAGTGGCTGGCCGTCACCGGTCTGGACGCGGACGCGGCCGTACGGGTGAACGGCGTCGGCGAGGTCGCCCTCGGCGAGGCCCTGCTGCGCCACCTCGACATCACCCGGATATCGCCGGCCCTGCTGCGGTTCACCGCCGACCGCGCCCGCGACCCGCGCGAGCTGCGCAAGCTGCTGCGCCCGGACAACAAGGACGAGCTGGCGAAGTGGTCCTGGGGCCGGCAGGCCGTCGACGTGGCCGCCGAGTTCGGGATCCGGGCCGGGGCGCAGGAGTGGACCGAGACGCTGGGCCGCCTCCAGCCCCGGCTGTACTCCATCTCCTCCAGCCCGCTCACCGACCCCCACCTGGTCTCCCTCACCGTCTCGGTCGTCCGGTACGAGAACCTGGCCGGCCGGCCCCGCCAGGGCGTCTGCTCGCCCTTCCTCGCGGACGCCGAGCCCGGCACCGAGGTCCCGGTGCACGTGCAGCGCTCCCCGCACTTCCGGCCGCCCGCCGACCCGGCGGTGCCGATGGTGATGGTGGGTCCCGGCACCGGCGTCGCCCCGTTCGTCGGCTTCCTGGAGGAGCGCCGGGCGCGCGGGCACCGGGCGCCGAACTGGCTGTTCTTCGGCGAACAGCACCGGGCGACCGACTTCTACTACGAGCGGGAGCTGACCGCCCTCCTGGCCGACGGCACCCTCGGCCGTCTGGACACGGCCTTCTCCCGCGACCAGCGGGCCAAGGTGTACGTGCAGGACCGGATGCGCGAGCACGGCTCCCAGCTGTGGTCCTGGCTCCGGGACGGCGCCCACTTCTACGTGTGCGGCGACGCCTCCCGCATGGCCAAGGACGTCGACCGGGCGCTGCGCGACATCGCCGTCGTCCACGGCGGCCTGGGGGAGGAGGAGGCCGCGGCGTACGTCAAGCAGCTCGCTTCCGACAAGCGGTACGTGCGGGACGTGTACTGACGACGGCGACTCTCTTCGGCGGCCGGCACCAAGTCGCGTTGCGCCGAAGGGAGTTGATATCGGGCCCTCCCCGGCGCGTCCCTGTCCGGTTTCCTGACCGCGGTGGACAAGATCTGACGCACCCTCCGTCCCGTGCAGCCGCACGGTTCGCCCCGAGGAAGGTCATGGTCATGTCGCACCCGTACGTGTCGTCCATGGACCGGCCGGACCGCCCCCAGCGGGCGGTCGTCAGCCGTCGCCGTCTCCTCGAAGGATCCGCCGCCGTACTCGGCGCGCTCGCCCTCTCCGCCCCCTCCGCCGCCCGGCGGGCGGCCGCGGCGGACGCGACCCCGGAGTGGAACGGCCGCATCGACGTCTTCCGGCTCGGCACCGAACCCCCGCACACCACCCTCATGCCGTACGCCGGCCTCGACCAGGCCCTGGCCGCCGACCGCACCCGCTCCCCGTACCGGCTCGACCTCGACGGGACGTGGAGATTCGCCTACGCCGAGCGCCCCGACGAGCGCGACGTCGACTTCCACCGCACCGACCTGGACGACACCTCCTGGGAGACGATCCCCGTCCCCTCCGTCTGGCAGCTGCACGGCCACGACCGCCCCATCTACCTCAACATCACCTACCCCTACTGGGGCCCCAACGGCCTGGGCGAGGATCCGCAGCCCCCCGCCGCACCCACCCGCTACAACCCCGTCGGCCAGTACCGGCGCACCTTCACCGTGCCCGGGGAGTGGGCCGGCCGGCGCGTCTTCCTGCACTTCGAGGGCGTCAAGTCCGCCCACTACGTCTGGATCAACGGCGAGCTGACCGGCTACCACGAGGACTCCTACACCCCCGCCGAGTACGACATCACCGACCGCCTCCGGCCGGGCACCAACCAGATCGCCGTGGAGGTCTACCGCTACTGCGACGGGGACTGGCTGGAGGACCAGGACATGATCCGGCTGAGCGGCATCTTCCGCTCGGTCTACCTGTACTCCACCCCGGCCGTGCACCTGCGGGACTTCAAGCTGGACACCCCGCTCGGCGACGACCACACCTCCGCGCGGCTGTCGGTCACGGCGAGCGTGCGGGACTACGGCGGCGGACCCCGCGGGGGATCCGGGGGCCGGGACCCGGCCGGCGCGCGGTACACCGTCGACACCCTCCTGTACGACGCCGACGGCCATCCCGTGTGGTCCCGCCCGCTCCAGCAGCCCGTCGACCTCACCCCCGGCGGGGAGACGACCGTCCGGGCGGCGAAGGCCGTACCCGCCCCCCGCCTCTGGTCGGCGGAGCACCCGTACCTGTACACCGCCGTCCTGCGGCTGCGCGACCCCGCCGGCCGGATCATCGAGACGCTGTCGCACCGGGTCGGCCTGCGCGAGTTCGCCCTGCAGGACGGGCTGATGCGCGTCAACGGCCGGCCCGTCTCCTTCCGCGGCACCAACCGGCACGAGATGCACCCGGCCCGCGGCACCGCCCTCACCCGCGCGGACCTCGTCGAGGACATCAGGCTCATCAAGCGCCTGAACATCAACTCCGTCCGCACCTCCCACTACCCCAACAACCCGCAGTGGTACGAACTGGCCGACGAGTACGGCCTCTACCTCGTCGACGAGACCAACCTGGAGACGCACGGCATCCGCTCCCGGTACCCCGGCGACCACCCAGACTGGACCGCCGCCTGCGTGGCCCGCGCCCAGAACATGGTCCACCGCGACAAGAACCACGCCTCGGTCGTCCTGTGGTCCCTCGGCAACGAGGCCGGCGCCGGCACCACCTTCACCGCCATGTACGACTGGATCCGCTCCTACGACCCCACCCGCGTCATCCAGTACGAGGGCGACGACAGCCCCGGCGTCAGCGACATCCGCTCCCGCATGTACGAGACACCCGCCCGGGTCGAGCAGCGCGCCGAGGACACCACGGACACCCGCCCGTACGTCATGATCGAGTACTCCCACGCGATGGGGAACTCCAACGGCAACCTCAAGAAGTACTGGGACGTCGTCCGCCGCCACGACGTCCTCCAGGGCGGCTGGATCTGGGACTTCGTCGACCAGTCCCTGTACTGGCCCACCCCCGTGCGCACCCTGTTCACCGAGACCGGACCCGGCCGGCTGCGCGGCGAGCTGATGGCCTCCAGCGGCACCTTCGACCGGGTCCGGGGAGTCCGCGGCGCCACCGTCTTCGCCCGCGACCCGAGCCTGGACCTCACCGGATCCCTCACCCTGGAGGCCTGGGTCACCCCGCACGTCACCGGCTACCACCAGCCGATCATCGCCAAGGGCGACACCCAGTACGCGCTGAAGCAGACCCACCGCACCCTGGAGTTCCTCCTCCACGACGGCAGCCGGTGGATCACCGCCGGCTGGGCCCTGCCCGACGACTGGACCGGCCGCGAACACCACGTCGCGGGCGTCTTCGACGCCGACGCGGGTACCCTCACCCTGTACGTCGACGGCGCGGTACGGGCCACCCGCGCCACCACCGGCCGCCCCGCCGTCAACACCGCCCCCCTCGCGCTCGGCAACGACACCGACAACCACACCCGCGAGTTCAGCGGCACCATCCGCCGGGCCGGCGTCCACGCCCGCGCCCTCACCGCCGCCGAACTCGCCGACGACGGCCGCGGCCCCGGCGACGACGGCGTGCGGTTCTGGTTCGACGCGGCCACCGTCGCCGTGGCCGAGGAGCGGCCGCGCGAGAAGACCTTTTTCGCCTACGGCGGCGACTGGGGCGACCTGCCCAACGACGGCAGCTTCGTCGCGGACGGCATCGTCACCGCCGACCGGGGCCACACCGGCAAGGCCGCCGAGGTCAAGCGGGTCTACCAGGCGGTCGGCGCGGCACCGGTGCCCGGGCGCCCGGCGGGCACGGTCACGCTGACCAACGAGTACCTCTTCACCGACCTCAGGGACTTCCGCGGACGGTGGACCCTCGTCGCCGACGGCACGGCGGTGCGCCACGGCGAACTGACCCGCGGTCAGCTGGACGTGCCGCCCCTGACCTCCAAGGACATCACCGTCCCCGTCCGGCTCCCGGCCGCCCCGGAGCCCGGCACCGAGTACTTCCTCGAACTCTCCTTCACCCTGCGGGAGTCCACCCCGTGGGCGCGGGCCGGCTTCGAGGTGGCCCGCCACCAGCTCCCGCTCGACGCCGGCAGCCCGCCCGTGACACCCGTGCCCCTGTCCGGCGTCCCCGCCCTCACCCACGACGACGGTCCCACCGACGTCACCGTCACCGGCCGGGACTTCTCCGTCACCGTCGACAAGCGCACCGGCGTCATCACCTCCTACGAGGCCGCCGGCACCTCCCTGATCGTCGCCGGCCCCGCGCCCAACTTCTGGCGGGCGCCCACCGACAACGACAAGGGCAACGGCCAGCACACCCGCAACCGGACCTGGCGCGACGCCGGCGCGCACCGCACCGTGACCGGCGTCCGCGTACGCGCCCTGCGGGACCGGGCCGTGGAGATCAGGGTCGCCGGCACGCTCCCGACGACGGTGACGTCGGCGTACACCACCACCTACACCGTCTTCGGCAACGCCGAGATCAAGGTCGACCACACCCTGCACCCGGGCGCCGCGAGCCTGCCGTACCTCCCGGAGGTGGGCAGCCTGCTGTTCCTGCCCGCCCGGCTGGAGCACCTGCACTACTACGGGCGCGGCCCCGAGGAGAACCACTGGGACCGCAACGACGGCACCGACGTCGGCCGGTACTCGGGGACCGTCTCCGAGCAGTGGACCCCCTACATCCGCCCGCAGGAGAACGGCAACAAGACCGACGTCCGCTGGGTCGCCCTCACCGACCGCGACGGCGTCGGCCTGCTCGCCACCGGCGAGCCCCTGCTGGAGGTCAACGCCTCCCACTTCACCCCCGAGGACCTGTCCGCCGGGCTCCGCCACGACTACCAGCTCACCCCGCGCGAGGAGGTCGTGCTGCGCCTGAGCCACCGCCAGATGGGTGTCGGCGGCGACAACAGCTGGGGCGCCCACACCCACGACGAGTACAAGCTGTTCGCCGACCACGACTACGCCTACACCTACCGGCTGCGCCCGCTGACCGGCGTCGGGCGGGCGACGGCGGCCTGGCGCCGGCCGACGGCCGTCGGGTAGCCGGGCGGCGGGGCCCGCCGGCCGCCCGGCGGGCCCCGCCCCCGCAGCGGTGGAACAATCCTCACCGAACGGGCGCACGGAAGCAGACCGGAGCACCACCAGCACCCCCACCAGCCGAAGGAAGAGGGACGTTCCATGGCCGAGCAGGACGAACGCTTCGACGTCGTGGTCCTCGGTGCCGGCCCCGGCGGCTACGTCGCCGCGGTCCGCGCAGCCCAGCTGGGCAGACGCGTCGCCGTCGTCGAGGAGAAGTACTGGGGCGGCGTCTGCCTGAACGTGGGCTGCATCCCCACCAAGGCCCTCCTGCGCAACGCCGAACTCGCCCACCTCCTCACCCACGAGGCGAAGACCTTCGGCATCAGGATCGACGGCCAGGTCTCCTTCGACTACGGCGAGGCGTTCCGCCGCAGCCGCAAGGTCGCGGACGGCCGGGTCAAGGGCGTCCACTACCTGATGAAGAAGAACAAGATCACCGAGTTCGACGGCCGCGGCACCTTCCTCGACCCGCACACCCTCCAGGTCGCCGGCTACGACGGCGAGACCCGCACGATCGGCTTCGACCACTGCGTCATCGCCACCGGCGCCACCCCGAAGCTCCTGCCCGGCACCCGCCGCACCTCCCGCGTGGTGACGTACGAGGAGCAGATCCTCGCCGACGACCTCCCGGAGTCGATCGTCGTCGCGGGCGCCGGCGCGATCGGCGTCGAGTTCGCCTACGTGCTGCACAACTACGGCGTGAAGGTCACCGTCGTGGAGTTCCTGGACCGCATGGCCCCGCTGGAGGACGCCGAGGTCTCCGCCGAACTCGCCCGGCAGTACCGCAGGCTGGGCATCGACGTGCTCACCTCCACCCGCGTCGAGTCCATCGACGAGTCCGGCCCCCGGGTCCGCGTCACCGTCACCGGCAAGGACGGCGCCCAGCACGTCCTGGAGACCGACAAGGTCCTCCAGGCGATCGGCTTCGCCCCGAACGTGACCGGCTACGGCCTGGAGAACACCGGCGTCCGCGTCACCGAGCGCGGCGCGATCGACGTCGACGGCCGCTGCCGCACCTCCGTGCCGCACCTGTACGCCATCGGCGACGTCACCGCGAAGCTGATGCTCGCGCACGCCGCCGAGGCGATGGGCGTGATCGCCGCCGAGACCCTCGCGGACGCGGAGACCATGGAGCTCGACTACGCCATGATCCCCCGGGCCACCTTCTGCCAGCCCCAGATCGCCAGCTTCGGCTACACCGAGGCCCAGGCCCGCGACCTCGGGTACGACGTCAAGGTCGCGAAGTTCCCCTTCAGCGCCAACGGCAAGTCCCACGGCCTCGGCGACACCACCGGCTTCGTCAAGCTGATCAGCGACGCGACGCACGGCGAGCTCATCGGCGGCCACCTCATCGGCCCCGACGTCACCGAGCTGCTGCCCGAGCTGACCCTGGCCCAGCAGTGGGACCTCACCGTCCACGAGGTCGCCCGCAACGTCCACGCCCACCCGACCCTGAGCGAGGCCGTCAAGGAGGCCGTCCACGGCCTCGCCGGCCACATGATCAACATGTGAGGGCGGCCGGCCGGGCCGTTCACCCGGACGGCCCGGCCGCGCTCGCCTCCGACGGACGTCCGGGGTGTCCTGCAAGGGAGCCCACGGAACGCACGGAGCCCACGGAGCCCCACGGAAGGGACGTCCGGCCATGACCTCCCACCCCGGCCCGAACCCGCACCGGCCGACGCCGTCCGGCAGCCCGCAGGGCGAGATCGGCACCGCCTGGTCGACCCCGCGCGGCGGCCCCCGCCGCCCCTCCCCGCGCGACGCCCGGATCGCCGGCGGCGTCTCCTTCGCCGGCGTCCTGATGCTGTGCGGTGGCGTCCTCGCCGTCCTGCAGGGCATCGCCGCGCTGGCCGGGGACGAGGTCTACACCCGGGTCGGCCCGTACGTCTACGCGCTGAGCCTCACCGTCTGGGGCGCCGTCCACGTCGTTCTCGGCGTCCTGGCCGCCGTCACCGGCGCGGGCCTGCTCAGGGGCGCCGCCTGGGCCCGCTTCCCGGGCGTCTTCCTGGCCGCGCTCGGCCTGGTCGCCCAGTTCCTGTTCCTGCCCTACGAACCGTTCTGGTCGGTCGTGATCATGGGGGTCGACGTGTACGTGATCTGGGCGCTGACCGCCGCGCGTACGGCGTCGTAGGGTCGCGGGCCGCCGCGCGTACGGCGGTGCGGGGTCGCGGGCCGCCGCGCGTACGGTGGCGCGGGGTCGCGGGCCGCCGTCCCCGCCGGGTGGCAGGGGGGCCGGCGCGAGAAGGGCGTCCGGCCCTACCGGTCCTCCTGCTCGGCGGTGTCGCTGATGCCCAGCCGCAGATGCTCCACGTGGTAGACGGCCTGGTCGAGGAGTTCGGCGACATGGTGGTCGTGCAGCGCGTAGACGACCGAGCGGCCGCGCCGCTCGCCCACCACCAGGCCCAGGTTGCGCAGCAGCCGCAACTGGTGCGAGCACGCCGACTGCTCCATCCCCACCTCGGCCGCCAGCTCCGTCGCGGGCAGCGGCCCTTCCCGCAGCCGGGCGAGGATCAGCAGGCGTGAGGGGGTGGACAGGGCCTGGAGGGTGGTGGCCACCTTGGCCACGTTGACCGCGTCCAGACGGACGCGCTCGGTGGCTGCGGGGGTGACGGCTCCATGACCCATGCGGGCCATCTTACCCACCGTACATGAATGAATGAATGACTCTTCATGTGTTCCTGTATCGTGGCCGCGTGTCCACCACCCTCACCTCCGCACCGGCCACCGCGACCGCCCCGGCGCCCCCGCGGCGCCGCACCCGGATCCTCGCCCTCCCCGAGGCCCGCTGGGCCCTCGCCGCCACCCTCGCCTTCCTGCTGGGACTCGCGCTGGACGCCGGCGGCACACCGGCCTGGGCGTCCGCGGTCCCCTACGCGGTCGCCTACGTCACCGGCGGCTGGGAACCCGCCCTCGAAGGGCTGCGGGCGCTGCGCCGGAAGACCCTCGACGTCGACCTGCTGATGATCGTCGCCGCGCTCGGCGCCGCCGCCATCGGCCAGGTCCTCGACGGCGCCCTCCTCATCGTCATCTTCGCCACCTCCGGCGCCCTGGAGGCCCTGGCCACCGCCCGCACCGCCGACTCCGTCCGCGGTCTCCTCGACCTCGCGCCCGACACCGCGACCCGGCTCACCGACGGCGGCGAGGAGACCGTCCCGGCCGCCGCTCTCGCCGTCGGCGACCTGCTGCTCGTCCGCCCGGGGGAGCGCATCGGCGCCGACGGGCGCGTCGTCGACGGCGTCAGCGAGGCCGACCAGGCGACCATCACCGGCGAACCCCTGCCCGTCGTCAAGCGCCCCGGCGACGAGGTCTTCGCCGGCACCCTCAACGGCACCGGAGCCCTCCGCGTCCGCGTCGCACGCGACCCCGCCGACTCGGTCATCGCCCGCATCGTCACCCTGGTCGAGGAGGCCTCCCGCACCAAGGCGCCCACCCAGCTGTTCGTCGAGCGGATCGAGCAGCGCTACGCCGTCGCCGTCGTGGCCGCCACCCTCGCCGTCTTCGGCGTGCCGCTCGCCTTCGGCGCGCAGCTCACCGACGCCCTGCTGCGCGCCATGACCTTCATGATCGTCGCCTCGCCGTGCGCCGTCGTCCTCGCCACCATGCCGCCCCTGCTGTCCGCCATCGCCACCGCCGGCCGCCACGGCGTCCTGGTCAAGTCCGCGGTCGCCATGGAACGCCTCGGCGAGACCGACACCGCGGCCCTCGACAAGACCGGCACCCTCACCGAGGGCGCCCCCGAGGTCACGGCCGTCACCCCGCTGCCCGGATCCGGCATCGACGAGGACGCCCTCCTCGCCCTCGCCGCGGCCGCCGAGCACCCCAGCGAGCATCCGCTGGCCCGCGCCGTCGTGGCGGCGGCGCGCGGGCGGGGCCTGCGGATCGCCCCCGCCGAGGACTTCACGGCGACACCCGGACAGGGCGTCACGGCCCTCGTCGAGGGCCGGTCCGTCACCGTGGGCCGGGCGGACACCGTGGGCCGGGCGGACACCGGCCACACCCCGGCGGCCCTTGAGACGGAGGGGACCGTGGTCCTGGTGCGCGTCGACGGCGCCCCCGCCGGCACCCTCACCCTCACCGACCGCCTGCGCCCCGCCGCCCCCGCCGCCACCGAGGCGCTCACCGCCCTCACCGGCACCGCCCCGGTCCTCCTCACCGGCGACAACGCCCGGGCCGCCGCCCGCGTCGCCGACGCCACCGGCATCACGGACGTCCGCGCCGGCCTGCTCCCGCAGGACAAGGCCGACGCCGTGCGCGAGCTCCAGCTCTCCGGCCGCAGGGTGCTGTTCGTCGGGGACGGCGTCAACGACGCGCCCGCGCTCGCCGCCGCCCACGCGGGCCTGGCCATGGGCCGGGCCGGTTCCGACCTGGCCCTGGAGACCGCGGACGCCGTCGTCGTCCGCGACGACCTCACCACGGTCGCGGCCGTCGTACGGCTGTCGCGGACCGCGCGCCGGCTGGTGGTGCAGAACCTGGTGATCGCGGGGACCTTCATCACCGGCCTGGTGCTGTGGGACCTCGTCGGCCACCTGCCGCTGCCGCTCGGGGTGGCCGGGCACGAGGGGTCGACCGTACTGGTCGGACTCAACGGACTGCGGCTGCTGCGCGACCGCGCCTGGCAGCAGTAGGGACCGGGACGGCGAATCGGGAAGGCACCGGCCACACCAGGTCGATGTCGGATTCTCGCCAGCGCCGCCCCGGGCCGGTGGCCGATGCTGAGGACATGCGGAACGGGATGCACACCGACCGGGAGCGCTGCCTGCGCGCCGTGCGGTCGAAGGACGCGCGGTTCGACGGCTGGTTCTTCACGGCGGTCTCGACCACCGGGATCTACTGCCGGCCCAGCTGCCCGGTCGTGGCGCCCAAGCCGGAGAACATGACCTTCCACCCGAGCGCCGCCGCCTGCCAGCAGGCCGGTTTCCGGGCCTGCAAACGGTGCCGGCCCGACACCAGCCCGGGCTCCCCGGAGTGGAACCACCGCGCCGACCTCGTCGCCCGCGCCATGCGGCTCGTCGCCGACGGCGTCGTCGACCGCGAAGGGGTGCCCGGACTCGCCGCCCGCCTCGGCTACAGCACCCGCCAGGTGGAACGCCAGCTCCTCGCCGAACTCGGCGCCGGCCCCCTCGCCCTGGCCCGCGCCCAGCGCGCCCAGACCGCCCGCCTCCTCATCGAGACCAGCGACCTGCCCATGGCGGACGTGGCGTTCGCCGCCGGCTTCGCCTCCGTCCGCACCTTCAACGACACGGTGCGCGAGGTGTTCGCGCTCTCCCCGAGCGACCTGCGCGCCCGGGCCCCGAAGCGGAGCGGCGCCCCGCGCCCGGCGTCCCCCACCGCCGGGACGCTCCACCTCCGCCTGCCGTTCCGCGCGCCCCTCAACCCCGACAACCTCTTCGGTCACCTCGCCGCGACCGGCGTGCCCGGGGTGGAGGAGTGGCGCGACGGAGCGTTCCGGCGCACGCTGCGCCTGCCGTACGGACACGGCATCGTGGCGCTCACCCCGCACCCCGACCACATCGGCTGCCGGCTCACCCTCACCGACCTGCGCGACCTCACCGTCGCCATCAGCCGTTGCCGGCGCCTGCTCGACCTGGACGCCGACCCGGTCGCCGTCGACGACCACCTGCGCACCGACCCGCAGCTCGCGCCGCTGGTCGACAAGGCGCCCGGCCGCCGTGTCCCGCGCACGGTGGACGAGGCGGAGTTCGCCGTCCGGGCGGTCCTGGGCCAGCAGGTGTCCACGGCGGCCGCCCGCACCCACGCGGCCCGCCTGGTCACCGCCCACGGCGACCCCGTCGACGACCCCGACGGCGGCCTCACCCACCTCTTCCCGACCCCCGAGGCCCTCGCCGCGCTCGACCCCGGGTCCCTGGCGATGCCCCGCACCCGCCGCACCACCTTCACCACCCTCGTACGGCACCTCGCCGAGGGATCCCTGCACCTGGGCGTGGAGAGCGACTGGGCGGACGCCCGCGCCCGCCTGCTGTCCCTCCCCGGCTTCGGCCCCTGGACCGTCGACGTCATCGCCCTGCGCGCCCTGGGCGACCCCGACGCCTTCCTCCCCACCGACCTGGGCATCCGCCGCGCCGCCCGCGACCTGGGCCTGCCCTCCACCCCGGCGGCGCTCACGGCCCGCGCGGCGGCGTGGCGCCCCTGGCGGGCCTACGCCGTCCAGTACCTGTGGGCGACCGACAGCCACCCGATCAACTCCCTGCCCGTGTGAGGACCGACGATGCGCACCCCCACGACCACCCCCCTGACCACCACGAGCACCACGAAGCGGCACACGCTCGTCGACAGCCCCTACGGCCCCCTCACCCTCGTCGCCGACGACGGAGTCCTGTGCGGCCTCTACATGACCGAACAACGCCACCGCCCACCGCAGGAGACCTTCGGCCCCCGCGACGACACCCTCCTCACCGAGGCCCGGGACCAACTGGAGGCGTACTTCGACGGCGGGCTGAAGCACTTCACCCTCCCGCTCCGCCTGCACGGCACCCCCTTCCAGCGCGCGGTCTGGGCCGAACTCCGCACCATCCCCTACGGCGAGACCCGCACCTACGGCGAACTCGCCCGGACCCTCGGCACCCCCACCGCCTCCCGCGCCGTCGGCCTCGCCAACGGCAGGAACCCCGTCGGCATCATCGTCCCCTGCCACCGCGTCGTCGGCGCCGACGGCGGCCTCACCGGCTACGGCGGCGGCCTCGCCCGCAAACACCGCCTCCTGGCCTTCGAGAGCGGAACGACCCTGTTCTAGGCCCGGCCCGACCCCGGCCTGACCTCGGCCTACCCCCGGCCCAGGTCCCGCAGCAGCCGGGGCAGCGCGGTCCCGATCGGCTCCCGTACGACCTCGTCGGCGATCCCGTCGTACGGTGTCGGCTCGGCGTTGACGATGATCAGACGGGCGCCGTGGTCGGCGGCGACGCCCGCGAGACCCGCCGCCGGCTGGACCTGGAGGCTGGTGCCGACGGCGATGAAGATGTGGCAGGCCTTGGTGACGGCGACGGCGTCGCCGAGGACCATCGGGTCGAGGCGCTGGCCGAACATGACGGTCGCGGACTTCAGGATGCCGCCGCATCCGAGGCACGGCGGATCGTCCTCACCGGCCTCCACGCGAGCGAGCGCGTCCCGCATCGGTCCGCGCGCGTGGCACCGGGTGCACACCACGCCGTGCGCGGTGCCGTGCAGTTCGAGCACCTTGCGGGCGGGCATCCCGGCGAGCTGGTGCAGCCCGTCCACGTTCTGCGTGATCACCCGCACCGGCACCCCGGACCGTTCCAGTTCGGCCACCGCCCGGTGTGCCGCGTTCGGCTCCGCCCGGAGCGCTCGGCTCTCGCGCCGCATCTGCCAGGACCGCCGCCGGATCTCCGGGTCCCGCATGTAGTACTCGTACGTGACGAGCTTCTCCGCCTCCGGGTCCCGCCGCCACAGCCCGTCGGGGCCGCGGTAGTCGGGGATGCCGGAGTCGGTGGAGATGCCGGCGCCGCTGAGGAGGGCGACGAGGGGTTTGGCCATGTCGCCGAGGGTAGGGCGGGAGATCCGGCGTCGGCGAACGGATATCGGACGGTCGGCGCCCCGGCCCCCGCCCCCGCCGGGTCGGATCGGCTCCTGCCGGGTCGGGCCGGCCCCCGCTCACGCCACCCGGTGGCCGTTCTCCAGCTCGGCCGTCCCCGAGCCGTCCGCCAGGACGTCCAGCGCGGCCAGCACGCGCAGGCCCAGCGAGCCCCGCAGGTGGTCGGTGACGTCCGCGCGCGGCACCAGCCGCCAGGACAGCAGTTCCTCCTCCTGCAGCCGGATCGCCTTGAGGTCGTCGTCGGTGAGGATCCCGCCGTCGTAGACGTACGCCACCAGGGGCGGCCGGTTCGTGCCGTGCGCCCAGTCCACCGTGAGCAGCCGGCCCGGTTCGCGGTCCAGGCCGATCTCCTCGAGCGTCTCGCGGCGGGCCGCCTGGCGCGGGGTCTCGCCGTCGTCGGACTCGATCGTGCCGCCCGGCAGCGTCCACCCCTCGCGGTAGTTGGGCTCGACCAGGAGCACCCGCCCCTCGCCGTCCCGGAACAGCACCGCGGCGCCGGCCAGGACGCGGGGGAGGGAGGCGATGTAGGCGGCGAAGGAAGTCTCAGCAGTGGTCATCCTGGAAGGGTAACCAGGCCCCGCGCCGCCCACCCGGCTCACTGTGCGGCGCACGGGAGCGGGGACGGGCCCGGTCACGGCGCGTCCGCCCCCACCAGCCGCAGCGTCCGCTCCGCCAGCTCACTGATCCGCACCCGGTCGAAACCGAACACCGCGCTGCGCACGGTGTCCTCCAACGGTTTTGTCCACTGGCCGGGGATGGCCCGCGCACCGGTCAGGACCCCGGCGACCGAACCGGCCGTCGCGCCGTTGGAGTCGGTGTCCAGGCCGCCGCGGACGGTCAGCGCGAGCGTCCGCGTGAAGTCGCCGTCGCCGTACAGGAGCCCGGCGGTGAGGACGGCCGCGTTCGGCACCGTGTGGATCCAGCCGAGGCCCGCCGTCTCCTCGGCGACCGTGGTCAGCGTGTCCTCCCAGGACAGGCGGGTGTCGTGGAGGGAGACGACACGGCGTACGGCGCGGGCGAGCCGGCAGCTCGCCGGGATCACGGCCAGCGCCTCCCCGACGGCGTGCCGGACCGTCGGCGCCGTGAACGCCGCCGAGATCAGCGCCGCCGCCCACATCGCGCCGTACACACCGTTGCCGGTGTGGGACAGCACGGCGTCGCGGCGGGCCAGCGCGGCGGCCCGGTACGGGACGCCGGGGCAGGTCCAGCCGTAGACGTCGGCGCGGATCAGCGCGCCGATCCACTCCTGGTAGGGGTTGTCGTACGTCGCCGTCAGCGGCGGTTTCAGCCCGTTGGCGAGGTTGCGGTACGCGGCCCGCTCCGCCGTGAACGTCTGCAGGTACGGCAGCCGCAGCAGCCACAGCTCGCCGACCCGCTCGGTGGTGAAGCCGAAGCCGTACGTCTCCAGCAGGTCCAGGCCGAGGATGGCGTAGTCGATGTCGTCGTCGCGGCAACTGCCGTGGATGCGGCCGCGTACGCAGTGGCGCCACTCGGGGCGCAGCGGCGCGTCGTCGTCCCCGGGGGCCGGCGCCGGCAGGTAGTCGGTGAGCGGCAGGGCGGCGGCCCGCCGCAGATAGCGGTCGATGCGCTCGCGCGTCCACACGTCTCCCTGCTCGACCGGTTTGCCGAGCATGTTGCCGGCGATCCGGCCGAGCCAGCCGCCGAGGACGCGGTCGGCGCACTCGTGATCGGTGCCCACAGGGGTCATGGCTGCGGAGTACCCGTTTCCGGGGCCGCCGTGCGGCTCCGTCGCTGTTCGAGGGCCGGGCAGGGCATGACGGCGGAGGCGTCCTGCGGTTAAGGTCACTGCGGCGCGACTGGCCCCGACGTGCGAGGGGCCCGGAGAGCAAGGGGAGCAAGGTGGCGGACGCCGAAGCGCAGGGCACTCACAGGGTGCTCGTGGCCGCGGACAAGTTCAAGGGCTCGTTGACGGCCGTGGAGGTCGCCGAGCGGGTGACGGCCGGGCTGCGCCGGGTCGTACCGGAGGCCGAGGTCGAGACCCTGCCGGTCGCCGACGGCGGCGACGGCACGGTCGACGCGGCGGTCGCGGCCGGATTCGAACGCCGGGAGGTACGGGTCGCCGGACCCCTCGGCCACGAGGTCACCGCCGCGTTCGCGCTGCGCGGTGACACGGCGGTCGTGGAGATGGCCGAGGCGAGCGGTCTCCAGCGCCTCCCGGCCGGGGTGTTCGCCCCGCTCACGGCCTCCACGTACGGTTCCGGGGAACTGCTGCTGGCCGCGCTGGACGCCGGCGCCCGCACGATCGTCTTCGGGGTCGGCGGCAGCGCCACCACCGACGGCGGCGCGGGCATGCTGTCCGCGCTGGGCGCCCGCCTCCTGGACGAGGAGGGCGAGCCGGTCGCGCCGGGCGGAGGCGGACTCGCCGATCTGGCCCGCGTCGACCTGTCGGGCCTCGACGCCCGGCTGTCCTGCGTCGACCTGGTCCTCGCCAGCGACGTCGACAACCCGCTGACCGGCCCGAAGGGCGCCCCGGCGGTGTACGGGCCGCAGAAGGGGGCCTCCCCGGACGACGTCGAGACGCTGGACGCGGCGCTCGCGCGGTACGCGAAGGTGCTGGAGGCCGCGGTCGGTCCGAAGGCCGCGGAGTACGCCGCGGCGCCCGGCGCGGGCGCCGCGGGCGGCATCGGCTACGGCGCCCTGCTGCTCGGCGCCCGCTTCCGCGCCGGGATCGAGGTCATGCTCGACGTGCTGGGGTTCGCGCCGGCGCTGGAGCGGGCGGATCTGGTGATCACCGGTGAGGGCTCGCTGGACGCGCAGACCCTGCACGGCAAGGCGCCCGCGGGAGTCGCCGCCGCCGCCCGCGCGGCCGGCAAGGAGGTCGTGGCCGTCTGCGGACGCCTCGCCCTGCCGCCGGAGGCGCTGGGCCGGGCCGGGATCCGGCGGGCCTACCCGCTGACGGAGGCCGAGCCGGACGTCGCCCGCTGCATCGCGGAGGCCGGGCCGATCCTGGAGCGGGTCGCCGAGCGGATCGCCCGGGACTACCTGGTCTGACCCGCCAGGGGGCTCCGCCCCCTGGACCCCCGTCGGCCCTGAACGGGCCTCGTCCTCAATCGCCGGACGGGCTGGGTGGGTCTGGGCGGGCC